>JADEXV010000037.1 GCA_015206945.1 Nostocales cyanobacterium LEGE 12452 | reverse complement strand
ATTTATCTCATCATCTTCTCGCTGATTTCCGTCAACTCAATCCCGACTCCGGCATTATTGATCTTAAGGCTTATTACCGTGGTTTTCGATATGTTCGTGAAATGTTAAAAATGCTTCCCGAAATCCCGGAGCCTATTTTATTAACCCAGATTTTTGCCAAGCTTACTGCTTTAGGTCGCATTCATCCCGTTTCTACAGGCGTTGAACCCTCGTAAATTGGCAATGGTATTGAGAATATGAGGGATTTTATCACCGTAAGTATTCACTGACTGAGCAAACAGGTTGATGCTGTCGTATCCTCCTGTCGATACAAACCATTTGCAAAACAGAACTCCCTGCGAACTTCCTAGTTCAAGTAATTGATTAGATTCAATCCACCCTTGTACTGCTCTATGCGATTGCGCGGCTAAATTTACAATTACTGGCTTCTCTATCGCCCACTCAAATATTCTATCTGCCTTATTTGCCTGTCGTTCATTCTCACTAAACACAGCATATTTACATATCTCCTTATATACCCCTGCGACATCTGGATTCGATCTATCTGTCTCCACTGGTACAAATGGGATTCTCTTATCCAGACAATACTGAATCATTGTCCTGGCAAAGAGAGATTTTCCTACTCCGCCTTTTTCACCATCCACAAAATGAATCGTCGGCATTACAGCCACCTCTAATAGTTATTAAAGTCTGATATATCTTTCCCAAACTAAGAACTTTTTGGCCATTGCCCCCAAGTATTTTGGTGGTTTTATGAGAAAGTATAGCCGTGATTTGGATATATTCCAACAGTCTCATTTTACACAGGCGAAGTCCGTCTGCGCGGTCTAAGACAAAACAAGGGGCTTAAGCTCCTTGTTGTAAGTTGATTGAGAACTAAAAACCGAAAATTTAGGTTTTCAGACATTCTTGACGACAAGAATTAGGAGTTTTTAGAAGAAATTGCCTTGGGATGTTGTTTAAAATAAGCCTGGAGTTACTTGCAGATCAACACTATGGCAGAAATTCAGTTGGCGATTGAGGGTGAAGATGCGATGCCTACGGCGGGCTACGCCTACGCAGCAACAGAGGCGCTTTTGGCAATTCCTGGTATATCTGGTAACTATGCAGTGAATTCAGATGCACCAGAAAGAGAAGGAGTAACCGCAACAGTTGCTACCATCGTTGGTATTGTTGGGGGTGCGATCGCTATTGCTGAACAAATCCGCAAGTGGTATCAAGAGTATAAAGCCAAACAGTCTGGTAAAAGAATTGAAAAGGTGTTGATTGTCGGGCGCAATGGTAGGCGACTCCTTTTAAAAGATGCAACGCTGGAAGAAATTCGCCAAATTTTAGAATCGTAGAAACGCGATTAATCGCGTCTGTTGTTACGGAATTGGCGGTGGTAGACTTGGGGTAAAGACTGAAGTCTCAAGATTCAAAGCGTGCAAACCCTCCACCTCGACCTTAAGCCAGTTGCCGATAATTACGTAGAGTTACGTTACTTTGTTGATAATCCAAATCAGTATGAGAAGCGATCGCTCTGTTTAACAGACATCGCCGATTTGATTAAGTTAGCGGAACGAGATTATTACGTTTCGTTTTTCCCAGAGGATTATACGATAACTGGACGGCGGTTGTATGACTGGTTAGATGGGAGCGATCGCACTCTGCAACCCTTGCTAGATAAGTATCGGCGGGAGGGGATTGTGTTAGCGATCGCTACATCTGAAAAACTTGCCCATCTGCCTTGGGAAGTGCTGCACGATGGCAATGGTTTTTTAGTGCAGCGTGTCCCGGCTATTGTCCCGGTGCGGTGGGTGTCGGATAGCACGGTAAAAAAATTGACCATTGACGGGGAACCAGAAAACCGGGCGCTGCAAGTTTTGTTTATGGCGACTTCGCCGTTGAATGTCGAGCCTGTGCTGGATTTTGAGGGAGAGGAAGCACGGATTTTGGAGGCGACAAAGCGGCAACCTTTAGCGCTGACGGTGGAAGAAAGCGGCTGTTTGTCGGAGTTGGGTTATTTAGTCGATGGTTACGACAGGGATTATTTTGATGTTTTACACCTGACGGGTCATGCTACTTTACAAGATGGGCAACCCCGCTTTATTACAGAAACGGCAACAGGTGAAGCTTTCTATGCCAGTGCTGGGGATATCGCCCAAGAATTACAATTTCGATTGCCTAAACTGATCTTCCTCTCTGGTTGTCGCACTGGGCAAGCTGGTAATGGCGGTTCTGTGCCGTCAATGGCTGAAGAATTGCTCAAATCGGGTGCAAAAGCGGTTTTGGGTTGGGGTCAAAAGGTTTTAGATCCTGATGCTACAGACGCAGCCGCGGCATTATATGAGGAATTATCAGCCGGAAAGCAAATCATTGAGGCTGTTGCTTGTACTTATCAAACATTAATTAAGAACAAAGCGCGGGATTGGCATTTATTGCGGCTGTATGCAGCAGGTAATTTACCGAGTTCATTAGTTACACCTTTGCGGACTCGTGGACGGAAACCAGCGCCACTGCATTCTGTTTCTACCGAGTTTTTAGATCCTGCGGGTAAGGTGAAAGTCCCGACGCGAGAGAGTTTTGTTGGTCGTCGTCGTCAATTGCAAAATTGTTTGCGGGTGCTGAGTCAACCAAGCGATGAAGTTGGGGTGTTGATTTATGGAATGGGCGGTTTGGGTAAAAGTAGTTTAGCAGCTAGGCTTTGTGACAGACTGCCCAATTTTGAGCGTGTTGTCTGGGTGGGGCGAATCGATGAAGCTAATTTGGTGAATCGCTTGGTGGAAAAGTTGGATAACAACGAACAACGCAAAAGCTTACAAAATTACGATGAAGAATTGAAGTTTCGGCTGCGGCGAGTTTTCCAGCAGTTGCATGAAGAAGCGAAGCCGTTTTTGTTGGTGCTGGATGACTTTGAAGTGAATTTAGAACCTCGCGATCGGAGTTATGTCTTGCAATCAGAAGCAGCAGAGGTAATGAAAGCTTTAGTTTGGGCAATTAGAGAAAATTCCACTTCCCACCGCATCATTATTACCTGCCGTTACGATTTTGAATTTACCCAGTTGCAGCATTTCTATAAACAGCCGTTGGATGCACTGCAAGGCGCAGATTTGCAAAAAAAGTTTAGTCGCCTCACAGCCTTTAGTGCTAAATCTCAGGTGGATGAGGCGTTAAAATCACAAGCGCAGAAGTTGGCGGATGGTAATCCCCGCTTGCTGGAATGGTTGGATAAGATTCTGCAAAATAAAACTGTTGATGTGGCAACAATTTTGAATCGGTTAGCAGCAGATCCGGTGGAGTTGCGAGAGCAAGTTTTAGCAAAAGCGCTGCTACAACAGATGGATACAACCATGCGGGAGATGTTGTCACGGGGTTTGGTGTTTGAGTTGCCAATACCGAGGGAAGCATTAGCCGCAGTTTGTGAGACTATGGGCAATTTGGAACATTATATTAGTCGAGCAGTGGCGTTGGGACTGTTGGAAGTAAGCCATGATGAGGCGTTACGAGTGCCGCGCATTTTGCCTGTGCAGTTAGCGGAAGATGGGGAAGTTTTGCATAAGCAAGCAGCTGAGGCGCTGTATCGTCTTTGGTGGGAGGAGACGGAAACCACAACTGAGGAACAAGGCTTAGAAATTCATCGGCTAGCGCTGCGAGGAAAGGTAGAGGAGATTGCTGTAGAAGTTGCTACAGCTCTGGCAATTAGATGGTATGACACTAGCCGATTTCGGGAAGCTGTCGAAGTTTGTCGAGGCACTTTAGAAATTATTGAAAACTATCGTGTTCTCTATGAATTAGCTAAATCTGAACAAGAAATTGGTTTAATTGAACAAGCATTTGAACACTATCAACAAGTTCTCGCCCTTTGCCCTCCAGAAAACAAAATGCAAAAAGCGGTGACGTTGCACTATTTGGGAAGACTCAAAGCCAATACAGGAGAAATCAACGAAGCGATCGCTTTATATGAACAATCTCTTGTCCTCACAGAACAAATCGACAATATCCAAGGCAAAGCGGCAATATTAGACCAACTGGGGATACTCAAAGCCAATAGGGGAGAAATTAACAAAGCGATCGCTTTATATGAACAATCTCTTGTCCTCACAGAACAAATCGGCGATGTTCAAGGTCAGGCGGCGACGTTGAACAACTTGGGATATCTCAAGGCTAAGAGAGGAGACATAAACGAAGCGATCGCTTTATATGAACAATCTCTCATCCTCTCAAAACAAATTGGCAATGTTCAAGGTCAGGCGGCAACGTTGAACCAACTAGGGCTACTCAAAGTCAATAGCGGAGAAATCAACGCAGCGCTTACCCTTTTTGAACAATCCCTTGACCTCGACGAAAAAATCGGCTATGTCCAAGGTCAGGCGACGACGTTGATCAACTTAGGATGTCTCAAAGCCGATAGTGGAGAAATCAACGCAGCGATGGCCCTTTTTGAAGAATCCCTTGCCTTAAATGAACAAATCAGCGATGTTCAAGGCAAAGCAACAACGTTACACGCAATGGGAATGCTCAAAGCCGATAGCGGAGAAATCAACGCAGCAATGGCCCTTTTTGAAGAATCGCTTGCCTTAAATGAACAAATCGGCAATATCCAAAGCCAAGCGGTGACGTTGTACAACTTGGGAATGCTCAAAGCTAATACAGGGGAAATCACTGAAGCGATTACCTTTTTTCAACAATCCCTTGCCCTCAAGGAACAAATCGGTGATATCCAAGCCCAGGTCGCAACGTTGAACTATTTGGTAATGCTCAAAGGTAATACAGGAGAAATAGAAGAAGCGATCACCCTGTGTGAACAGTCTCTTGCTCTGAGTCAACAAATCAGCGATGTCCAAGGTCAAGCGGCGATGTTGCAATGTTTGGGATCATTCAAATCCAATTTAGGAAAAATTAATGAAGCGATCGCCTTTTATAAACAATCTTTTGCCCTTGATGAACAAATTGGCAATGTTCAAGGTCAGGCGACGACATTGCACCAATTGGCGATACTCAAAGCCAATATAGGAGAAATCGACGAAGCGATCGCCCTTTTTGAACAATCTCTTGCAATCAACGAACAAATTGGCAATGTTCAAGGTCAGGCAAATACATTGTGGTGGTTAGGGGGGATAGCAGAACAACGGAGGAATTACAATCAAGCACTAGATTATTTGGAGCCAGCCTTGGAGATATTGCAGCGTATCCAATCCCTTTATGCTGAGAGATTAAGGCAAGATGTAGCCAGAGTACAAGATTTAATTCGTAATTCCTAATACTTCGGCTACGCTCAGTACAAGTTCGTAGTTCGTAATTAAGAAAATCAGAATTTAATTTGGCTTTACAGGTTGGCAACTGTCGCCTATTTTGAAGAATTCCTGTAAGCGATCATTGCCTATTTTGCTTAAGTTGATTTATCCACGAGTCTTTGAACTCCATTAATGAGTCTTTGATACTCATTAAAGAGGTTTTGAACTCCATTAATGAAGCTCAAAGGTTCATTAAAGAGGCTTTGAACTCCATTAATGAGTCTTTGATACTCATTAAAGAGGCTTTGAACTCCATTAATGAGCCTTTGATACTCATTAAAGAGGTTCTGAACTCCATTAATGAGTCTTTGAGCTTCATTAAAGAGGCTCTGAACTCCATTAATGAGTCTTTGATACTCGTTCAGCAGTTTTTTAGACTTGTGGCTTGGTTGTCGGAGATTGCGATCGCCATAATTTACCCCGAAGCACATCCTAAACCAAAGAATCTGGATCTGCACCAAGCACTCTGAGACGTTATGCTAGCATTTGCAGGATATTCTTTGCCTTCACGGAACCCGCAAACATACTTAACTAGTAAACGTAATCTTCTGAGGAAAAGGCTCATCTAAATGAGCCTTTTAACAGAGAAAAGAGATATTAACCCAAATCGAAAAGCAGGATTTCGCCGCCGATGTTGGTGCTAATTTCTAGCTGTTCTTCGCCGTTGATTTGCACACCATCGCCTGCTCTGAGTTCTTCACCATTTAAGTTAACTATGCCTCGCGCTATTTGTAACCAGGCATAGCGATCGCTTTTGACTTGATAATTAACAACATCGCCTGCTTCTAAAACAGATGTGTATAACTCAACATCTTGGTGAATTATCACAGCACCATCGCGCCCATCTTTAGAGGCAATTAAGCAGAGTTTACCGCGCTTTTCTTCGAGAGGAAAAGATTTTTGTTCATATCTTGGCGTTATTCCTTCTCGATCAGGAAGAATCCAGATTTGTAGCAAGTGTAGTGGTTCAGTTGGTGAGGGATTAAATTCACTGTGGCTGATTCCAGTTCCAGCGCTCATAATTTGGGCATCACCAGGACGAATCACGGAGCCAGTACCCAAGCTGTCTTTATGCTCTACAGCACCTTCTAAGACATAAGTGAGGATTTCCATGTCACGATGGCTGTGGGTAGGGAATCCAGCACCAGGGGCGATGCGATCGTCGTTAATTACCCGCAGTGAGCGAAATCCCATGCGGTTGGGATCGTAAAAACTACCGAAGGAAAATGTGTGATAACTATCGAGCCAGCCCATTTTCGCGTGACCACGGGCATTGCGATCGTGAATTAAGTGGGTAATTGTATTTTGAGACATAAATTTACCTCGTTGTTAATTGTTTTTAGAAGATTTTAGAATTCAAAACTTAGACTTTTGATTGATTAGACCTAATTTGTAACTATTTAAATAGTAAAGTATATACATATAAAATGAAAAGTACGCACTTAAAAGTGGCGTACTTACCAAAAAGATACTGTGAAATTTTGCAGATATTTTTAATTGAATAAAATAGAGTCTTGGAAAACTAAATGACTGCAATTTTAATTTTTGCACAACAAGATTAGCTGCTAGGCCGTGTTTAGACACATATTAAAAATCCGATGAGGTAATGTGAATTCAATGGCTCACATAATGCCCTCACCCTAAATCCCTCTCCCAAGTTTGGGAGAGGGACTTTGAATTTAGTGCCCGTTCTCACAATATTGGGAGAAGGGGTTAGGGGATGTAGCAAAATCCCGTAGGGTGGGCGAATTTTGCATTTATTCAAGACGGCTAATAACCTCTGCCTAGTTTTACCACATAAAAATGCCCCTCTCCGAGTCGGAGAGAGACACTTTTGAACTTTAGTTCTAGGTAGAGAATTTCGTATAACTCACATTAAGATACCGTTATCATAGGGTTCGTTAAACTTTAGTCTAAGAGGTTGTTTGAAAAGTCTTAGGCTGTGATTTTAGATACTTATTGATCCCCCCTAACCCCCCTTCAAAAGGGGGGAACCGGAATCAAAGTCCTCCTTTTTAAGGAGGATTTAGGAGGATCTAAAGTTTTTGATACATCAGCCACCACTTTTAAAACATCCTCTAATGCACCCTATTAGTAAATTAAGTGTCTCTCAAAAGTGCTTACTTTACGCCAGCAGGGATCTTTTGAGTTTTAGTAGTAGCCGCTTTGCCATTCTCTGCCTTAATTTCTGCTACTTGTAGATGAGCTTCTAAGAACCAGAGTCGTTTGTCAATGGTGCGGGAAATTTCGGTGTAAAGATCAGCAGTATCGAGGTCGCCTAATTCATCAGTTTTATCGATCGCTTCCCGGAGATGTTTAGCATAGAATGCATAACGATCTGCCAAGGCTGTTACATGGTCTTTACCATCCAAAATATCTAAGGGATATTCTGGCAAAATTGAATTACTAGCTGCGGCGCGGGCTGTTCCAAAAGCGTATCCGCCTAAAGCTGTAACGCGTTCAGCTACCATATCGATGTATCCTTCTAGTTCCCCAGCAAGTTCATCAAATAATAGGTGTAGCTGGTAAAAGTCAGTTCCTTTAACATTCCAGTGCGCTTGCTTTGCTTGGGTTTTTAAATCCGAAGTAGCTGCCAAGCTTTGGTTGAGAAGTACCACGATTTGCACTCGCGCTTCAGCGGGAATGTCAATGCGGGTAGGGTACAAACGTGATGTAATGCTGTTGTCGCTCATGATTCTACGTTGTTAATGCCTTTTAAATCCAACTCTACAGAATTGCAAGGCTTGGCGAAACTCTCTGACGACCGATTGAATTAATGCCTGAATGTGTTACTGTTTATTGCTATTAGTTAAATACGATGGTTTTCTATGGTATTGAATGTACCACCGAAAAGGCGATCGCGAATTACATCATTGTGCAAAAAGTCATGGGGAAAACCCAGTTCAATTTGACTCACTTCATTTAAACGTTGCAAATGTTCTGGCGATAAGGTGATATTTAAAGAAGCTAAGTTATCTTGAAACTGCGTTAATTTACGTGCGCCAATTATCGGAATAATCACACCACTTTGAGCGTGTAACCAAGCTAATGCTACCTGTGAAGGTGTGTGTCCAATTTGGGTTGCAACTTCACTGACAACTTGAGCGATCGCTAAATTCCGTTCTGAAATAGTTCCAAATGCTGGATTTACTAATCTTCCTTGTTCGCTGCTCTCTTGAGGGGGTTGATTATACTTACCTGTAAGCACACCACCACCCAAAGGCGACCACGGTGTTACTGCTAAATCCAAAACTTTAGCCATCGGTAGCAAATCACGTTCTGGTGTTCGTTGAATTAAACTATACTCAATTTGCAGGGCGACAAACTGCGTCCATCCTTGGTATTGAGCGATGGTATTTGCTTGGGAAACGATCCAAGCGGGTGTGTCAGAAATGCCAATGTAAAGTACTTTACCTTGACGCACTACATCATCGAGCGATCGCAAGACTTCTTCAATCGGTGTTGTGAAATCCCAAGCGTGCAACCAAAATAAATCAATGTAATCGGTATTCAGCCGTTTCAGGCTACCTTCCAAAGATTGAATTAAATTCTTGCGATGGTTTCCACTGGCGTTAGGGTCGCCCTTTTTATCATTCATCCGCAAGGGAAAAGAATATTTTGTCGCAACTACAAAGCGTTCGCGTTCTTTAGCAATCAACTCACCAACAATTTTTTCACTGCTACCATCGGTATAACCGTTGGCGGTGTCAATGAAATTTCCCCCTGCTTCTGCATAGCTATCAAAAATTTTCCGACTTTCGTCAACAGATGCACCCCAACCCCAATCTTCACCAAAGGTCATGGTTCCCAAGGAGAGTTCAGAAACTCTTAACCCGCTTTTGCCCAAGAGTTTATATCTCATGAATATTTTCTCATTAATGAAAAAACTAAGCAAATACCACTCCAAAGGCATGATAACTGGAAACTGGGGGCGATGTTTGACTTAATGCATCGACCCGTTATGCCAATACATCGACCCGTTATGCCAATACATCGACCCGTTATGCCAATACATCGACCCGTTATGCCAATACATCGACCCGTTATGCCAATGCATCGACCTGCTATGTTAATACATCGACCCGTTATGCCAATACATCGACCTGCTATGTTAATGCAGCCTTGTTTTACTTCGCACTGGTTTGGTGGGACAAAAGCGATGCCTGCGGTGGTAACAGAGCGTAGTCGAAGTGCAGCGTCTCGTAGAGAAGTGCGGGCTATGCCTACGTAATTAATTAGCCACCTCAAGGTAGTTTTGCTTGATAATACCTTCGTTACAATAAGCCTACGTCAAGTCAAAATATAATGACCTACACCTCGCCCAAACTACTCACCTTCGAGGAATTTATCGCCCAATATGGTGACAATATACGCTACGAATTAATCGACGGACAATTAAGAGACATGGAACCTACAGGGCCACACGAAGCTATTGCAGGTAATATTGCTGGTAGAATCTATGTCGAAATTTTTAATTCTAATTTCAACTGGCTAGTTCCAAAAACTTGTCTGATAAAACCACCTGCGGCTGAAGCCACAGCACTGCGTCCTGATGCAATTGTTTTAGATAAAGCCGAACTTAGTAAAGAACCACTCTGGCAAAAAGAACCTATTATTTGTAACGGCAGTACTATTAAGCTTGTTGCTGAAGTTGTGAGTACTAATTGGCAAGACGATTATGCAAGAAAGGTTGAAGAATACGCTTTTCTTAACATCCCAGAATATTGGATTGTGGATTTTCGTGGCTTGGGTGGCTTGCAGTTTATCGGCAATCCTAAACAACCAACCTTTACCGTTTGTCAGTTAGTTAACGGTGTGTACCAGCAACAACAATATCGTTTAGGAGATACTATTTCTTCTGATGTCTTGCCAAATTTACAACTTAAGCTAGACGACATTATGCATATTTGAACTGGAGACTGATTCGATGAGGCAAGAGCGATCGCTACAGTTTTCTAAGCTAGAATACCAAAGTTGTGTTTAGACACATCCGATAATTCAATTGCCAAAGAGCCGTTATTTTTATGAATTACTACGTAATCTACGACGGGAATTGTAATCTCTGCGTTACCCTAGTACAATTGCTAGAAACCTTAGACCAAGGAAAGCTGTTTCGTTACAGTCCCATGCAAGATGAGCAGACACTTTTACAGTGGGGAATTTCAGCCCAAGATTGCGAACAGGGAATGATTTTAATTGATGGCAATGATCCTCAGAGACGTTGGCAAGGTAGTAACGCCGCAGAAGAAATTGGTCGGTTATTGCCAGCAGGAAGTATATTTGTAGACGCTTATCGAGCATTACCGGGGATGAAATGGGCAGGCGATCGCTTTTACGAACAAATCCGCGATAATCGCTACACCATATTTGGTAAACGTTCTAATACATATCAATCGGCATACTGTGTGGATGGTAGCTGCAAGCCGTAGGGGTGAATAGCCTTGCTAGCCTACGAATGCACTGTTTTTTCTCCGTCATTTCTTTAACATTTGTCATTAGACTGAATTTGTTCTGGTCAAAAATCCGCCTCCAGGTGCTAGCTAAAACTCTGCTAGACCAACCATTATGCTATCTGGCGTGTTTGTAAACATTGTGCAATCAATGACATTTGCGATCGCCACCGGAAAGGCGGGTACGCCATCGCGCCACAATTCGGCACAACAAACTGGAACTGATGGGAGGATACTGCGTGAGAATAGGTGCTAACTACTTGGGTAACGGAGAGTGTGAATTTACAGTTTGGTCTCCGCTATTAGATGGTGTCACGGTACAAATTTTGACGCCAGAACAGCAGTTAATTCCCCTCAAGCCTCAGTCTGAGGGATACTGGCAAACGAAAGTCAATGATGTGTATCCGGGTACGCTTTATCGGTATGTCTTAAATGGGCAAGACGCTTTTGCCGATCCTGCGTCGCAGTATCAACCTGAAGGGGTGCATGGGCCGTCGCAAATTGTCGATCAACACTTTGATTGGACTGATGAAGGGTGGACTGGGATTCCTGTGGAGTCAATGATTTTCTATGAAGTTCACGTTGGGACATTCACGCCTGAAGGAACTTTCACCGCTATTATTTCCCGCTTATCGGAACTGAGAGAACTGGGAATTAACGCCATTGAAATTATGCCCATCTCCCAGTTTCCGGGAGATACCCATATTGAAGCAACTCTTGCATACCGCAACTGGGGTTATGATGGCGTTTACCCTTATGCTGTGCAAAATTCTTACGGTAGCCCAGCCGAACTGAAGCAACTGGTAAATGCTTGTCACCAACACGGAATTGCCGTAGTGCTGGATGTGGTGTATAACCACTTTGGGCCAGAAGGGAACTATATGAGTCAGTTCGCCCCCTACTTTACTAAAACCTATAAAACGCCTTGGGGCGAAGCGCTGAATTTCGACGATGCCCATAGTCAGGGTGTGCGAAATTATTTTATCGAAAATGCGCTTTACTGGTTGCGCGAGTTCCACATAGATGCATTGCGGCTGGATGCCATTCAAGCAATTTATGACTTGGGAGCCAAGCATTTTTTATGGGAACTGGCGGAAGCAGTTCATCATTTCTCACAACAAGGGCAAAGATGGAAGCGCCATCTAATTGCCGAAAGCGATATGAATAATCCACAAATAATTCGTCCGGTAGAATTGGGTGGATATGGACTCGATGCTCAGTGGAGTGATGATTTTCACCATTCATTGCACGCACTCTTGACAGGCGATCGCCAAGGATATTATCAAGATTTTGGGCAAACTGCTCAGTTGGCAAAAGCTTATGAAGATACTTTTGTCTACGATTGGAAGTACGCACCACACCGCAAAAGATTTCATGGCGTATCTTGCCGCGATCGCCCTCTATCACAATTTACAATCTGCATTCAGAATCACGATCAAATCGGCAATCAAATGAAAGGAGAACGCCTCAGTCAGCGAATCTCTTTTGAGGGATTAAAGTTAGCTGCTGGTGCTGTGCTGCTGTCGCCCAATTTACCCTTGTTATTCATGGGAGAAGAATATGGCGAAACAGCACCCTTCATTTACTTTGTCAGTCACTCCGATCCTGATTTAATTCAAGCGGTTCGAGCCGGACGCAAACAAGAATTTGAAGCATTTCACTTCGCAGATGATCCCCCAGATCCGGAATCGTCAGAAACTTTCCTAAAGTCTAAACTCAACTGGGAATTACGCAATGACGGTAAGCACAAAGTTCTATGGGATTGGTATCGTCAGTTAATTAATTTACGCAAGACGCATCCAGCACTTTTGAATCAAGACCGCAACTCCATCAAAGCGACTAACGATGAAGAGAAAGAGGTGGTAATCGTGCGTCGTTGGTGCGAATCAAGTGAACTAATATTTGTGATGAATTTCAATTCGTCTCCAGTGACAGTGACTCTGCCGTTTGAGCAAAATGCTAATAAATTGTTAGACTCTGCTGATACCTCATGGTCTGGGCATGGTTCTAAAGCTCCTGAACATCTGTCTGTAGACCAAGAATTCAAATTGCAACCTACTAGTTTAGTACTCTAGCAAAAAAGTTCAACGTCCGAGCAAAAAGGTTCAACGTCCGAGCAAAAAGGTTCAACGTCCGAGCAAAAAGGCTCAATGTTCAAGCAAAAAGGCTCAATGTTCGAGCTAAAAAGCTTAACCTTCGAGCTAAGGAGGTTGTTTGAAAAGTGGTTGGCTGTGATTTTTAGGTACTTATTGATCCCCCCTAACCCCCCTTAAGAAAAGGGGGAACCGGAATCAAAGTCCCCCTTTTTAAGGGGGATTTAGGGGGATCTAAAACGTTTCACTACCGTGAAGAGGAATTTTCAAACATCCTATAAAAGGCTCAACGTTCAAGCTCAAAACCTCAAACTTCCCCATTTCCCTCATTTCCCTTACTCTCCATTCCAAAAAAATATGCGAATTCCTACCGCCACTTATCGAATTCAGTTTACACCCCAGTTTGGCTTTGACAACGCTAAAGCGATCGCAGCTTATCTAGCAGATTTGGGTATTTCTGATTTATATGCCTCCCCTATTTTCAAGGCACGATCTGGGAGTACACACGGCTACGATATCGTAGATGCCACTCAACTTAACCCAGAATTGGGAACTAATGAATCCTTTGATGCATTAGTTGATGAAATCCAATCCCTTGGTATGGGCTGGTTACAAGATATTGTGCCCAACCACATGGCCTATAGCAGCGAAAACGATTACTTGATGGACGTATTGGAACACGGCCCAGACTCCAGCTATACCGACTACTTCGACCTTTCTTGGAATGCACCCTTTGGCGATCGCCAAGAGCGAATTCTCGCACCACTACTGGGAGATTTCTATGGTGCATCCCTGGAAAACGGACATATTCAACTGCAATACGAACAAAACGGTTTAACCGTCAACTATTACAGCTTAAAACTGCCACTGCGGTTAGAATCTTACACAAAATTTATCACCCATAATCTGGGTAAACTCACGCGCACACTGGGACGCAATCATCCCGATTTTATTAAGCTATTAGGAATTCTCTACATTCTCAAAAGTGTGCCCTCAGAAGTTGCAGGAAAACAGCGACAAGACCAAATTGCATTTATTAAAGGATTGGTTTGGGAACTCTACACCACAAACGACACCATCCGCGAGTTCATTGACGAAAATATCAAAACTTTCAACGGAGAACCCGGTAATTCTGAAAGCTTTAACCTCTTAGATGAATTACTTAATGACCAGTTTTACCGTCTCGCCTTCTGGAAAGTTGGCGCGGAGGAAATGAACTACCGCCGTTTCTTTACTGTCAACGAACTGATTTCCGTTAAAGTTGAAGAAGTGCGGGTTTTTAACAATACTCATAGCCTAATTCAAAAGTTAGTTGAGGAAGGCAAGTTTACAGGTTTACGCATCGATCATATTGATGGACTTTATAACCCAATCCAGTATCTTGAAAGGCTGCGGGAAAAGACAGGAGATGTTTATATCACGGTCGAGAAAATTTTAGAAATCACCGAAGAACTGCCAGAAAACTGGAAAATTGAAGGTACGTCTGGATATGACTTTTTAAATTATGTAAATGGCGTATTTTGTCAAACAGAAAATGAATTATCTTTTGATAAAATTTACCAAAACTTTATTAGTTCCAGAGCAGATTATGCATCAGTAGTGAAAGAGAAAAAGCACCTGATTTTAGAAAAGAATTTAGCAGGTGATATTGACAATCTAGCTCTTTTGTTAAAGAATGTTTCCAGCAAATATCGCTATGGTAATGATTTTACACTGAATGGATTAAAAAGAGCGATCGCCGAAGTTTTGACACTGTTCCCGATTTACCGCACCTACATTACACCCGATGGAATTGGAGATAGCGATCGCGCTACCATTCAAGAAGTAATTAGCCAAGCCAAAGAACAAGTACCCCTGTTACAGAACGAACTGAATTTTATTGAAAAGTTAATGCTGCTAGAGTTTGATAATTCTCTGACTCAAACAGAACGTGAACAGTGGATATATTTTGTCTTGCGGATGCAACAATACAGTGGGCCTTTAATGGCAAAAGGCGTAGAAGACACCACATTATATGTTTACAATCGGTTGCTGTCACTGAATGAAGTCGGGGGAAATCCTGGTCATTTTGGCATCGAATTAGCCAAATTTCATGCCTTTAACAAACAGCACCAAGAAACCTGGCCTCACACAATGAACACCACAGCCACCCACGACACCAAACGCGGCGAAGATGTTCGCGCCAGATTGAATATCCTCTCAGAAATACCCGATGAATGGGATCAGCAGGTAAATACCTGGAGTGCAATTAATCGGGGACATCGTAGCGATCGCCACGGCTTCGCTATACCCGATCGCAACGATGAGTATTTTCTCTATCAAACCCTAGTAGGGGCGTTTCCTTTTGCCGAACACGAACACGCATCCTTCGTGGAACGAGTCAAGGATTATATAATAAAGGCAATACGAGAAGCAAAGGTGCATACAGCCTGGTTGCGACCCGATAGCGAGTATGAAGAAGCTTGTACCTCTTTTATTGAGAAAGTACTCGATCCTTCCCTCTCCGGGGAATTTCTAGAAGCCTTTCGTCCCTTTCAACAGCGAATTGCAGAGTATGGTATCTTCAATTCCCTTTCCCAAACTCTACTGAAGATTACCGCCCCCGGCGTACCAGATATATACCAAGGAACAGAACTTTGGGAACTAAGCCTAGTCGATCCAGATAATCGTCGTCCCGTAGATTTTGAACAGCGACGTACTTACTTAAGCGCCATCCGCGAACAGGTAAAAACAGACATTCTCGGACTAATTCAGGAGTTACTAAACGACAAAACAGACGGTAGAATCAAACTGTTTTTAACGGCTCAATTACTCCAAGCCAGAACAAACTATGTCTCATTATTCCAGGACGGCGACTATCTGCCATTAGAAGTTCAAGGAACCTACGCCAATCACATTATCGCCTTTGCGCGGCGCGAGGGGAATCAAACAGCGATCGCGATCGCACCCCGCTTTTTAACCAGCCTCATTCAGCCAGGAGAAAACCCCTTAGGCGAATCAGTTTGGCAAGATACGCACCTGCAATTACCCCCTGGAACTTCCCCCACCTGGAAAAACGTCCTAACTCAGCAACCCTTACACACCACAGAAACCCTATCTATCGCAACAGCCCTCACCCACTTCCCAGTTGCCCTCTTAATTAGCACTGCCGAGTAAAAACAAAAATCTCGTCCCACGCAGAGAGAACCCTGTAAAACCTCAGCGTTCCTCTGCGCTTCCCTTCGCGTTCCTTTGCGTTTAAAAAATTCTAAATATGATCACTCCCCCAGCACTGAACACCGCACAGATAGACGCTGTACGCCTCCACATCAAAAAAACGTGGAAAACCTTAACGCGATCGCACGAACACTTATTACAATCTGCAAAGGATACCAAACTAGATCACAAAAACGACACTCCTTGGATAGTCTACATTTCACCCTCAGAAGATTGTCCCAACATTCAGACTGTGTTAGAGCGATCGCTATCTTCCAAAGATATGCAACGGCTGCAAATTCGCACTTTGCCAACTGAAGCGGAGGCGATTAAAGAGCATGGGTTACTATACCTACCAGGGCCTTATGTCGTACCAGGTGGGCGCTTTAACGAAATGTATGGCTGGGATAGCTACTTTATATTACTAGGACTTTTGCACGATGGAGAATTGGAGCTAGCGCAAAGCCAAGTAGATCAGTTATTGTACCAGGTACAGCATTACGGCACTATCCTTAATTCCAACCGGACTTATATGCTGTCGCGATCGCAACCCCCCGTCCTCAGCATGATGGTTTTGGCGCTATTCCAGCACACCCAAGATGAAGAGTGGTTAAAGTTAACCATACCGATCCTAGAACAGTTTTATTATTACTGGGTAGTACCGCCTCACCTGAATCCTGCAACAGGCTTGTCTAGATTCTATGCCTTTGGGGAAGGTCCGGCGCCAGAAGTTTTGTTTTCCGAGCGGGATGAAGAGGGAAAAAGTCACTACGATCGCGTCAAGGAATATTACCAAACCTTTGAGGTTGAGGATTATGACGTTAGTCTTTACTACAACCGAGAAAAAGATGAACTGACGCACTTATTTTACAAGGGCGATCGCACCATGCGCGAGTCTGGTTTTGATATCACCAACCGATTTGGTCCTTTCAGTGCTGATATCCTCCACTATGCTCCTGTGTGCCTCAATAGTTTGCTGTATCAAGTAGAACAAGACTTGGGACAAATCCACAATATTTTTGGGAATGAAGAACTAGAACGGCAATGGCGCGATCGTGCAGATATCCGCCGCGATCGAATCGATAAGTGTCTCTGGGATGAAGAACAGGGACTCTATTTTGACTATCACTTCCAGGGTGGAGAACGCCGCCGCTACGAATTTGCTACCACGTTCTATCCCCTGTGGCTGGGAATTGCTTCTCCAACCCAAGCCAAGCGTGTCGTAGAAAATCTTTCTTTGTTTGAAGCCCCAGGCGGAATTTTTACTAGTACTCGTGTCACCGGCAACCAGTGGGATGCTCCTTTTGGCTGGGCCCCATTGACGTTAATTGCCGTCCAGGGACTTCACCGCTATGGGTATCATACAGAAGGCGATCGGATTGCCAACAAGTTTCTCGCTATGGTAGTTAAAGAATTCGAGCGTCACAATACCCTAGTTGAGAAATATGATGTTGAACGCTGTTCTGCCAACGTTTCCGACGAAATCTGTTTTGGATATAGTTCTAACGAAGTTGGTTTCGGCTGGACAAATGGAGCGATTCTGGAACTCTTAGCAATGGGCGATCAAAAAGTTTAAATAAAAAGGCGTGAGAAAAAACTCACGCCTTTATCTTAGTGGGTTGAATTATATTAAAACTTACACACACTCTACGATTCTTGGGAATAATCACAATGGTTCAATCAGCCCCAAAAGTTATAACCGTTGATGAATTTATTAGCCATTACGGTGAGTGCGATCGCGATAAACTAATTGATGGTGAATTAATTGAGATAGAAGCAACCGAACCACACGAGGTTTTAATAATTATATGATTGTTGCCTAGCTATCTATTCATCAGAAGCCAGAATGCAGAACGAACTGGATAGTGGCGTATTCTAATACGCCACTACTTTTAAATAAAGGGGTTTAATTACGAAGCTAAATCTACAATTTCGTGTTTTCAATTATATGGTTTGCCTAAACTCCCCGGTAATTACCCTCGTCTGAATTCTGAATTTTGACTCCTATTTATCAATGCCGTATCGGCACCTACCAATTATCATCTGTATCTTCATCGTAAGGCTCACCTGTAAAAGGTTGTACGCCAACAGCAGGATAAGCATCATCCGTAGGACCAAAAATCCGCATTGCAGCTTCAGAAATATACTGGGTTATGTTCGCAATGATTTTGGAAATATCCATAATATTGGACTCCTTATTCTTGAGTCGCTTTAATGGTGATGCTTATAATGTAATCCTAAGATTCAAGCCTTGGTCATATTCTCAATATATTGAGAATATATGCAATCTTTATTCAGATAACTTCGCAATACTTTAGCTTGTCAAAAAATCAAACTTTTCTCTTTGATTCTAATTGTAACGTAGTTATTTCTTCAACCACAGTCTGGGAAAGAAGTTGGCAAACAAACTAGCCTTCCCAAGATATTAGCTTTTTTATTAACCGCCTGTGCAATTAACATTATTAATAGCTATTACTATTAAAAAATATTAAATTTTTGATAAAGTTAGTATTAACTTGCCTATAAATCTCCGGTTTTGCAACACCTTGAAGATATATTCGCTGGGAGTTGACATTATTTATGGTAAATATTACCATAAATAAAAGAAGCATCTTGTAAGGAAGCTCTTGCATGACAACTTTGCCAGATTTGGACTATGTATATAAACAGCAAAGCCAGCAGAACCAGGAACTGAACCTTTATGCTGACGACTACAGCTTGCTGACCGACCTTTACCAGTTGACGATGGCAGCTTGTTACACAGGCGAAGGTATAGAACAACGACGGGCAAGCTTTGAATTGTCTGTCAGACGATTGCCAGAGGGTTTTGGTTATTTAATTGCAATGGGGCTGACGCAGGCATTGGAATATTTAGCCAAAATCCGCTTTAGTTCCGCCCAAATTGCAGCATTACAGGCAACGGGAATTTTTGCTCACGCAGGCGATCGCTTTTGGTCACTTTTAGCTGAGGGAAAGTTTACAGGTGATGTTTGGGCAGTGCCAGAAGGGACAGCCGTGTTTGCCAATCAACCACTGTTGCGGGTGGAAGCACCACTTTGGCAAGCGCAACTAGTGGAAACTTACCTGCTGAATACGATTAATTACCAGACTTTGATTGCCACAAAAGCAGCCCGGTTGCGGGATGTAGCGGGGGAAAAAGCAACACTTTTAGAATTTGGCACAAGACGGGCATTTAGTCCCCAAGGGTCTTTGTGGGCAGCACGGGCGGCGTTGGCGGGTGGTTTAGATTCCACTTCCAATGTGTTAGCAGCGCTACAACTGGGAGAAAAGCCAAGTGGTACGATGGCACACGCCTTGGTGATGGCATTGTCAGCAATAGAAGGCACTGAAGAACAAGCTTTTAGTGCATTTCATCGATATTTTCCGGGTGCGCCATTGCTAATTGATACTTACGATACCATTGCTGCTGCCCAGCGCTTGGCCGAAAAAGTAAATTCCGGTGAAATGCAATTAACAGGAGTGAGATTGGACTCAGGAGATTTAGTTACCTTATCAAAACAGGTGCGATCGCTCCTTCCCGGTGTACCAATTTTTGCCAGTGGCGACTTGGATGAGTGGGAAATTGCCAGATTAAAAGCTGCTGGGGCCGAGATTGATGGTTACGGGTTGGGAACGCGACTAGTTACAGGTTCGCCTGTCAATGGAGTTTATAAACTTGTAGACATTGATGGCATCCCCGTGATGAAGCAGTCTAGTGGTAAAGTTACTTATCCAGGGCGTAAGCAAATTTTTCGTTCATTTACGGGAGGTAAGGTAAAAGCAGACAGGTTGGGACTTTTAGGCGAAATTGCTTTAGAAGAAGAACCTTTGTTGCAGCTGGTAGTGCAACACGGTGAACGGATACAACCGTTAGAGTCGTTGGCAACAATTCGTCAGCGTACCGCCGCTTCAGTTACTAGTTTGCCACAGGAAACACGGCGCTTGGATTATCCGGTAGCTGTAGAAGTGGAAATTTCTGAGGGGTTACGGGTGTTGACGGAGGAAACTAAAAAACGAACCGCAGAGGCACAGAGAACACATAAGTAAAAGTACTCTTTCAGTCCGTCTTAATTACGAACTACGAATTACGAATTACTATGAGAGTTGCTTTGTTTGGTACTAGTGCCGATCCACCAACTGCGGGACATCAAAAAATTCTGAGTTGGTTGTCTGAGCGTTATGATTGGGTAGCGGTTTGGGCGGCGGATAATCCGTTTAAGTCTCATCAAACACCCTTAGAACATCGGGCGGCAATGTTGCGACTGTTGATTGCGGATATAGACGCACCACGGCACAATATTGCTTTGGAACAAGAATTGAGTAGCTTCAGAACACTGGAAACAGTAGAAAAAGCCAAGCTTACTTGGGGTGAAGACGCTGAATTGACGATGATTATTGGTTCAGATTTACTGAGTCAGCTACCACGTTGGTATCGCATTGAAGATTTGTTACAGCAAGTGCAACTACTGATTGTACCGCGACCCGGATATGTAATAGATGAATCTAGTTCAGAGGTAGTGCAAAAGCTGGGAGGGAAAATTGCGATCGCTAGTCTGACCGGTCTAGATGTTTCCTCAACAGCGTACCGCGAACATGGAGATTCTCAAGCCCTCACAGCCCCTGTAGTTGCCTATATTAATCGAGAGCATTTGTACGAATGCCAGGACGTTCACAAAAAAAGATACCAACTCCGTTAAACCAACAACCTTTGGCCGATTTCAAGGTTGGTGTTGATAATGTAATTTTTTCTGTAGATACTGTACAAAATCGGCTGTTAGTTCTACTCGTAATGCGACAGCAAGAACCATTTTTAAATCATTGGAGTCTTCCTGGTACTTTGGTACGTCCGGGAGAGTCTTTAGAAGATGCCGCCTATCGCATTATGGCAGAGAAAATTAAGGTCAACAATCTCTACTTAGAACAACTGTATACATTTGGCGGGCCGAACCGCGATCCACGGGAAGCAACTGATAGTTATGGTGTGCGTTATCTATCAGTTAGTTACTTTGCCCTAGTGCGATTTGAAGAAGCCGAATTGATTGCCGATCGCATGACTGGCATTGCTTGGTATCCAGTAAAACAAGTGCCGCAATTAGCTTTTGACCATAATGAAATTTTGGCTTATGGACATAGGCGGTTGCGAAATAAATTAGAGTATAGCCCAGTGGCTTTTGAAGTCTTGCCAGAAATGTTCACCTTGAATGATTTATATCAGTTATACGCCACAGTTTTAGGTGATAACTTTTCTGATTATTCTAATTTTCGGGCGCGTCTACTCAAGTTAGGTTTTTTATGCGATACCGGAATTAAGGTATCACGGGGTGCTGGCCGTCCGGCTAGTTTGTATAAGTTTGACGCTGAAGCTTTTGCTCCCTTAAAAGATAAACCTTTGGTGTTTATTTAACCAATCACTTTACAGAGTCCAAATTCCTGCAATACCTTTCGGTTAAGATCCCCCCGCCTGCGGCGACCCCCTTAAAAAAGGGGTAGAAGAGGGTTATAAGCCCCCCTTTTTAAGGGGGGTTGGGGGGATCTTCAAAATATTAAAACGTTAACCGAACGGCATTTCAAAGTCCAGAGTAACTTATGACTCTTGACCAATGACAAATGACCAATGACAAATGACAAATAATATGAAAATTGCGATCGCTCAAATTAATCCTACTATTGGTGATTTGCTTTTAAATGCCCAAAAAATTCTGGAGGCGGCACAACGGGCAGCATCTAGCGGTGCGCGTTTGTTACTGACACCAGAACTTTCTCTGTGTGGCTATCCACCAAGAGATTTATTACTAAATCCTAGTTTTGTAGAAGCGATGGGCATCACTTTACAAAACTTGGCTGAGGATTTACCACCAAATTTAGCTGTGTTAGTAGGAACTGTTGAACCGAATATCAAAGCACATATTAGCGGTGGTAAAACTTTATTTAACAGTATGGCTTTGTTAGAGAATGGCCAGGTTAAGCAAGTTTTTCACAAGCGACTTTTGCCTACTTACGATGTATTTGATGAACGCCGCTATTTTGAACCAGGCTTGCAAGCTAATTATTTCACTTTAGATAATATCGATATTGGCGTAACCATTTGCGAAGATTTATGGAATGATGAGGAATTTTGGGGCAAACGTAGTTATACAGTAAATCCGATTGCTGATTTAGCGATTTTGGGTGTAGATTTGATTGTAAATTTGTCTGCTTCGCCCTACACAGTTGGCAAACAGCAGTTCCGCGAAACTATGCTCAGACATAGTGCAATACGTTTTCAACAACCGATGATTTACGCTAATCAGGTTGGGGGAAATGACGACCTAATTTTTGATGGACATAGTTTTGTCTTAAATCGTCAAGGTGAAATTATATCTCGTGCCCGTGGTTTTGACACCGATTTAGTAGTTGTTGAATTTGACGAGACACAACGTGATTTTCAATTAGGTTCTGTAGAACCTGCATATCAATCGGAAGATGAAGAAATTTGGCAAGCTTTGGTTTTAGGAGTGCGAGATTACGCTCGTAAGTGTCGCTTTTCTAAAGTAGTGTTGGGTTTAAGTGGTGGGATTGACTCTGCAATAGTAGCTGCGATCGCCACGGCGGCACTTGGTAAAGAAAATGTCCTCGGTGTTCTCATGCCTTCCCCTTACAGTTCCGAGCATTCCATCAGTGATGCTTTGGCATTAGCCGAAAATTTAGGGATTAAGACTAATCTTTTACCAATTGGCGAGTTAATGCAAGGCTTCGATCAAACATTAAGTGATTTGTTTGCGGGTACCGAGTTTGGACTGGCAGAAGAGAATATCCAATCTCGGATTCGCGGTAATTTATTAATGGCGATCGCTAATAAATTTGGCTATCTGCTTTTATCTACTGGTAACAAGTCAGAAATGGCAGTTGGTTACTGTACACTCTACGGCGATATGAATGGCGGGTTAGCAGTGATTGCAGATGTTCCTAAAACCCGTGTGTATTCACTTTGTCATTGGTTAAATCGCAATAATGAAATCATCCCGCAAAACGTCTTGACTAAAGCACCCAGCGCCGAACTCAAACCAGGCCAAGTCGATCAAGACTCTCTACCGCCTTACGAAGTTTTGGACGATATTTTGCAACGCCTGATTCACAACCACCAATCAGCAGCGCAAATTGTTGCAGCCGGTCACGATGCAGTGATTGTAGACAGAGTAATTCAAATGGTGGCGCGGGCCGAATTTAAACGGCGACAAGCACCTCCCGGCTTAAAAATCACCGATCGCGCCTTTGGAACCGGTTGGCGAATGCCAATTGCTAGTAACTGGGTTGGTGTCAAAAAGGCTTGCCAGGCAAAAACTACAGCTACATCTAACCTTAGTTTGTTGTGATCGCAGCGATTATATTCATTACAATCCTGTGCAACATAAATTATGTCAGATTCCCCAGGATTGGCAATTTTCAACGATTCATAGATTTATCACCCAAGGTATTTATCCGCCAAATTGGGGGATGAGTAGGGGCGCAAGGTCTTGTGCCCCTAAAATCTAATGCGCCCAAACCATTATCATTCTGCGGCCGCTGTAGTGCGATCGCCCGATACCATAGAATTGGGTTACAGAAAATTTATACTTTCGATAAATTGTGTTATGAGTGCGATCGCAGTACCCTAGATATTATTAACAGCAAAATATTTATCTAGCTACTGCTTGGGCATCTGGAGAAGAAAATGAGAGAACACATCAGCCGGCAGAAAAAAACTACTACAGGCTTCTCAATTCCATCCCTGAAACAACCGATACGTGGCTTTGGTTTGGAGGCGTCGGCAATTTCACGCCAAGCAATTCCTGAAATACAACGACTCCATAAACCACTTACTCACGATATCAGTCGCATACCTCTGCGTACCCAAGCAAAACTCTCAATTAGCCAGCCTGGAGACAAATACGAACAGGAAGCTGATAGCGTCGCACAGCAGGTAATGCAAAGAATGGCGCAACCTGGAAATCGCCAGTCTATTCAACGAGAAGCATTGCCAGAGTCAGAAGAATTGCAGATGAAACCTCTGGCGAATTCCATCACTCCTTTGGTGCAACGAGAAGCATTGCCAGAGGATGAGGAAGAATTACAGATGAAATCTCTGGACAATAGCACACTGCAACGAGAAGCATTGCCAGAGGATGAGGAAGAGTTGCAAATGAAATCTCTGGACAATAGCACACTGCAACGAGAAGCATTGCCAGAAGATGAGGAAGAATTACAGATGAAATCTCTGGACAATAGCACGCTACAACGAGAAGCATTGCCAGAGGAAGAGGAAGAATTACAGATGAAGCCGATGGTGCAGCGTCAGCCTGGGATGGCTGGTGCGCCAGACCTGGAAGCATCCATTAACCAAGCTAGGGGTGGAGGAGTAGCGATCGCAGCCAACATGCGCGAACCGATGGAACAGGCATTTGGCGCAGATTTCAGTGGGGTGAAGGTTCACACCGATGGTCAATCCGATCAGTTGAATCGGTCAATTCAGGCGCGTGCTTTCACGACGGGACAGGATGTGTTTTTTCGGCAAGGAGAATATAATCCTGGGAGTCGGAGCGGACAGGAGTTGTTGGCACATGAGTTGACCCATGTTGTGCAGCAGAAGGGCGGAGTATTAGATACCGCAAATGTGCAGCGAGTGTGGGGAAGTGGACTACCTGCTAGTGTAAAAGCACCCGCTACAGAAGACCAAAAAGCCAAGGCAAAAGCCCAAGAGCAGGAGAAAAAAAAAGCCCAAGAGCAGGAACAGCATCAACAAGAAGTACAGAGTTTCATCAATAAAATTGAAACCTTTATACAAACCGATGATGGAACAGCTGATGGGACGAAGATGGGAAGATGGAATTATTATCCAACCTTTAAGATTTCACAGAAAATTTGCGATGACGCGATTAAGGCATGGAAGGGAAAGGGAAGCGGACAGAACTACCATGTGCTTGATAGTCATCGAAATAATGAGGGTTATATAAATTTTTTAAGGACAGATCCCAAAAAATCATCTTCTACAAAGTCTGTAAACGCGAATATCCATGTATACATATCCAATGGATAAAGTTTGTACCACCCGCCAAATTTCCTGATGGTAAGCTAATCAGCATTCAAATTGCAACATAGCTACTATTTCCCTTGTTTTTGTCTGACGGTGCCACTTAATGACTAACTCACGCTGATTTAATTAACTTACGTTGTCCAACAAAATGGCGGTTGACGAAGGCGATCGCTGCTGGTTAATTTGCAGTGGAATATTTTCTTGCACTAGTTGCCAAAAGTGTTTGATGGGTGGAATTTGCAGACGGTCTTGAGTTGTCACCATAACTACCCGACGAGTCAAACTTGAACCATCTACCAAACTATTAGTATTATTGCTAGCTAAAGAACGAATCGCCAGGGTAGGGTCAAGACGAGCTTCTAGTAATGCTGATTGAGGTAGCAAAGCTATCAATTTTCCTTGGCGCACCACTCCCCGGAAGGCATCTAGGGTATTTACCTCTAAAGCCGACTGGAGTGTAGCTTCCATCCGCTCAAATCTGTCTTGTATTAAGCGTTGCATCCCATAACCATCTTTAAAAACCACTTGGGGATAACGAATTAGCTCCGACCAAGGGATGAATTCATATTGGGCTAGGGGATGATTAGCTGCGGTTAAAACTTCTATAGGTTCATCATAAAGTACTTCTACCACCATTTCTTTACTGGTGGTTAAAAAGCGATTATTCATCACAATTGCTAAATCCACCAATCCATCTTTGAGGACTTTGAGGGCGCGATCGCTTCCTAATGAAGTCACCCGCAATTGCACATCTGGATAATCATGACAAAATTTTTGCAACACTGGTGGTAAGTAAGATCCACATAAGGAGTGAATCACAGCAATGCAAAGTTCTGGTTGCTTTCCGGCGATTAAATCGGCTAATTCTTCTGTAGCAGTCTGCCACTCTTGACAAATTTTGCGGACGCGGGGTAACAAACGTTCACCTCCTAGCGTCAGTTTGGCATGAGTGCTTCTGTGAAACAGTTCTATCCCCAAATCTGCTTCTAATGCTTGGATTTGGCGACTAATCGTCGATTGGGTAACACCGGATGTTCGCGCTGCTTGTTGAAAGCTGCCGGTTTGGGCGATCGCTAGAAAGGCTTGCAACTGCTCTAGGCGCATTTTTATGTAGCCTGAATTACATTTATCAGTTTTAATAAGTTAACGGATTTTTGAAAGCATTTTAGTAGAATTTGTTACAGGTCTTTGACTTGAATTGATATTTAAGTAAATCAGTTTTTACCGCTTTTATCGTCAATTATGCGCCTTACACCGAGTTTTTCGGAAAATCCCGCCAAAAAAGAATTGACTACTTTCTGCTGAAATATATGAATTTTTAGACAAGACTTTTAGATAAACATATCGCAAAAATACTTGAACCGCCAGAGGCTTAAGCCTCTGGCGGTTTTCGGAGTTCTGTAATAGTTCTAGTGTGGTTAATACTATCTAGAGCGAGAACCTGTTACTTCATTAGGGTCGCTATAAGCCCGGGCTTTTTCGCGATTACGAGTCAGACCTGCTAAACCAGCTAGGCCAAGCAAACCTAGCCAACCCAAATTGAAACCGCGATCAGTATTTCTTTCGGAAGTTGTGATGCCTGCATTTCTGTTAGTACCCGTGGCATCAGCCCCCGTTGTGCCAGTACCTGTGGTATCAGTGCCCGTTGTTCCAGTACCTGTGGCATCAGTGCCCGTTGTGCCAGTACCTGTAGTTCCAGTACCCGTTGTTCCAGTACCTGTGGAATCAGAGCCTGTAGTTCCAGTACCTAGACCACTGCCACCAGTACCTGTAGTTCCAGTACCCGTTGTTCCAGTACCTGTGGAATCAGAGCCTGTAGTTCCAGTACCTAGACCACTGCCACCAGTGCCTGTAGTTCCAGTTCCTGTACCAGTGCCTGTAGTTCCAGTACCTAGACCAGTGCCTGTAGTTCCAGTTCCTGTACCAGTTCCTGTAGTTCCAGTTCCTGTACCAGTTCCTGTAGTTCCAGTACCTAGACCACTGCCTGTACTGCCAGTATCTGTACCACTATCTGTACCACTACCTGTAGTTCCAGTACCTAGACCACTGCTTGTACCAGTGCCTGTAGTTCCAGTACCTGCACCAGTTCCTGTAGTTCCAGTACCTAGACCAGTGCCTGTAGTTCCAGTACCTGTACCAGTGCCTGTAGCTCCAGTACCTGAGCTAGAGCTACCACCGGAGCCACCACTGCCAGAACCTCCACCCTGGGCAAAAACTGAAGGAGGTAAGGATACAGAAGCGAAACTGATGGCAAAGACAGTAGCTAAAACAGTTTTAGATAAATTCAAAGGTTTCATCCTTGTGGTTCCTTTATATTTTAGATTTCTGTGATTGATTTTCAAAACCGATATTGTCTACTAAATCCACTGCTTAATAGGCACATCTTTACAAGAGTCGAGGAGTCTTTCACCTAGCTTCTTTTGGAAAAGTTGAAAGCATTTGAATATCCCACAAAAACTTACTATTAGTTAGATCAAGCAAAATAATTCATAATCAGTAATTAGTAATTTAGGATTAGGAACCTACGACTAAGGTTGCTTATTTACAATAGATAGATAAAGAATAATAATTTATTTTTGAATATAAAATTAATATTCATTTCTACTCTACCTGAATTTTAATTACTTATTGTGAATTATTTTGTAACTGCTACATAAGATAACTGCTAGTTTTTTGCCTGACTTCTACCATAAGATTAAAACCATTTATATCGCAGGGATTAATTTGGAATTTTATTCTCTGAGGGTGAAAAGCATGAAATGTTTTAGAGCTTGCAAGTGATTAGATAAAGCCCTAAAAGACGTGAGGCATAGCTTGCTTTACCGAAAGAAAAGGGTATACTACAAACTTTTAATTATTTACACTCATCTACTTAATAAGTACAAGCAATCGCTAACTTAAGCAGGATTTTCTCCTCAATCAATATAATTACTTTTTTGACATTAGCTTTTAGTTATTTGGATATAAATGAATTAGATACTATAAGCAGCCAGATGTTGCCAATGTATAAGGCTCTATTAACAATACTTCATAATCTTATTTCGCCTGAGAACTTATAACTTCATACTTCAGGTGTGTCTTACTTTAGACTTAAGGAATACTTTTATTGTCAGTTATAGCTAAAATTTACCATTCGGCTAAAGCGATCGCTATTGCTTGTTTTAAATCTGGTGTGATTGCGTCATTATTCGCTAACTGCTGCAATTGTTGATGTGTGGCTTCTTTATCCAGATTTTTCAGTGCTGCGATCGCATGTAGTCTCACCGATGCATTAGAATCGCCTAACAGCGAAATCAATGGTTCAATTGCCTGCATTTCGCCTAACTGTCCTAAAGACAAGGCGATCGCACTTTTGATGCTGGGAATCTCTGTGGTCGGATGCTGCAATCGCAGTATTTGCAGTAAAATTTTGGCAGCGGGTGTAGTTAACTGCGGTTTTTGGACTCGTCCCAAAACTGTGACAATTTCTTGCCATACTGTCTCGGAAGTACTTTGATTCAGTGCTGTTTGCAAATATTCCAAACTCGATAACGTCCCCACCCAACTTAAAGCGCGGATGGTTTCTAATTGCAGCGTTATCGGTGTCTGGGGTGAAATCAGCAAATCAAATAAATATTTGGCAGCGTCATCACTACCAATCCGAGAAAGGGTAACTGCGGCTGCACAACAAACATCAAGGTTAAAGTCGTAAAGTTTGGGTTGCAGTCTCGTGATTAAATCTAATGCTTGGTGTAAGTCGGGGCGAAAACCTAAACCAAGCACTGCTGCACGCCTCACTGTGGCGGCTGTATCATCCAAAGCTTTTAACAATACTGGCGGTACACGTTCATCATGAAAACTGCTGAGGGCCTCAATTGCGGCGGCGCGGATTGCTGCTTGTGGATCTTGCACTACACTCAACAGCGGCGTGATGGTTTCTGGTTGCCGAATACAACAAAGCGATCGCACTGCTAACAATCGTGTATTTTCGTCTAATAGAAGTTCAGTTAGTGAAGCTATAGCAACAGTACCCATTTGTCCCAGTGCTGTAGCTGCGATCGCTTTGAGTTCTTCATCCTGATCATTTTTCAGCAATTCAACTATTGGCGCGATCGCTTCTGGGTGTTTAAATTCACCCAAAGTTTTTGCTACATACCAGCGCAATTCTTCTTCTGCATCTTCATCTTCTAATATTTCAATCAGTGGTGGTATAGCAATATTACCAAAGTGAATCAACACTTTGGTAATTTCCCAGCGTTGCTGAAAATCCCCCATCTCTAAGATTGAAAGTGTTAATTTCAGAAGATATTCTCTATTTTTAACTATCTCTGGATCTTCCGAGTCTGCACCTAAAATTAACTGTTGTAAATATTGAGTTAGTGATGACCAATCAGTGGCATTATGTGCTGCCTCGGCTTGTACCAAAAGCTGGTTGATGTTACTCACAATATTTTGCTTGAATTATCATCTTCTGCCCCCTAAGAGTGCTGAGTGGGGAATCTCACTTCTTTACTCAGGACTGGAAACTGGCTCAACGCCCCGGTATCACTAGCGGAAAAGAGGAACTATTTTGTCTTCTGTCTCCATTAGCTTGGTTTGACTACAACCGAATTACCCTCAATCTTGGCGGCGTAAGTTTTCAGTGGATCTGTCGCTGGGCCTTTTTGCACTTTACCATCGGCTCCATATTCTGAACCATGACAGGGACAAGCGAATTTTTTTGTATCAGCTTTCCATGTTACTGTACAACCTGCGTGAGTACAGTTAGGGTCAACAGCAGTTATTCCGGCTTTAGATGTGCCGACTACCAATACAGTCCCAGCAGGTGAGTCTTTCACCAGTAATTGACCTGTTTTATCTAATTCTGTCGATGTACCTACTGTTTGCCAATCTTTAGATACCGGAGTTGTTTGAGAAGAACAAGCTGCGATCGCTACAGGTAGAGAAGCCGCAATCCAACCCAAACCTACCCAATTAATAAAGTCACGACGTTTCATAGCTGCTGAAATAATATCTAAGTTTTAGGTAACATCTGCCATTCAATTGTGGATTTTAGACTTCGGCTACGCTCAGTCGAACGATTTGAGATTAAATCTCTGGCGATCCAAAATTGCTTTAGTCATCTCACATACCGTTGATTAAGCGTTCTACATCGTTCAATAGTGACTTTAATGTAAAAAATGCATAGTATTCATGCGTTTTTTGTAGATTTTCCCAAAAAACGTAACAATTTATACGATTTTAACAAAAAAATCATCTTAAGTTATGAGTATCGAAATTGTTACATGAACATTATCTAAACCTGCTTGACAAATTCCCAAGATGTAAATGGCCACAAATTTTCCTTAGCTAACCACGGATTTGGAGTTTCGCGTAGGAATGTTCTTGAGTAAAAATAATCAGCCGTAGTTAAATATTAAGTTTTTATTCCCTAACCCTCGTAGATACAGCACCTGATGTAACTACGGCTTGATTGGTATTGGGAAATTACGACCACAGTTCCCGATCATATCAGTAATTTGCAACGAGAGTCAGCCTTATGACAGACACAGCAACTACCACTAGCCTTAATAAGTTCGAGAAATTAAAAGCAGAAAAAGATGGACTCGCCATCAAGAATGAGATAGAGAAATTTGCCGCCTTGGGTTGGGAGGCGATGAACGAAACAGATCGCGATCATCGACTCAAATGGGTAGGCGTGTTTTTTCGCCCAGTTACCCCAGGCAAGTTTATGATGCGGTTGCGGATGCCTAACGGTATTCTTACCAGCAGCCAGATGCGTGTTTTGGCTCAAGTAGTGCAGCGTTACGGTGATGATGGTTGCGCTGATATTACAACGAGACAGAATATTCAATTACGGGGGATTAGGATTGAAGATTTACCAGATATCTTTAATAGATTTCACGCAGTTGGTTTAACCAGCGTTCAGTCAGGGATGGATAACATTCGCAATATCACAGGCGATCCCGTGGCGGGGTTAGATGCAGATGAGTTGTACGACACGCGAGAGTTAGTACAGCAAATTCAAGATATGCTCACCAATAAAGGGGAAGGAAACCCAGAATTTAGCAACTTACCACGGAAGTTTAATATTGCGATCGCAGGTGGACGAGACAATTCGGTTCATGCTGAAATTAACGATTTGGCTTTTGTGCCAGCATTTAAGGAAGCAGGGGAGCATACTTCTCTACGAGAGGCTGCGCCAACGACTGCGCTCAGTAACCGGGGAGCAGGGGAGCAAAATTTACTCTCTGCCGATTCCCACGACAAAATTTTCGGGTTTAACGTTTTAGTCGGTGGCTTTTTCTCAGCTAAACGTTGTGAGGCGGCGATTCCTCTAAATGCTTGGGTGGCTCCTGAAGATGTAGTAGCTTTATGTAGAGCGGTTTTGGAAGTATTTCGCGATCATGGGCCACGTGCTAATCGGCAAAAATCGCGCTTGATGTGGCTAATCGATGAATGGGGTTTAGATAAGTTTCGAGCAGAAGTAGAAAGCCGTTTGGGTAAATCATTATTACCCGCAGCACCTAAAGACGAGATCGACTGGGAAAAACGCGACCACATCGGGGTATATAAACAAAAACAAGCAGGATTAAATTACGCAGGCTTGAACATTCCTGTCGGTCGGTTATATGCCGAAGATATGTTTGAAATCGCTCGTCTAGCAGAAGTTTACGGCACTGGCGAAATCCGTTTCACAGTTGAGCAAAACATTGTTATCCCCAACATTGCTGAGTCACGTTTAGCAACATTTTTAACAGAGCCTTTGCTAGAAAGATTTTCTATCGATCCAGGTTTGCTGGCGCGATCGCTAGTATCTTGCACAGGCGCACAATTTTGCAACTTTGCCCTCATTGAAACCAAAAACCGCGCCTTGGCAATGATTAAAGTCTTAGAAGAAGAGTTAACCTTCACCAAACCAGTGCGAATTCACTGGACAGGTTGCCCCAACTCCTGCGGACAACCGCAAGTTGCAGACATCGGCTTGATGGGAACTAAAACTCGCAAAAATGGCAAAACCTTGGAAGGTGTGGACATTTATATGGGTGGCAAAGTTGGCAAAGATGCCCATTTAGGAACTTGTGTTATCAAAGGCATACCCTGCGAAGACTTACAGCCATTATTGCAAGATTTACTAATCAAAAACTTCGGGGCGAAACTCAAGCAAGAAGCCTTACTAGTTGGTAACTGCTAGAACTTATCGGGGATATTCGGCATTGGGTAAAACTCATACTTCGACCTTAAGGACTTAACCTTCGACCTTTAAGGCTTAACCTTCAAACTTTAAGACTTAACCTTCGACCTTTAAGACTTAACCTTCAAACTTTAAGACTTAATCTTCAACCTTAAAGACTTAACCTTCAACCTTAAAGACTTAACCTTCAAACTTTAAGACTTAACTTTCGACCTTTAAGACTTAATCTTCGAACTTTAAGACTTAACCTTCAACCTTAAAGACTTAATCTTCAACCTTTAAGGCTCAACTTCGGCTACCTCTTCTCCCTATTTTATTCAATTAGAAAGATTGGAATGCTTAAAAACTTATTTTCGTTTAGCGATCGCTACCGCATTTTACATCAGACTTGGTTTGCTTTCTTTCTCACCTTTGTATGTTGGTTTAACTTTGCTCCCTTCGCTACAACCATTGGCAAAGAGCTAAGTTTAGCGCCTGAGCAAATCAAAACTTTGGGCATCTGTAACCTTGCTCTCACAATCCCTGCACGGCTAATTATTGGGATGCTTCTGGATCGTTTTGGTCCCAGAATCACCTACTCAATTCTGCTGATGTTTGCGGTAGTTCCTTGTTTGGCGACAGCGCTAGCGCAAGACTTTAATCAACTAGTCATCAGTCGTTTGCTGATGGGAATTGTCGGATCTGGGTTTGTTGTGGGTATCCGCATGGTGGCGGAATGGTTCCACCCGAAGGAAATGGGAATTGCCCAAGGCATTTATGGCGGTTGGGGTAACTTTGGGGCTTTTGGTGCAGAGTTTGCTTTACCGATACTTGCAGTTGCTACTAGCTTTTTCGCTGGTGGTGCTTCTAACTGGCGGTTTGCGATCGCACTTACAGGGATAATTACAGCTATCTACGGCGTAATTTATTACAATAGCGTCCAAGATACACCCACTGGTAAAGTCTACAAAAAACCTAAGAAAAATGGTTCTCTAGAAGTCACGAGCGTTAAAAGCTTCTGGGCGCTGATTGTCTCGAATTTTGGTTTAATTTTCGCTCTAGGTTTATTAGCTTGGCGCTTGGAACAAAAGAACATTCACTTCCTAACCTTGAGCCAAATGTATCTGGCTTGGTTGCTATTAGCAGGATTGTTTGCTTACCAAAGTTACCAAGCTTGGCAGGTAAACCGAGAACTTCTAACGGGTAAAAAAACTTACGCTCCATCTGAACGCTTTCAATTTGGTCAAGTAGCCTTACTCGAATTCACTTACATAACTAACTTTGGCAGCGAACTAGCAGTTGTTTCCATGCTCCCAGCATTCTTTGAAAAAACTTTTGCTTTAGAGCATGTTGTAGCTGCGATGATTGCTGCTACCTATCCCTTCTTAAATTTGGTTTCTCGTCCTAGTGGTGGCTTAATTTCTGATAAATTTAGCTCCCGTAAATGGACAATGACAATTATTAGTGCTGGCATCGGTGTTAGTTATTTGATTGCACATTTTATTAATGGTAACTGGCCAATTCCGCTAGCGATCGCAGTTACAATGTTTGCCGCCTACTTTGCCCAAGCTGGCTGCGGTGCAACTTACAGCATCGTCCCCCTAATTAAGAAAGAAGCCACTGGACAAATTGCTGGGAATGTGGGAGCTTACGGTAATTTTGGCGGCGTAGTTTACCTGACAATTTTTAGCTTAACCGACGCTCCAACACTATTTACCACAATGGGTATAGCTGCTTTAGTCTGTGCTTTCATGTGCGCCTTCTTCCTGAAAGAGCCAAAAGGTTCCTTTGCTGCTGCTTATGAAGGTGAATTGCCAGAAACAGCAACTAAAAACTCTATTTTCTTAACTGAAGAATAGACCTGTCTTGAAAATAGAGAGTAGGCAGTAATACAAATAAATTCTCATAGTTCGTAGTAAGGACTTTAGTCCTTTTTTTCTAAAGACATTTTGCAAAATGTTGGGGAAAAGTTAAAGGTTAAGGGAAAATTCCATACCTTTACCCTTTCTCCTTTCCCCTTTCCCCTTATCCTCACAATGCCAAGAAGTCTTAAGCACTAAAGTGCTTACTACAAACTTGCATTCTCAACCTAGCGCTACATCTGAGGTTGCACAATCAAAAATAACAAAATGGTACAACTGCCATGAGTGAATTTACCAAAACTCTTTGTCCTTACTGTGGTGTTGGCTGCGGTTTAGAAGTTTCACCTCCAGCCCAACATAACAAAGCAACTAATCGAGATAGCCAAGGTAATCCTACTTGGCGGGTGCGGGGTGATAAAGCCCATCCATCTAGTCAAGGAATGGTTTGCGTCAAAGGCGCAACGATCGCAGAATCTTTAGATAAAAATAGATTACATTACCCAATGGTGCGAGACTCATTAGATCAAGAGTTTCGCCGCGTTAGTTGGGATGAAGCTTTTGATCTGATTGCCAAACGCATTCAAACTATCCGCTTCACCCAAGGGCCAGAAGCTTTATGTATGTATGGTTCCGGTCAGTTCCAAACTGAGGATTATTATATAGCCCAGAAACTCATGAAAGGCTGTCTGGGTACTAATAATTTTGATGCCAACTCTCGCTTATGTATGTCTAGTGCTGTATCTGGCTACATTCAAAGCTTTGGCTCAGATGGCCCGCCCTGCTGTTACGAAGACCTAGAATTAACTGACTGTGCATTTTTAATTGGCACTAATACAGCCGAATGTCACCCCATCGTTTTCAACCGATTGGCTAAGTATCACAAAAAGAACCGCAAAGTCAAAATGATTGTGGTTGATCCCCGTCGCACACCAACCGCAGAAGCCGCTGATTTGCATTTAGCCATTCGTCCCGGTACAGATATCGACTTGTTAAACGGCATCGCCCACTTGTTGATGCGCTGGAACTACATTGACACGATGTTCATGGAGGACTGCACCAGCAACTTTCCCGCTTATGCTGAGGTGATTCGCCACTATCCGCCAGAAGTGGTGGCTCGTCAATGTGGAATCACCATTGAAGATTTAGAAACAGCAGCTCGCTATTGGGGTGAATCGCAGCGCGTATTGTCTTTATGGTCAATGGGTGTAAATCAATCTTCAGAAGGGACGGCTAAGGTAAGAACGATCATTAACCTGCATCTGATGACTGGACAGATTGGCAAACCTGGGGCTGGCCCTTTTTCTCTCACTGGTCAACCAAACGCAATGGGAGGAAGGGAAACTGGAGGGTTGTCACATTTATTACCGGGTTATCGGGTGGTGAAAAATTCTCAGCACCGTGCAGAAGTTGAGGAGTTTTGGGGACTTAAGCCAGGACAAATTTCGCCCAATCCCGGTTTGACTGCTTGGGACATGATTACTGGTTTGGAAAATGGCGCTGTAGAGTTGCTGTGGATTGCGGCTACTAATCCTGCGGTGAGTATGCCAGATTTAGAGCGGACTAAGAAGGCGTTGTTGCGATCGCCTTTCACTATTTACCAAGACGCTTATTATCCCACAGAAACCTCTGCCTACGCTCATGTTTTGCTACCAGCAGCCCAGTGGGGTGAAAAAACTGGCGTGATGACAAATTCCGAACGGGTGGTAACTCTGTGTTCAGCATTTCGCCAACCACCAAGAGAAGCTAAAGCAGATTGGGAAATTTTTGCCGAAGTTGGACGTAGATTAGGTTTTAAGAGAGAATTTACCTTTGCTAACTCCGCCGAAGTTTATGCTGAGTTTGTCAAACTAACTAAAACTCGTCCCTGCGATATGACAGGTCTGAGTCACGCGCAATTACAATCAGAAGGCCCGACTCAATGGCCTCACCCAGAAAAGAGCAGGGGGAGCAGAGGAGCAGGGGAAGCAGAGGGAGAAGTATTTGCCGATCCCTCTGGGAAACGGTTATATACTGATTTGCGCTTTCACACACCTGATGGACGCGCTCGATTTGGGGCATATTACTCCAAAGGATTGGCAGAACCACCAGACCCAGATTATCCTTTTGTACTAACTACTGGACGACTTTACGGACACTGGCATACCCAGACACGCACCGGTCGAATTGAAAAAATTTGCAAAATGCATCCCGAACCGTTTATCGAAATTCATCCCCGTGATGCTGCTAAGTTAAATATTGTAGATAACCAGTATATAGAAGTGCGATCGCGTCGGGGTAAAGCGAAGTTTCCTGCTAAAGTAACAAAAGCGATCGCGCCTGGTACAGTTTTTGTCCCCATGCATTGGGGTTCGCTGTGGGCAGATAATGCCGAAGCCAACGCCCTAACCCATCCAGAATCTTGCCCCGATTCGCTGCAACCAGAATTAAAAGCTTGTGCTGTGCAGCTGATACCAATCTCTGTAGAAGTTACAGTCAAAGGTTATCAACTCCAATCCTCACAATGGTAAACTCCTAAGCGTACTGCTTAAGAGATAATTAATAATCACCAATAGGTAATTTAGTCAATAATCAATAGTCAATAGTGATTATTATTTTTTATAGCTCTCTACTATTGACCCATACCAATTACCATATCTAAAGAGGCTAAATTTCTAGTAAACAAAGGTTTTACTAGCGTCGAATTCAGCTATGGGAAAGAATAAAAATCAGATAGTATTAGAAATCATCTTATTTTAATCCTCTAGATTTATCTATGGGATTTTATTTTGTTTAAAATCGGGTGCAGCAGATGAAAAAGTTAATGAGGCAAATTCTAGGAGCTACCAAAGATGAGAACTTCATGCACATCATTGAAAACATAGAAGTTATAGTTTCTAAAGTTCTATCTATTTTTATGGTGATCGTAATTTTGGTAGCGATCGGGGATTTAGGAGTATTTCTTTTTAAAGAGTTATTTACAGCGCCTTATGCAAAATTTAACACAACGTTGTATAAAATTTTTGGGCTGTTTTTAAATATTTTAATTGCTTTAGAAATTTTAGAAAATATCACAGCTTATTTACGAAAACACGTTTTCCAGGTTGAATTAGTTATTGTCACATCTTTAATTGCTGTTGCCAGAAAAATTATTATTCTTGATTTAGAAAAAATTGGAGGTATTGATATAATTGGTTTAGGAATTGCTATTCTCGCACTGTCAATTAGTTATTTGATAATTCGTCTCAGTAATGCCAAAAATAACCGTTAAAAATTAAAGAGGTTTAGCATACACATACAATTTAGTTAGATAATAGGTTAGTGTAAACTCTTTGCAGATAATATATAGCAATCCAATTTGATTTTTTAAAAAATCGAGGTATATGTAGTGTGTTAGTACGTAACGCACCGTTCATGTATGCTTAAAAAGCCTTAATTTTGAACAATCGAATTTTGAATACTTTACTTATGACAGATTTCTTTGAATTTGAAGCAGACTTTGTTGATTCTCTGCGTTGCATCCCCATGCAGGTGCGTTGTAAATTAGATACCTGTGGCATCAAGCTAAAACTGCCTGACTGGAATCAAATGACCACAGATGAACGGCAAGCTTTAGTCGAATTACCTTGCACTACTGAAACGGAAATTCAGTCTTACCGCGAGCATATCGAGGAATTAATCATACAACGCACAGGTATACCAGCTAAAAAATTGCCCATTGATCCTCATCCTGCATGGCTAGACTCTGCCACTGTACCAGCTAGCCTTCAGGAAAAAGCTCAAGAAATAGGTGTAACCCTGACACAGCAAAATTGGGCAGCTTTAACACCCTTACAGCGTTTTGCTTTGATTAAACTTAGCCAGCCAGGACATGAAAACAAAAATTTTCCTAGAGCGATCGCAGAATTTCATCTGCTTTAATTTCCCATTCGATCGTAATTGTTGAATTATCGTCTTCTTAGTCTCCTAAAGGCAAGCTAATAGGAATCTCAATATGAAACTCAGCCCCTTGTTCTGGTATTGATAAACACGTAAGTTTTCCTTTATGCTTCTCTACTATAATCTGATAGCTAATTGATAACCCTAACCCCGTACCTATCCCTACTGGCTTAGTCGTAAAGAAGGGATCAAACAATCTTTTTAGTACATTCTCTGGTATTCCTGCTCCATTATCAACAAACCGAATCACGACTTTTCCTTGAGGAGATAGTTGTGTACAAATCCGGATAGAACTTGGTGCTTCTTGCATCTGTTCAATAGACCGCTTTGCATCCCGTTGTTCTAGTGCATCTAAAGCATTAACCAGAATGTTCATAAAAACTTGATTGAGCTGCCCTGCATAGCATTCTACTAAAGGTAGCTTGCCATATTCCTTGATAATTTCAATTGCTGGACGGTTATGTTGTGCCTTGAGGCGATGTTCTAGAATTACTAAAGTACTGTCAATTCCTAAGTGAATATCCACGGCTTTACATTCCGCTTCATCCATACGGGAGAAATTTCGCAATGAAAGAACGATTTGTTTAATTCGGTCTGCCCCCATTTTCATTGACGAGAGTAACTTGGGCAAATCCGCCATTAAAAATTCTAGGTCAATGGCTTCTATCTGTTCTTGAATGACCTTGATGGGATTCGGATAATGTTCTTGGTAAAGCTCAATCAAAAGTAGCAAATCGTTAATGTATTCGTTAGCAGGCTGAATGTTGCTGTAGATGAAGCTTGTAGGATTATTGATTTCGTGAGCAACTCCAGCAACCAATTGACCAATAGAGGACATTTTTTCGCTTTGGAGCAAATGAGCTTGGGTGCTTTGGAGTTCTTTCAGAGCGCACTCTAAATCTTCCGCTTTTTGTACTAAAGTTTCTTCTGCAGCTTTGAGTTCGCTGATATCCCTAGCGATTGTCGAAAAATATTCAACTTTTCCATCAAGTGATTTATGAGCAATAATCAGTTGCGATATGGGAATTTCTTGTCCATCTGCTTTTAAAAGAGCCGTTTCCCCAACCCAATCACCGACTCGAACTGATTCTGGTAATCCTTGATTCTGGATAATGTCATTTGCCCATTTCGGATGATTTTGGCACAAATTTCTCTCCTGAAAAGATTCTTTTTCCCCCAGTTCTAATATTCTCCGAGCTGCTTTATTAAAGTAAAGAACCCGCCCAGTTAAGTCAGCAGTGCTGATAAAGTCTGGTGCTGCTTCTAGGATTGCCAACAACTTCGCCTGTTCTTTCTCGGCTTGTTTATGCTCGCTAATATCGCGAGATACACCAACAGTCATGATCGTTTGACCTAATTCGTTACGAATAGCAGATTTGATTGTATGGAATAGGCGTACTTCGCCATCGTACCGAGTTACTGGCTCTTGGGGAATTTCTAGGATCTGTCCACTTTCAAATACGTAAGCATCATCTTTGATATATTGCAGGGTATGATCGGGTTCATTGAAGGGTGCATCAATCATATTTTGAAGCTGTTCCTCATTCATACCGTAATAATCACGGAATGCCTTATTTGCCCAAATAATTCGAGATTTAGCACCTTTAACCAGCACCATATCTGTAATTGCATCAAGAATTTGCTGATAGGTCTTTTCGTTTTCGCGCAGAGCGCTTTCAAAAGATTTTACTTTTGTAATATCCTGCACTGTTGAGACAATACTAATTACCTGGCCATCAACATTAGTTATCGGAGTGTGACACCAATCACAAATAATTACTCTTCCATGTTTTGTCAAGTTCTTATTGAGATTATTACCTCCTACTTTCTCTTCAATTAATAACTCCATTATTTTGATGACCTGTACTCTTTCACTTTCTGGCACAATTATTTCTGGTACCTGACAACCGAGTACTTCACTTTTACTGTATCCAAATAGTTGTTCAGCAGCCGGATTCCATTGTATTACTTGAAACGCTGTATTCCACTCAATTAAAGGCAAAGGATTACGTTCTATAAGTAATAAAAATTTATCTTGTAACTGTTTAAAAGCTGATCCTACTAATTTATGTTCAATTTCCTGATCATTTTTACTGACTTCATCAACTTTTAGTACTTGGTTTACAGAACAATTATTATCGGATTGAATGCCTTGCTGTTGAAAGTTCATCCTGTCTAACTGACTAATAGATTTGTTTGCTTCTTAAATCTAGGATTCCCTATTCTTTAGTTAATGTAACATTCCTCTTTCTGATAATATCCATCTGTTGAAAATCGTAGTAAAAAGATGACGATTCCGAAGGCAGAAGTACGTCCCTTGCGTATCTCCAAGAGTTGGCAGCTATGCTCAGGGGAACCCATATTTTTCAATAATTGATCGTGGAGTGCTACTTTCTTTCTGCTGGGAAACCCCTCCACCGCACTGGCGTTATATCTCGTGCTACTTGCCTATAAAATATTAATTTCGAGCGTGACCTGATTACGGAAACTTTTTTAGGCACTCCATACCCCGAAATCAATAATTCATCTCATACAAATAGAACATACCTATAAATATAAAATTTTCATCTCAAACTGAGGCAGATATTTAAATTTATTTATTGATTGTAGGCAGTGCTGATTTGCGATCGCCTATCTTCAACAAAATACGAACCGTATGGTGTTAGCAGGTGACTCGTTTGGCACTTAGATTGTGGCATAAATTGCGACATTGATCGCGAATCCCGTTTATGCAGACAAACTTGGTATCCGACCTGCTTGGCAGCCAAGCCAACTCAAGGCAGGGCTGCTGAATTGTGGAGGCTATGATATTAACGGCGTTAACTATGCTCCTGTAAGATGCATTACATTTTGTTAACTTGCTATTCTGAAATGATACATGACAGCACGGTGATTAATGTCATGTATCAAAAACTCGTATATAAACTAACGCCGAAAAAAGCTGACTCTAAATTAATATTTACTTTAGAAACAACTATTGATGACTAATAAGTGAGGGTAACAAATATATGGCTGCAAAGAAACTTTTGATGCTTGTTGGCGACTATGTAGAAGACTATGAAGTGATGGTTCCTTTCCAGGCATTGCAAATGGTGGGACACACTGTCCACGCAGTTTGCCCCGACAAAAAAGCTGGCGATAAGGTGCGGACAGCAGTTCATGACTTTGAAGGAGACCAGACTTACAGCGAAAAACCCGGACACAATTTTACTTTAAATGCAACGTTTGCAGAAGTAGAAGCCACAAACTACGATGCCTTAGTCGTTCCCGGAGGACGGGCACCAGAATATATCCGCCTCAATCAGCAAGTACTAGAAATCATCCGTTACTTTGCCCAAGCGAATAAACCGATTGCTGCCATCTGCCACGGCTTGCAGGTATTAGCGGCTGCTGATGTACTGCAAGGCAAGAGATGTACTGGCTACCCTGCTTGTAGCCCAGATATCAAGAGTGCTGGAGGAATCTATGTTGATATCCCTGTTGATCGGGCAATAGTTGATGGTAACTTGGTGACAGCACCAGCTTGGCCTGCTCACCCAGATTGGCTAGCAGAATTCCTCAAAGTACTTGGAACTAAGATTGAACACCCAGAGTTGACTACAGTTGTTTGAGACAAGATACCAGAAATATTTTGGTTCATTTCATAACAGTTTCTTCCCCTACTCCCTACTCCAAAAGAGCTTTGGCAAAAACAACTGACAACAGACGACTAAAAATTATATATTTTTGAAATGGAACTAAATGCAGTAAAAAATACTATTTTTTAATAAATTGCAGTGGGTTTAATTTGCAGCTACGATGTCAAAAGTACAGCATCGAGACAATCTGATTTATCCACCGAACAAGCCAGTTTTAGGACAAACTCTCAGCAGATGGAATACTTCTTTACATGAGGTGAAACAATTTGAAATTTTGCACCAATAATTTTAAATTTCTTAGCAGTAAGTGAAGCTATAGTGGATTTAGCAATGCTGCTGTTAATGTGGCTAAGGTTAGTCCTGCTGCCAAATTATGTGAAGAATTAGTTTAGAAAAGCACTCTAACTCGATGACAGGCAAAAACGCAAGACATAATGCATTTCTGCGGCTAGTGTCTGGTAATGGGGCAGCTTTGGGAGCAGAATCTCGCTACTCGCTGCCCCCCAGTAAAGAGATGGTAATTGGACGCGACCCCAGCTGCCAAGTTGTCTTGGATGCCATGATGTACCGAATGGTATCTCGTCGTCATGCAGTGGTTCGTCCCCTCTCTCTATCCCCGGATAGCAAATTTAGCTGGGTGCTTTGTGACTTGAATAGTGCTAATGGCACTTATTTGAATGGGCAACGCTTATATGAATGTCAGGAATTGCACCCAGGCGATCGCATTTCTCTAGGTGCTGATGGGCCGCAATACATTTTTGAATACGAGTATACCTCACTGACTCCAGCGACGACAGTCAACCAAATTACACCATTGCCTTCAGCGACGAACTACCATAACCACACGCAATTAAAGCAGCCAGATTCTGTTAGCTTCACCCAGCTTTTTCCGATTATTTCCACTGGTAAAGATTTAACTAGTAAAGCTTACCTCGTACCCGGAATACTGACCGTAATTTTTGTGGTGCTGATGTTCGCTACAGTCGGTCGGCCCCAAGCTAATCAAGTGATCGTAGCAAGTTACATCGCCTTCGCTGCCTACTATTTTGTTTACCAACTTTGCGGTAAACAAAAGCCTTGGTGGGTGCTAATGGCTACGTCATTGGGTACAATCCTGATTTTGCTCAGTCCGCTGTTGGATCTATTTATTTTCGTATTTCGCGGCATCTTGCCTGGGAGTTTGCCCACACCCCAAGAATCTATCACCTTCACAGAGTTGCTGGTGCGGATGTTTTTTGGCGCTGGGTTGATGGAGGAATTACTCAAGGCATTACCTGTACTAGCAGCTTTTGCTATCGGTAGAATGTTGTCTTCACCTTGGCGAGAACGCATCGGCATCTGGGAACCTCTAGATGGTATTCTCCTGGGAACTGCTTCTGCTGTTGGTTTTACTCTCTTGGAAACTCTCGGTCAATATGTGCCTGATATCACTCAAAATGTGACACAACAGGTAGGTATCGGGGCTGCTGGTCAACTGGCAGGTTTACAACTGCTAATTCCGCGAATTTTAGGCTCTGTAGCCGGACACATGGCTTATAGTGGCTACTTGGGTTATTTTATCGGGTTGGCTGTCCTCAAACCTAGTAGAAGTTGGCAAATTCTGTCTATTGGTTATCTGAGTGCTTCTGCGCTCCACGCTCTCTGGAATGCTACAGGGTCAATCAATGCCTTGCTGTTGGTAGTTGTTGGAGTGTTATCTTACGCCTTTCTGATGGCGGCAATTCTCAAGGCACGGGCGCTATCACCGACGCGATCGCAAAATTTTGCTACCCGATTCCTTGGCCCAAAATAGAGGGAGTAGGGGAGTAGG
>JADEXV010000551.1 GCA_015206945.1 Nostocales cyanobacterium LEGE 12452 | reverse complement strand
GAATCAAGGAATATTGTAAATGTTCTGATCGGTTCCGATGATAAACAAGCACCAGTGGGAGATAAGAACCAGGCATTCAACATTGTTACGGTCAACTCTGGCGACAAGGAGTTGACTGATAAGTACGGAATAAAACGGAAACGGAGAGGGAAGAGCTATTTACTGAAAAACAAAGGAGCAAAACAGCAATCACAATCTAAAAATCTTGAACTATGACACTTGCAACCTACGCCATGTTTTGTGCAGCGCTATTATATGTGCTGTATTTTATTGTCCAAAACATTAACGTGAAGAAGGCTAAGAAAGCTGATCCCAAACCGAAAGTGAAGCCTTTGAAACTATTTACCGGGAGCAATGGGATACCGGAAAAACTTCTGAAGGAAAAATTTAACTGGAAATGAGAGAGTTAGCATTGTTCTTGGCACTGGCTTTTAACCCCAATGAGGAACTTGCTATCAAGCGTGAGTTTCGGGAGCTTTATCGGCGTGATCAGATCGCAGCGTTGCATATACCTTGTATTCTTCCGACTACAAAAATCTCCCGGTTGTCAATCTCGTCATTGTATGGTTACCGAACCCATCCCAAGTGGGGTGGACTCCGACACCATGACGGGATCGACATTTCTGTGAAGAATGCAGACGTGGTCGCAACAGGTTCCGGCTTAGTCAAAAGGGCAGGATTTTCGCAGGGATACGGTAATTTTGTGGAAATTGATCACGGTAATGGTTATTCTACGCTTTATGGGCATTTGTCTATTATATTTGTCGAAGTAGGGCAGAAAGTTGACTTGTTATCGCCGATTGGAAAGTCTGGGGCTACGGGTGTAGTTACCGGCGAACACATTCATTATGAGGTCAAGCGCAACAATCAGAACCTGAACCCCCTGTATTTTATTCTCTTATTTTATGACAATATATCTAGTTCACATTAGGAAATATGCTATAAAGAAAAACGACAGTAACAGACGTTTCTACCCCGTTAATTCGCCTGATGCGAATACTGAAATACTCGTCTAAGT
>JADEXV010000036.1 GCA_015206945.1 Nostocales cyanobacterium LEGE 12452 | reverse complement strand
GGAGCAGGGGGAGTAAGAAAAAATAATTAATTTCCAATTCCCAATGCCCAATAACAAATGACCAACGACCAATGACAAATGACTAAAACAATTTGGCAACAGGGTGAATTAATTGAAGTAACGATCGCTAACCTGAGTGATACAGGCGATGGTGTAGGACGCGCTGATGAACGTGTAGTGTTTGTCCCAGATACTGTCCCAGGCGATCGCGCCATTGTCCGTTTAGTAAATGTTAAACCCAAATACGCCCACGGTAAGCTCCAGGAGCTATTGGAACCATCCGCCCACCGTATTCGGCCCAGTTGTATTGTGGCTGACAAGTGCGGTGGTTGCCAGTGGCAGCATATTAATTATGATTACCAGCTAACAGCCAAGCAAAATCAAGTTATCCAAGCTTTAGAACGCATTGGCGGTTTTATTCAACCACCAGTAGATCCGGTACTTGCTGCCCCTTCTGCTCTCGGTTACCGTAATAAATCTACATATCCTCTCTCGCTATCAGTAACAGGACAAGTACAAGCTGGTTACTATCAAAAAGGTAGTCACCAATTAATTAATTTAAATCAATGTCCAGTCCAAGATGCGCGATTAAATCCCTTACTTGGAGAAGTTAAGCAGGATATCCAACAGCAAGGTTGGCAAATTTACAACGAACAGCGCCACCAAGGAAAAATTCGCCATCTCAGTTTACGCATTGGCCGACACACTGGGGAAATGTTACTGACTTTGGTGGTTAAGGACTGGAATTTATCAGGAATTGAAACCCAAGCCCAGGAATGGTTAAAGCGCTATCCGCAGTTAGTGGGAGTGTCGCTCAATCGCAATAGCGATCGCACAAATGCTATCTTTGGATCAGAAACCCGTTGCATCGCTGGAGTACCCCACCTGCGTGAAAATTTTGCTGGACTGGAATTTCAAGTACGCCCAGATACATTTTTCCAAGTGTATACCGAAACAGCAGAGGCACTATTACAGGTAATTCAATCAGAACTCAATCTTCAAGGGCATGAGTTCTTAGTTGATGCCTACTGTGGTATTGGGACTTTAACTTTACCCCTGGCCAAAAAAGTACGTATTGCTACAGGATTAGAAGTGCAAGCAGCAGCAGTAGAACAAGCTATTTTGAATGCCCACCGCAACGGAATTGATAATGTGACATTCCAAGTCGGGGCAGTAGAGAAATTGCTTCCTCAAATGGGCACAATACCAGAAGTAGTAATACTCGATCCGCCACGTAAGGGGTGCGATCGCGCAGTCATAGATACTTTACGGCAATTGAAACCATCTCGGATCGTTTACGTCAGCTGTAAAGTAGCTACCCTCGCCCGCGACTTGAAATTGCTTTGTCAAGATGGGCAATATACCATCACACGGGTACAACCTGCTGATTTTTTTCCTCAAACTGCTCATGTTGAAACTGCCGTCTTTCTTGTGCTATCACATTTTGACAAGGGTAGTAATTCCTTCGAAAAAACTGAAATTTGAAAACTTTAGTCTAGTGCATACTAAAGATGCTAAAATTGAATTAAGCCAAAAATAAAAATTCATTTTGTTTAAATAAATTCAAGTTGCATGGGTTATTAAAAACATGAATAAGATTGTGTAAACTATAAATCGGCAACTAACTAGAGTAGGCTAAGACTCTGTAAAATTAACAGCATATTCTTAATTTGCTGACTTCATTATCAAATTTATTCCAGCCGATATATACCTAAACAATCCCAATTCATAGTTATAGAGCCAATGCTCCCTAGCATTTTCAAAATTTAGTTTTAAAGACGCAAGTTTGAAGGCAGCATGACCACCTCAAGTTTTATCAGGGTGACTGTAATAGCAAACTGATGTCTAGCTAACTGAAAGCTATGGGGTTTCTCTTGTGATTACTATTTCACTTCGTCCAGTTGGACGTTATTGGGGCACTATTAGTTTTGCCTCAACCCTCTACCTTTGTCCCATCTTAGACTTATTGTTGGCAGAAATTCCAGCAAGATTACAAGCAGAACTGCGGCTAGGACTTCAAGAAGCCCTAGTAAATGCAGCTAAACATGGTAATAATCTCGATCCGAGTAAAACAGTTGTAGTTCGTTTTTCTGTAATAGATAATCAATATTGGTGGATAATATCAGACCAGGGTAGTGGCTTTACTCCTTCATCTACTATTAATGAAGAACCAACCGACTATCTTCCACCAGATGAGTCAGAAAATGGTCGTGGTTTATGTCTTCTGCATCAAATTTTTGATCAGGTAGAGTGGAACCGTAAAGGCACAGAATTGAGGCTTTGTAAACAAATGGAAAATCGCCGGGGATTATCTCTGCGGCGATAACAGGGCTAGTAAAGACGCGATTAATCGCGTCTAGGGAAGAAAAAAAGTTATTGGTTGATTGATTTTTTATTGCCTACTCCCTATTTTCCGTGAGTCGGACAGGGAGGCGCAGAAATAGAGCGATCTAACCAACCAACTGCTTGTTGTAATCTAGCTTGAGCTTCTTCTGGCTGATTCTTTAAAAGATACACAATTGCTGCTGCCACTTGTTCATTAGCGCGGGAATTACGGTTAGACTTGAGGCGATGCCAATCGTTAGGGGAAATAGTCAGCCTTTCCATGAGGGCTTGAGCTAGTTCCAAAGTAGTAAGTTCATTCAGTTGACTGGTTTTAGGCAGCTGAGTAGATTGAGACATAATTATTGGCACATTTGCATTTACTTCTACTTTACTACTTGTAAATGAAGCCGCCAAAACAATCACAGCCGTCAGCAGAAAATCCAGAACCAGATTTTGAACAAGAACTAGAGGAAGTAGAGCGATCGCTCCTATCCTTAAGAGAACGTTACGATCAAGTGCAACGCGATCGCCAGCAACAGGCACAATGGCAACAGCACCGCGATCAACTAAAGCACAATAAATCTCAGACACCAGAAATCAAAGCAGAGTTACGGCAAATTCAACGGCAGTTGGAAATGCTACAACTAAATTTAGAAAGCCAGTTATTTTCTTGGCGTAGCCTCAAAAAACCTTTCTGGCAAGTCGTCCGCTTTGGTGGAATGGGCGTTATCATAGGCTGGATATTAAAGTCTTATGCTGGGTAAATATGGTAAATCGACGGATTGCAGAAATATTGCGAAGTGGCCAACCTGATGAGTCCCTCCAAGTTCAAGGCTGGGTGCGGACGAAGCGTGAATCCAAAGGGTTTGCTTTTATTGAAGTCAATGACGGCTCATCGCTAGCTAATTTGCAAGTCGTCATTAATCAGGATTTGCCAGATTATGAAGCTATATTAAAAAAATTGAATACGGGTGCTGCTGTTGAGGCTACAGGGGTACTGGTGGCTTCTCTCGGTAAAGGACAGCGAATTGAGTTGAAAGCCGAGTCCGTGAAAGTTTACGGCGAAGCTGATCCCGATACATATCCCCTGCAAAAGAAACGCCATTCCTTTGAGTTTCTGCGAACCATTGGACATTTGCGATCGCGTACCAATTCCTTTGGTGCAGTTTTCCGCGTCCGAAATGCTTGTTCGACAGCAATTCACCAGTTCTTCCAAGAAAGAGGCTTTTTGTGGGTACACACACCTATCATCACTGCTAGCGATTGCGAAGGCGCGGGTGAACTGTTTAGCGTTACCAGTTTAGATTTAAAGAATATTCCCCGCACAGAAAACCAAGCAGTAGATTACAGCCAAGACTTTTTTGCTAAACCCACATATTTAACAGTTAGCGGCCAGTTGGAAGCGGAAGTTATGGCTATGGCGTTTAGTAACGTCTACACCTTTGGCCCTACCTTCCGTGCAGAAAATTCCAACACCTCGCGCCACCTAGCAGAATTTTGGATGGTTGAGCCGGAAATGGCTTTTTGTGACTTAGAAGGTGATATGGATTTAGCTGAGGCGTTTCTCAAACACATTTTTAAATATGTATTGGAAACTTGCCCAGAAGACATGGAATTTTTCAATGAACGCATTGATAAATCTGTGTTGGCAACAGCCGAAAATATTATTAATAATCAGTTTGAACGGTTAACTTATACAGAAGCCATCAAACTTTTAGAAAAAGCTGATGTTAAATTTGAATATCCTGTGAGTTGGGGTTTAGATTTACAATCAGAACATGAGCGGTATCTAGCTGAACAATTATTTAAAAAGCCTGCGATCGTTACAGATTATCCAGCGCAAATCAAAGCTTTTTATATGCGCTTGAACGACGATGAAAAAACTGTCCGTGCAATGGATATTCTTGCACCCAAAATTGGCGAAATTGTCGGCGGTTCTCAGAGAGAAGAACGTTTAGAAGTCTTAGAACGCCGTGTATTGGCGCAAGGGTTAAAGCCAGAAGACTTGTGGTGGTATCTTGATTTGCGTCGTTATGGTACTGTCCCCCATGCAGGTTTCGGGTTGGGTTTTGAACGACTCGTGCAATTTATTACGGGTATGGGAAATATTCGTGATGTGATTCCCTTTCCGCGTACACCCCAAAGTGCTGAGTTTTAGTTTAAATTTTAGACCTGTTATCGCGTCTACACAAACCAATTACGTCTGCACGGACTTAATAAAAACTTTGAAACCCGCATTCGCGGGTTTTGCTTATATAGCTATGTATTTTCTAAAACAATTAATTAAAATTAAGATTTTTGAATCTCCTCTTGTAAAACTTGAACTTGCTCAATAGATAATTCAGTAACTTGAGCAATTTGTTCTAAACTCATTCCAATTCGCAACAAATTTAAAGCTAACTTTCTTGTTGTTTCTGCTTTGCCTTTGGCTTCACCTTTGGCTTTACCTTTGGCTTCGCCTTCTTCTAGGATTTGTTGATAAATGACTGATTCGCGCATAATCTCACTCCTTAATATTTTGCTAATTACATTTTTACTTAGCACCAGACCTGCTAAAATTCCACTGGCAGCAGCTATATTTCTTTGTAGCTGGCGATCGCTAATAGCTTCAACCGCTTTGGCTACTTGGGTTAATACCATTGTAGGATCGTTTGTCTGACTTAGCACGGCAAAGGGTAATAGACCTGGAATACTCATAAATCTGTCTGTAGGTTGTTCTCACAGCCGTATTACCTCAAACTGATGGTAAGTGTTATTTAATCTAAAACTATTTTCACTGACTAATTCTGAACTTGTTTTTCTCAAATAGATTACTATTTGACGCATTTCTTTGTTAGGAAAGCGGCGATAAACCCTAACTCGATAATCTAACATCCGAAAGGGGATACTTTCATCAGCATCAGTTTGAAATTCGGTATGTAGAACTAAATCATTAGATTGCAATAAAATTAATGAATCGGCGCGAATTGGTTCATTTGATAATTCAGTAGGGCTAAGTTCTGTTAATTTAATTGGTGAACCTAGTAACCATGTTGCGAAATCATCTTTGAAGTTTTCGGCAATGAATTTACAGATGTTGTCATACATCGCAGCTTGAAAGAATAGGTATCACGTATTGTCGATAAAATTTAATTTGTTGGTGTTGGGTCTTCTTGCCTTAACCCAACATAATGTTACTACAGCACTGTTTTAAATATCACCTAATTACCAAGTAACTCTTGTCTACGCTGCTCCTGTTCCTGCTCTTGAACTCTTGCGCGTACTCTCGAATATTCATTTACTGCTTCTGAAGATTGATTTATTAGTGCTTGCCTTAATTCACTAGCTTCATCACCATCTCCTAAAAGAGAAATCAATTCTCTTCTTTGGGGTTTATCAAGTGTAATAAACCACTTGATAAAAGCTGTTAAAGTTTCTTCTTTTGAACCGGATACCTGATCATGCGCAACAACACAAGAAGGACAAACATTAACAGCATAACTCTGATTTAAACCAAATGCATTAAAATATGGCACTTTTCTCAAGGGAGTTCCGTCAGCAATATTATTTTTAGTAAAAGAGCATTGTTCACTTGATACATCTTCATTGGCAATACACTCTAAAATAGAAGTTGTATGATAAACACCACCAAAGTACTTGGCTAAAGTTCCAACAACAACAGAACCAGGATATCCAGGGAGGATTTCTCCTGTTGAAGCAAGCCAAGGATATTTAGTCAATACTAAGGAATAATGATATCGATTATTGATACAATATGTGATTCTTTTTTGATTATAATTTTTGTCATTAACTCCTAAGTAATTTATAAGATTTGCATCAAATTCCATTCGCTCATAATAGTTAGAAGAAAGTACATCTTCTTGGCAGCTTTTCGCAACCTGAGCTAGTGTACTCATATTTACCTGTGCGTCACTTCTCATTGGTATTAATAACAAAGCCGAGCTAGTTACTAGCAAAGTGATTAAGCTTTTAACTGTGAAATTTATCATTGATTTCCCTCTCTTATTACTTGTTCTAATTCATCGGAAGTTTTAGGTATGGGATATGTAGATTCCCAAGGATTAGGGACATTAGCCCCATCATCATTTGTATTTACTGCATTGTTTAGTTGTTTTTTTGGAACTTCTTGCTTAGATGGTAATTGCCGTTTATTTGAGGTTGTTACAGTTGTTTTTGGTTGCTCCTTAATTTGCAAATAAACTTGTTTAGCTTTTTCAAGACTAATTTTTGTCTGTTGCTGTTTATCGGATTGTTGCCTTTTTTGTGTTATTAAAGCCCTTGCTTTTATATCAGCATTTAACTGCTCTCTTCTTTGCCTCATTTCTCTTTTTTCCCTTATCACAGCTTCTAACTGCTCTCTTGCTGTTCTAACATCAGCTTCTTTTCTAATAGCCGCTTGTCTTTCTTCCTCCGCTTTTAAAGCTGCTTTAAGTTTTTGTTTTTCTATCTCCTCTGTTTGAGCTTGTTCGGTTTCTACTTTGTCAGATGTAGGTAAAGTTGAAGGACTTATTGTAGGTTCAGATTTAACAGTTAATGGGATTTCAGGAATTTGGGTAACTGGACTAGGAATAGCTACTGGAACATTTTCTACAGGAGAAACGGAAACCGGATTTTTGGTATTTGGTTGATTAATAGCCGCAATAACAACAGCAAAATATCCCACTCCTAAACCGATGAGAACTTGCCAAAGTTTTTGGCTTTTCTGAGTCTGGCTAGAAGACACATTGACCGATTTAGCTACACCGACTGATACAGTAGCAACAGAACTAGATGATGCAGCAGATTTAGACCCATTACTTGATTGAATTTTCGTTTGTTGCCATAGTATTCTAGGCGTTTGTAACGCTTTTTCAATTCCGTCCAATTTCTGCAAAATCACTTGCGTATTTTGAGGACGATGATTTGCAGTAGGAGCCATCAAATGGTCGATTAAATCTGCCAAAAGTGGAGAAATATTGAGTGCAGATTTTCGCCAGTGCAACTCGTTAGTCAGAGGGTCATAAATTTCTTTATCCTGGGGTTCCTTACCTGTGAGCAAAAAAATAAAAGTCCGTCCCAATGCAAAAAAGTCAGACTGCTGTACCGAATAACCGTTTTGTTGCTCTGGCGGTGAATAGCCTTGTGAAAAAATTCTGGTATGGGAATTTCCCGCCAAAATGGTTGTCGTGACTTGTCGAACTGCACCAAAATCAATTAAGACAAGCTGCCCACTTGGTCGCAGCATGATATTTTGAGGCTTAATATCACGGTGAAAATATTGATGAGCGTGTACTAAAGCGAGAATTTCTACAAGTTGTTTTAGCCAATTGAGAGCTTGACCTTCAGAAAGACGTTGATAATTACGAAATTCCATCCACTGCTCTAAATTTACGCCTTCAATTTTCTCCATTGCTAAACAGTGCAATGGTACAGAGCTATTTTTAGGTAAAACAGTAAAATAACCATCTAGTTCTACCTTGGGAATACCCCCACTGTTTAGCTGACTCAAAACCTTTGCTTCCTGTTGAAACAGTTCAATGGCTTTGGGGTTATTCTCAGTCAGCACTTTTAAAACTTTAGTTTTCCCACACTCGTCAACCTCAAAAGTGTTACCAAAGCCACCTTGTCCTAGTTGTTTGAGTACCCTATAGCGACCTTGCAACAGTATTTCTGACCCACAGTTACGGCAAATAAGGTTGTTTGCATTTAGTGAGTCAACAGGTTTTGGACAATTGGGATTTATACAATTGGTCATTACACAGAAGTAAATATCCTAAAAAATCGATTTTTATTGATATCTAAGCAGAGGGTTAAATCTATAAGGTTCTATTAATAGAGTTCCCTAAAATTTTTACGAAGTAACATATATAGCATTTCTCCCTTCAGTATTAAATTTCATACATAATAAATTAGGGTTACAACAATTGTTGTAACCCTACAGATTCGCCATATTCAATTTGCTCGAAAATCACTATAAAATAACAATTAACCTCATAAATACCGAATTATGGGCAATTCTTCACATTTACTACATCTAGATTAATGGTTTGCAAAGGCAAATACTTTCTTGCTTGCCTGCGTGGGATAAGTGACGCTAGTGTTAAAAGAATTGTGCAAAGCGAAACCCCCTATCCCAGAATTCGAGTAGGAAGCTAGAATGGCAATTCCAAATAAAGAAGTAAAATCTAATACAGATATTTTAGATAATAGACGCACCAAAACTCGTATCCAAGTTCTCATTCCTAAAAATTTGCATGAGGAACCAGTCATTTCACGACTGGTTTCTCACTATGGTGTCACAGTCATTATTGCTGATGCTCAGGTAAGCGCAAACGTGCCACAATATAGCTGCTTCGCTCTGGAACTGCAAGGTACTGTTTCTCAGATTGAAAGCGCCCTAACTTACCTGGATGAACTGGATTTAGAAGTTTTCCACCAATCCAGCCCTGAAGAAGATGGTTGGTAGATTTACTTAGGAGTTAGGAGTTAGGAGTTAAAAAATTCATAACTCCTAACTTTTAACTCTTAACTTTGTTTAAGCCATTTGATTTTCAATCGCCCACCGCGCTAGTTCAGTGCGGTTATGGAGATTGGTTTTGCCCAACATATTGGACACATGACTTTCAACCGTGCGCTGACTAACATTTAGTTCTTCAGCAATTTCCCGGTTAGCTAAACCCCTAGCGACAAACTGGACTACTTTCAGTTCGGTTGGGGTTAATTGCACATCGAAGGGAACCTGGATGCGGGAACCGTTTTCGCCTCCTTTAGCTTGGTGTTCTTTCCAACGGATAGTTTGTTTCAGCGAGGATTCAACTTGCGCTACGAGTTCTTCTGGTTCAAAGGGCTTGACCATATAAACATCAGCACCTTTATTCAGACCCTTAACTCGGTCTGCACTTTGTCCCTTAGCTGAAAGGAAAAGAACCGGAATCCAGCTGGTGCGTTCGTTTTGCCGGACTTGTTCCACAAAAGTATATCCGTCCATTTCCGGCATCATCACATCGCAGATGATCATGTCTGGAACATCTTGCTCTAAAATTTCCAGAGCTTCACGTCCATTTTCAGCGGTGATGACTTCATATCCCCGGAATTCTAAGTAATCCTTCACCAGCAAGATGAGGTTAGGGTCATCATCAATCAATAGAAGTCGTTTGTGATCTTTCATGCTGGGCTCTTTCATAGCAGTGGCACTTGTCGCGCTTCGGTCCATCAAAGTCTTGAATATTTATCCTCTATGGTGGGTTATTCGAGATGTTGTCCTTTTTCCTACTTAACTTGCCTTTACTGTCTCGAAGTCTCAAAAATGCCGAGCACTTTCAATAGACTAGTAGCTCGATAGCAGAAGTCCAGCAAGGATACGTATAGCAGTAGTATCTATAATGCGCTATTATATATCGCTTTGAAAGGGGCGGGGTAAAAAACACTGATTAAATAATAATCTTTCGGACTCACAAGTAAGTATTGGCTTAAAGATGACCCTACCTCAAAACCAACCCGCACTTTCTTAAAGCTTACTGCTATACCATATCTTTTGGTTGTTAAGCCTCTATGAGGTGTTCACAAGAAACTAGGGAAGTTTCTGGCAAAAGATGGATTGAAAACGTATATTCTTCTACCACCTTATTGCCTATTCAGTGTTCTCGGATAATCCGCAGGGTAACTTCCGGGTTTGCTTGGCGATACCAGACACCATCAGGGTAAACCACCATTATCGGTCTAGAACAAGAAACACGCAAGCAATTGGCTTTAGTTTTATAGACGCAGATAGAATGACTTTAGTGCGGCTCATTGAGTTTTAAATCTTTAAGTCGCTTTTTTAAGTAATCCCAGAATTCCAGACTAGCTCGTTTTGAGCAGCAATTGCCTGGTCAGCGCAAATAAAAATGTGTCGCTGAATTTTTGCAAGTCCTAAACTTTCTACATAATTACTCAGGGTCTTATGTTCCAGAGACTTAGTGGTTTTGGGAATTTGATGGCTGGAGTGGATCGCTGTCACTGTATTGTTACTCATCGAGCGGCTCCCTGATTACAGTTCTATAACAATTTGCAAGCTTTGCAAATAAAGTTGACTGGGAGTGGGGAACAGGGAATAGGAAAGAATTCTCATAACTCTTAACTCCTTACCCTTACTCTCTTCGTAACTTTCAGAACAAAACCTGAAAGGTAGAAATAATTAAGCATTTATACTTAAGTACATCTATGACTCTCTAGTTCGGGAACCCGTACTCAAGGCATTCTTGCCATTGGACGCCACTTTTCGGTAAATTAGCACTCAGGAGTTGAGAGTGCTAAACTCTGGAGAAAATAATTATGGCTGCTTTATCTCTAAGCGTTTCTACAGTTAAACCTTTAGGCGATCGCGTTTTCGTAAAAGTGAGCGCCTCTGAGGAAAAGACCGCAGGTGGTCTGTATTTGCCCGATACCGCCAAGGAAAAGCCCCAAGTAGGGGAAGTAGTTGCCCTTGGTCCTGGCAAGCGTAATGACGATGGAAACCGTCAGGAATTGGAAATTAAAGTCGGCGATAAGGTGCTGTACTCTAAGTACGCTGGTACTGACATCAAGCTCGGCACCGAAGAATATGTACTGCTTTCTGAAAAAGATATTTTAGCAGTTGTTATCTAGTGGGGAGTGGGGAATAAGCAATAGGGAATGTCAAAGACAATGCCCAATGCCCAATACCCAATGCCCAATTCAAGAAAAAAATTGACTTACTCCCGGAATTTAGACACCTATGGCAAAGCGCATTATCTACAACGAAAACGCCCGTCGCGCCTTGGAACGAGGCATTGACATCCTGGCTGAGGCTGTAGCTGTTACCCTTGGCCCCAAAGGTCGTAACGTAGTCCTAGAAAAGAAATTTGGCGCACCGCAAATTGTTAATGACGGTGTAACGATCGCCAAAGAAATCGAATTAGAAGACCATATTGAAAACACTGGTGTAGCTCTGATTCGTCAAGCTGCTTCTAAGACCAATGATGCTGCGGGCGATGGTACTACCACTGCTACCGTTTTAGCTCATGCCATCGTCAAAGAAGGCTTGCGGAACGTTGCAGCTGGTGCTAACGCGATTTCCCTGAAGCGTGGTATTGACAAAGCTACTGCCTTTTTAGTAGACAAAATCAAAGAACACGCCCGTCCAGTGGAAGATTCCAAAGCCATTGCCCAAGTTGGTGCGATCTCGGCTGGTAATGACGAAGAAGTCGGTCAGATGATTGCCCAAGCAATGGACAAGGTAGGCAAGGAAGGCGTAATTTCCCTAGAAGAAGGGAAATCTATGTTTACCGAGTTGGAAATCACTGAAGGGATGCGCTTTGATAAAGGCTACATCTCTCCTTATTTCGCTACCGACCCTGAGCGGATGGAAGCGGTTTTTGATGAGCCTTTCATACTGCTGACCGATAAGAAAATCGCTTTGGTACAAGACCTCGTACCAGTGTTAGAGCAAGTAGCTCGTGCTGGTCGTCCTTTGGTGATTATCGCCGAAGATATTGAAAAAGAAGCTTTGGCAACCTTGGTAGTAAACCGTTTACGCGGTGTACTCAACGTGGCTGCTGTTAAGGCTCCTGGCTTTGGCGATCGCCGCAAAGCACTACTAGAAGACATCGCTGTTTTAACTGGTGGTCAACTAATTACCGAAGATGCTGGTTTGAAGCTAGATAACACCAAGCTGGATAGCCTGGGTAAAGCTCGCCGGATCACCATCACCAAGGACAGCACCACAATTGTTGCCGAAGGTAACGAAGCTGCTGTTAAGGCTCGTGTTGAACAGATTCGTCGTCAAATCGATGAAACCGAATCTTCTTACGACAAAGAGAAATTACAAGAGCGTCTTGCTAAACTCTCTGGTGGTGTTGCTGTAGTGAAAGTGGGTGCAGCAACCGAAACCGAAATGAAAGACAAGAAGCTTCGCCTAGAAGACGCTATCAACGCCACTAAAGCTGCTGTGGAAGAAGGTATCGTTCCTGGTGGTGGTACAACTCTGGCTCACCTTGCTCCTGAATTGGAAGTTTGGGCAAAGAGCAATCTTAAGGATGAAGAGTTGATTGGTGCGTTGATTGTCGTTCGCGCCTTACCTGCACCTCTGAAGCGGATTGCTGAAAACGCCGGTCAGAATGGTGCTGTGATCGCTGAACGCGTCAAAGAGAAAGAATTCAACGTTGGCTACAATGCTGCAACCAACGAATTCGTCGATTTGTTAGCTGCTGGTATTGTTGACCCTGCTAAAGTGACTCGTTCTGCTCTGCAAAACGCTGCTTCCATCGCTGGTATGGTGTTGACAACCGAATGTATTATAGTTGACAAGCCTGAGCCTAAGGATAGCGCTCCTGCTGGCGCTGGCGCTGGCGGCGGCGACTTCGATTACTAATACGTAGTTACATAATTTGTGAAACAGCTGCTTCCCTTGTGGAGGCGGCTGTTTTTTTGTGTGAGGAGAAGAAGGGTGAGTTACGACAACGCTTGTAAATATTTAGCTGAACAGTACCCAGCCGAGTTTGTGCGTTGGTTACTTGGGATAGAGGTGCAAGAAATTGAAGTCTTAAAAACGGAACTCACGCTTGAACCAATTCGCGCGGATTCTGTGACATTTTTGCAAGCAGCTAACCAAATTTTGCACATTGAATTTCAAACTTTGGCAAAATCTAATCCGGCGCTTAATTTCCGAATGCTCGATTATTCTGTGAGGTTGAAGCGTCAATACCGTTGTCCTGTAGTGCAAGTGCTAATCTTTTTGCAGGAAACTACTAATGAAATTGCTTTTACTGAAGAATATCGGGACAACACGACGATTCACCAATATCAGGTTGTTCGTCTTTGGGAGCAAGATTCAACACTATTTTTAGCTAATCCGGCGCTGTTACCTTTAACAAGTTTGACGCGAACTGACTCGCCACAAACTTTACTGGCACAAGTGGCTGAACAAGTCGCTACAATTCCAGATAAGGAGGAGCGACAAAATATTGCGGGTTGTGTAGAAATTCTGGCGGGTTTGCGGTTTGACAAGGATTTGGTTCGGCAATTTATACGGGAAGATATTATGAAAGAATCTGTAATTTATCAAGATATCGTTCAAAAGGAAGCGTTTAAATTGATTAGTCGTTTACTTAAACGGCGCTTTGGTGATATTGATGGATCATTAGTTGAGCAGGTTCGGAATTTATCTGCTGAACAGTTAGAAAATTTGGCAGAGGAACTGCTTGATTTTGCCGAAATTGCTGATTTGATAGCTTGGTTAGAGCAGCAATAGAGGAATTAATAAAAACAATTTACTTTTAAAGCTGTATATTTTATAAATTGTGAAATCGCCCTTAATAAATTTGTAATTTCTGATATGTCCATTTATTTACCTAACTCTCTGAATCACTTCTTGAGCAAAATCTTTTAGAGAGTCATACAAATCCCCATATTTTTGCTTATACGTCAACTTTTCTCCAAAATCCAAATTTTTAGCTAATTGTGCTCTTTCAGCAATTTTAGTTTTAAATACTGATGGAAAATCAGAGCTATTCATAATCAACTCAACCAATTGATTTTCATTAGCTCTAGATACATTAAATCTAGATATTAAAGTTCCTAAAGATTTTAAATTATGCCCATTTTCATTATTAAACTTTTTAATATGTCTTAGGATTAATCTTAATCCACCAATTGACATACGGTTAGGGGTACAAGGCAAAATACAAAAATCACTGGCTAAAAATGCACTTTTAATTGTTTTGTTAATTGTTGGTGGGCAATCAATCAAAACATAATCATAATTTTTGGATAAAATTTTTATAAGTTCTTTTAGTAAATCAATCGGTTTTAATCCTAGATTATAATAAAATCCTTCAGGTAATTCTTCTTGAATTTCAAATAATATAGGACTGCTAGGTATAAGGTGTAAAGATTTAAATTTAGCTTTTATATTAGAAATATCTCGTTTAGCTATAAAGCTCTCATTATCCAAATTTTCCAAATAATCTTTAGGTTGTTTAAATAAATAAGGTAAAGTCAACTTATTCCTTTCAAATTGGCTAAACCATACATCTTCTGACATTAAAATATTCGTTAAATTACACTGAGGATCAAGGTCAATAACCAGCACTCGCTTACCATACATGGTATCGCCGGCTAAATATTCCGCTAATGCCATCACGATGGTAGTTTTGCCAACTCCACCCTTGAGGTTACAAATGCTTATCACTTTAGCTGTCATAATTTCTGGTAGATTAACGCATTTCATAGGCTACATCTTTATGTTTCCCTGAAAATATGCTCAGCTAACAGATTCATTTTTACTTTTCCATAAAAACCTATGAGCCAAATTAATCCTGAAACAACCCCCTTACATACCTTAAACCCACTCAACCGATTTTCTGACAGAGCAGAGAATTATGTAAAATATCGACCAAGTTACCCCGCACATGCAATTGATATTATCTTGGAAGGATTAGGTGAAAATTCACAACTCGTAGCAGCAGATATTGGTGCAGGTACAGGAATTTCTTCAAGATTGTTAGCTGAACGGGGGGTTAATGTCATAGCCATAGAACCAAACGCGGCGATGCGAGAAACTGCTAAACCACATCCTTTGATTGAGTTTCGTGATGGAACAGCAGAATTTACCCAACTACCTGATAATTCAGTTGATTTAGTTACTTGTTTTCAAGCTTTCCACTGGTTCAATCCCGAACCCACTTTATTGGAATTTCACCGCATTTTAAAACCATCAGCACGCTTGGCTGTGGTGTGGAATAACCGCGATCGAGAAGATGCGTTAACTACAGAATATAGCCGAATAGTCCGTGAAGCATCTAATAATCATCCAGCAGAATCTCGAATGCAGTCGGTAGAGCCATTGTTAGTTACTCCCTATTTTATTAATATCCGTGAATATAATTTTACTTATAGACAACAGTTAGATTTAACTGGACTTATTGGACGAGCAATGAGTGTTTCTTACCTTCCGCGTGAAGGCTCGGCATACGAACAGATTATTGATAGTTTTCAAGAATTATATCAGCGCTTTCGTGATGAAAGTGGTTTTGTCTATATGGTCTATCGCACTAGCGTACACCTTGGTGAAGTAATTTAAAAATAAAAATGGGAATCATAAGAAGTAGGGTGTGTTAATTCCCTCTCAATAAATATCAGGATTCACATGGCACAACCAAAATATGAAGGTTATTGCGAATGCATTCCTACCAAATTAGTCAGAGAAAAGTTTGGAGATGCCAATGTTTATACACAAAATGCTAAATCCCTCTTAACAAAAGCTACAGGTTTTATTGCTGCTTATGATTTTACTCTGAATCCTTATAGGGGTTGTCAATATGGTTGTAGTTATTGCTATGCTGCGGTCTTTAGCCCTAATTCGCAAATGCGCCAAGATTGGGGTAAATGGGTAATTTATAAAGAAAATGCTGCTGAAATTTTAGCTAAAGAGTTAGATAAATGGTACAAAAAAAATCCTCATCAGCCTCCTAGAATTTACATGAGTAGCGTTACAGATCCTTATCAACCACTAGAGTCTAAACATCAACTTACTCGTAGTTTGTTAGAAGTCATGGTTGATTATCGTCCAACATTAGTAATTCAAACTCGTAGCCCAATTATCGTTAGAGATATTGATTATTTACAACGATTTCAGCGATTGCGAATTAATATGAGTATTCCGACTGGGAGTGAATTAGTGAGGAAAGATTTTGAACCGCGATCGCCCAGTATTAAAGCTAGACTAAATGCTATCACTAAAATAAAACAAAGCATTGATTACTTCAACGGTTTTCTTCCTAAAATTTCTATCACTATTACCCCTTTACTTCCTAATATCGCAACTGATGAGGCTGCATTTATTGCAAAACTAGCCATCGCTGATAGGATTGTAATTCAAGCTTTTCATGCTAGCAATAGTCGTTCTCTCATAGCATCAACTCGCCAAGAAGCTGAAGAAATTAAGCAAAAATACTCTTGGTGGTATGAGGATGAGAAATTAAACTATATGAGATTTAAGGAGAAGTTAGTTTCTGGGCTTCCAGGTGTAAAAATTATGGAAGGTAAAGAGGGATTTGGTTATGAATAATCCTATTGTAAATTGGTGGCGAAGTCAGCAGTTCAAGTTATCTGTAAAACGCAGCGATATCCGACGTGCAACACAATTATTGCAAGAGATTCAAAAGTCAGGTGCAAGATTCTCATGGTTAGAAAAATTATTTAGGGATAAACTTCAATTTGAACGGTATTCCCAAGAATATAAACGACAAACAGAAACTTTAAGTAAACAACTAACAGAAGCATCCCAGCAAAAAGATAATCTCATATTAATGCCAGATGAGGAATTTGTTAAATATATCTATAAATTTTTTAATTTAATACAGCAGGATGAATATAAACTGCAATCTACTGGTATTGATGAACGGATATTTGATGATTTTGAATCAAGTTTAGTTGAATATCTCAAAGAAGAATTTAGTAGGATTCCTGACAAACAGTTATTTGTTAAGCTAGAAGATGCTCTTGAGGATATTAATAACTTAAAAATTGGACAAGACCCAGACTACCGTTTTAGTCTAACTCCTCATGTCTACTTTATGAAGTATTTTTTAGAAAATGTATATTGTATATATTTAGCTTGGTTTCTCATTTACCAGGATGCTTTACTACCAAGTAAGGTTAATATTCTTGATATTGCAGCAGGCCCAGGAACCGTTGCTTATGGTTTAGCTTTATTTCTCCAAAGTAGTAGCGGTTTTTTTCATATCCCGCAAATGCATATATCTTACTACTCTTTAGAAAAACAAGATGCTTTCCAGTTTCGTGGACTTCAATTTTGGCGACGATATATAGAATCGCGTCTAACCACGGTTAATGCTTATTTCCACTTTGTTACTACTGATATTTTTAATTGGAAAACTCAATCGAATAATCTACCCAAAGGCTTTTTCGACTTTATCGTAATTTCCCACTGCTTCTTTATAGATAAAGCCAAGAGGGTTGAAGCTAATAATACTTACAAGCAAATATTTGCCACTAGCTTAAAAAAGTCAGGCTATATTCTACTAATTGTGCAAGATAAGAAATTATTCAAAATTTACGACGTTCACCAAGTTGAAAACCAAGAGCAAGAAAAAAATGTAGTGGATAAATTTATCGCAGAACTTGGATTAGAGTTAGTCTGGTATAAATATATTACCTCAACAGGTTCAAGAACATCTTTATCCGGTGCGGAATTTGGTAAATTTGCTCGAGAAAAATTACCAAAACAACTATATATGAGTCCGATACTCCAACAGTATTTCGGTCAGAAGCATCAGTTACACTATGCATTAGATGATTATGTAATCTTGGCGAAAAAATGATGATAAATTGCAGGGAAAGTAGCAGAGAATATATTAAATAAATATAAGGTATGTAAACTTTAATCTTGAATTTATAAATGACCTGCAATCAGCAAATAGCAGAAGGTTGGCATGGCAAACTTAATTTAGTCTATGCCGATCGCCAGGGTAAAACCCAATTAATTTACAATCACCAACAAGCGCCCCTGAAGGTACAGCGTCCATTTTACCCAGAAGGGGAAATTTGTCATAGCGTAATTTTACACACGGCTGGGGGAGTGGTGGGAGGCGATCGCTTATCCTCTAATATCCACCTCCAACCCCAAGCTCAAGCCTTAATCACTACAGCTGCTGCAAGCAAAATATACCGCAGTAATGGCTTACAAGCTAGACAAAACATCGAGATGCAAGTTGATGCTGGTGCTTGTTTAGAGTGGTTGCCGCAAGAGACAATTTTATTTAATGACGCGATTTATCGGCAAGATTTACGGGTAGAATTAGCAACCGGGGCCAGTTGGTTAGGCTGGGAAATTACCCGATTTGGTCGCAGTGCTAGAGGAGAAAAATTCTTGCAAGGGGAATGGCGATCGCACACAGAAATTTGGCAAGAAGGTATTCCTTTATGGATTGATCGGCAATGGTTACGGGGTAGCGAAGAAACCTTTCACAGTCCCCACAGTTTGGGTGGAAAACCAATTGTAGGTAGTCTAGTTTGGGTTGGTGGTGCAGTTTCAGGAGAAATTGTCGAAAAAACGCGAAATTTATGGGATGGGAAAGGAGAAGCGGGTGTTAGCCGATTACAACATGGATTATTGTGCCGATATCGCGGTGCTTCCACATCTGAAGCGAGAAACTGGTTTATTGATGTTTGGCAGATGCTGCGAGTTTCTTTCTTGAATCGTGGTAATTGTATACCAAGAGTGTGGCAGGTTTAAACTAACCGCAGAGGCGCAGAGAACACAGAGGAGGTAAGAATGCAACTTACGCCGCAGGAAAAAGATAAGCTATTAATTTTTACTGCTGCTCTATTAGCAGAAAGACGGAAAGGAAGGGGTTTAAAACTGAATTATCCTGAAGCGATCGCTTATATTTCTGCTGCTATTTTAGAAGGTGCAAGGGATGGGCAAACTGTAGCTGAATTGATGAGTTACGGTACAACTCTATTGACGCGGGATGATGTTATGGAAGGGATACCTGAAATGGTGCATGAAGTGCAGGTAGAAGCAACTTTTCTTGATGGTACAAAGTTAGTGACAGTACATAATCCAATTCGTTAATTTTTAAATTTATTATGATTCCTGGGGAAATTATCACACCATTAGGTGACATTGAACTAAATGTTGGTCGTCCAACTATAAAATTGCTAGTGTCAAATACAGGCGATCGCCCCATACAAGTAGGTTCTCACTTTCACTTTTATGAAGTCAACACCGCTTTAAACTTTGACAGAGAACAAGCGCGAGGAATGCGCCTCGATATCCCCGCAGGAACCGCAGTTCGCTTTGAACCAGGCGACGAAAAAGAAATCATATTAGTCCCCTTAGTCGGTACTCGCCAAGTCTACGGCTTCAACGCGAAAATTAACGGTTCTCTTTAGCTATGAAAATGGAATGGTACAATGAACCGCCTGTTTGGGAAGTGAAAGATGAAGCGATCGCTATCACTTCCGGCGCAAAAACAGATTTCTGGCGGGAAACTCACTACGGTTTTATTAGAGATAATGGTCACTTTTTTTATCAAAAGATTCAAGGTGACTTTATTGCTGAAGTGAAAATCAGCGGACAATATCAGGATTTATACGATCAAGCGGGCCTGATGGTACGTTTAGATGAGTTGAATTGGTTGAAATGTGGTATTGAATTTGTCAATCGCGTGCAACAAGTTAGTGCAGTCGTGACACGCAATTACTCGGATTGGTCTGTTATTCCAATGCCGCAAAATCCGTCTGCAATTTGGGTGCGTGTAACTCGACGCGGCACAGCAATAGAGGTGGAATACTCTTTGAATGGAACTGAATATACAATGCTGCGGCTCGCTTATTTGACTTCAGCAGAAACAGTAAGTGTAGGTGTAATGTGTGCCTCGCCTGAAGGGAATGGTTTCCAAATGAGGTTTGAAAAATTCCAAATTCGCAGTTTGTGAGGAACAGTTATGAGTTACAGAATGGATCGCCGCGCCTATGCCGAAACTTACGGGCCAACAGTAGGCGATCGCATCCGACTTGCAGACACAGAATTATTTATTGAAGTTGAACAAGATTTCACCACCTACGGCGATGAAGTGAAATTTGGCGGCGGTAAAGTCATCCGAGACGGAATGGGACAATCCCCCATTTCTAACGCCGATGGTGCTGTAGATTTAGTAATTACTAATGCCTTAATTCTCGATTGGTGGGGTATTGTCAAAGCTGATATTGGCATTAAAGATGGCAAGATTTTCAAAATTGGTAAAGCCGGGAATCCTTATATTCAAAATAATGTAGATATTATTATCGGCCCCGGAACCGAAGCTTTAGCAGGGGAAGGAATGATTCTCACTGCTGGCGGTATCGATGCCCATATTCATTTTATTTGTCCCCAACAAATTGAAGTGGCGATCGCTTCCGGTATTACCACCATGATCGGCGGTGGTACTGGCCCAGCTACGGGTACAAATGCCACTACCTGCACCCCCGGCCCCTGGAATATTTACCGGATGCTGCAAGCTGCTGATGCTTTTCCCGTCAACTTAGGATTTTTGGGCAAAGGTAACGCTAGTCAACCCCAAGGACTTATAGAACAAGTAGCCGCCGGTGCAATGGGGTTAAAACTTCATGAAGACTGGGGAACTACACCCATAGCAATTGATACCTGCCTCAGTGTTGCCGATGAATATGATGTACAAGTAGCAATTCATACTGATACTCTGAATGAAGCCGGATTTGTCGAAGATACGATCGCAGCTTTTAAAAATCGTACTATCCACACCTACCACACTGAAGGCGCAGGCGGTGGACACGCACCAGATATCATCAAAGTTTGCAGCCAAGCTAACGTCCTCCCATCTTCCACTAATCCCACACGTCCTTACACCCTCAACACCTTAGACGAACACTTGGATATGTTGATGGTATGCCATCACCTTGATCCTGCGATCGCCGAAGATGTCGCTTTTGCCGAATCTCGCATTCGTCGGGAAACCATTGCCGCTGAAGACATTTTGCACGACTTAGGCGCATTTAGCATGATTTCTTCCGATTCCCAGGCGATGGGAAGGGTAGGCGAAGTGATAATTCGCACCTGGCAGACATCTCACAAAATGAAGATGCAACGGGGAAGTCTTAACCCAGAAGGGACTGAGCAAAAAGCAGACAATTTTCGTGCAAAAAGATATGTTGCTAAGTATACTATTAACCCAGCGATCGCTCACGGAATTGCTCAATATGTGGGTTCAGTGGAAGAGGGAAAATTAGCAGATTTATGTTTGTGGCATCCTGCATTTTTTGGCGTGAAGCCAGAGATAGTGATTAAAGGCGGAATGATTGCATGGTCGCAAATGGGCGATGCCAACGCCAGTATTCCCACACCGCAACCAGTGTATATGCGACCAATGTTTGGTAGTTTTGCAGGGGCGCGTCATGCCACATCATTAACTTTTGTTTCCCAAGCAGCTTTAGAGAAAGAAATTCCCAGCCAGCTAGGTTTACAAAAGTCAGCAGTTGCAGTTTCTGGAACACGCCAATTGAGTAAGCGGGATATGAAGCTGAATGATGCACTACCCCACATTGAAGTAGATCCAGAAACATACCAAGTTAGGGCAGATGGAGAGTTACTGATTTGTGAACCTGCGACAGTTTTACCAATGTCACAGAGGTACTTTTTGTTTTAATTCATGACCGAGCAACTTACTGATTACGATAGTCCTTGGAAAGAAGTCATTGAGCTATATTTTCCCCGCTTTCTGGAATTCTTTTTCACCCAAGCTTATGCCGAAATCGACTGGACGCGACCTTATGAATTTTTGGACACAGAACTGCAACAGCTAGAACCGGATGCAGAAATTGGACGGCGTTTGGTCGATAAAGTCGCAAAAGTTTGGCTATTGGATGGAGAAGAAGCTTGGGTATTGGTTCATGTAGAAGTCCAAGGGAATATGACAGCCAATTTGCCGAAAGGATGTACACATATAATTACCGTTTGTTTGACCGCCATAAAAAGCGAGTCATTAGTTTAGCAGTGTTAGCAGATGAACAAGCAAATTGGCGACCTTCCAGCTACAGCTATCAACTGGGCGGATGTCGCGTCAGCTTAGAGTTTCCTGTGGCGAAACTGTTGGACTATGAGCAAGGGTGGGAAACCCTAGAGCAAACAACCAACCCCTTTGGTGTAATTGTGATGGCGCATCTCAAGACCAAGGCAACGCAACGAAACCCACAAAATCGGCTACAGTGGAAACTAAGCCTAGTCAGACGGCTGTACGAACGGGGATATAGCAGGGAAGATATTCGAGAACTATTTCGGTTTATCGACTGGATAATGGTTTTGCCAAAAGAGTTGGCACTTAGTTTTAAAACAGAAGTTAGAAGTTACGAGGAGGCAGATAGAATGCGGTACGTAACTAGTATTGAAAGGCTAGCAAAAGAAGAAGGAATTGTTGAAAATGCGAGAGAAAGCCTGATTGCAGTGTTAGAAACACGATTTGGAGAAGTGCCAAGCTCCATTGTCGAAGTTATCAATAAGATAGAAGAACCATCTGTACTAAAAACGCTTCTCAAAAGTGCGATCGCAATTCCTTCCACAGCAGAGTTTCAGCAAGTTTTAGATAATCTCGCTTCTGGAGAATAAGCGAAATCGCCTACTTTGTGGTGAAAGTGCGATCGCAATTTTTTCTACAACAGAATTTCAGCAACTCTTAGATAATCTCACTTCTGGGCAATGAGCGTAGGTATAGAGCGGTTTTTTGCTAGATATCCCTCTTAAATATGAGAGTAAAGCTGCCTTTGTCAATTTTGTGGCATTGAACTGGTTTCTTAAATTATGATAATAGCTGACTTGTTATAGATATTTAGATGCATTTATTTTATACGTTTGAGTTCATAAGTCCATCCTAAAACTCCACCTATAAGCAAACCTAACATTAACCATCCAACTTCTGGTTGATTAATGCCAATCCACGTTGTTGGATATGTAATTAAATCAGACATAAATATAAAGCTAGCACCAATATATCCAAATATTTTAAATAACAAGCCTGTAATATAGATAATGAGTGACCACAATATAGATAGTAACTCTAAAGTTTTATTTAACTCCCTTAGAACATTTTTTCTATTATTAGGTTGTGTTAAAAAAGACAAAGACCAAATAGAAAAAACAATTAATGGTATTATCAATGAAAATATTATCCAATAATAATTTGTATTAAAATACCTAAATATTTTGTTTATTTCATAAATTATGATATCCGTATATTTATCAAATAGAATTTTTATCCTATCATATATATTTTTTTTTAAAAAAGTCAAATATTTGTTTAAATATTGACTACTGTAGAATAATATTATTTTGCTGATTACTATAGTAATAATAACACCAAGGATAAAGTATGTTAATTGTTGAATTTGTAGATTTTTTGAAAAATTAACTGCACTGTGTTGACTAAATTCAGGTAGGTATGATAACTTTGATAAGCCTAATAAGCTCTGCAAAAAAATCCTGCTTGAATACATTACTAATCCTATAAATATACTAGCATTAGCAGCAGATATAATGATACTATCTGTCCTTATAGGTTTCCTAAAATAAACGGGTACTTCATAATTTCCAGTATTAGTTTGTATAGATATTATAAAATTGTAGCTCCCTACCTCTATAAAGGTTGTATCTAAGGCCAAAGACAATTCTAAGAATGAACCCTCAAAAATATGTGGTTTTACTTCTAATCGAGCCATATCAGACGTTAAAGCTGTTCCCTTAAGCCTTCCCTCAGAAGGTTCACAAGTGATTTTCAATGAGCTTTTAATTAAATGCGTGCCGTGTGGGACAAATCCTAAATTTAGTTGCATCGGCTCTATGCTAACTTGTAGTTCGATGACTTGATAATGTATATAAATTCTGCAAGGATATTTAATTTTTTCTAAAAAAATAACAATAAAACCTTGGTATTCGCCCGGTTTAACCCACAGTGTATCTAAGTGAATATCAAAGTTTTCATCAGTAGAGGAATCGAAATTATCAATTATACTTACACCTGGAAGATGAGGTTCAAATTTTACATTCCCCCATGCAAATCCACGTCCATTATTACTAATTTTTAAGGAAACCCATCTTTGAGAACCGACTGGTAGTTCACCAAAGTCTAGACTATGAGATTGAACAGAGATTTCAGGATATGCAGCTACTCCAGCATCTTCACACAATTCCCGTAGAAATATCTCTAAACCTTTACGCATTTCTTGGTCGTAGTCGGACACAATTTTACGTGATATATTTCCTAAATATGTCTTTCCTTGTCCTACTAACCAAGTTTCAAGATACCCATTGAGCAAATAATCTTGTCCCTCTTCAGGATATTTTTCACATACAGTAATTAATTCAATTACTGAGGATGCTTCTCCATATTTAAACTTGAATGTGTGTGACTTTAAAGCATCCTCTAATTCTCGTCTCTCAAGCTCTAGGCTGGCATTTAAAAACTGATTATCCTCACTGCTCAAACTTTTGTTGGTAGCCCAATCTTGAGCGTTGCGTAATGCTTGTCCACGCAATAACCATGACTCATCTTTCTGCGAACCTATCCATGCTGATAGAGCCTGACCATAGGGCCGTAAATTTGCTAATATCTTATCAATCCAGTTTTGATTAAAAACATCAGCATAGATGCGATTGTAAACCTTTAAATTACCCTGTTGCTCTACAACTAAACCAGACAGCCGTAGTTCTATCTGGTCATAACTATTATCAACTGGCATCTCTCCATTTTGCCAAATTTGCTGATACAGTCCTAATAGTCTTCCCGCACGTTGTTCATCTCTGAGAAGACGATCGCGTATCGTCCTCAAATGCTCAGGCTCATCCTGAAATTCCCAATTGTCAATTATGTGCGATCGCACTAACTCTTCTACCCCTGATACCTCCACTATGTCTGGGATGAGTTGACAAAGTTTCTGGGTGAGAAATGGTTGACCACTTGTCCAATCCAAAAGCTCTTGCAGTACTATTTGGGGATTGCTGACTTTTCCCATCAATCCCTCAGCCAAAGGTTGGACTTCATGCAATTCAAAGCCTTTTAATTCAATTGCGTGACCTATATTGAACGGTGTGCGCTTTTTATCTTTAATCAAATCTGAGGGAGTAGCTACCCCTAGCAGACAAAATGTGAGGCGTTTGTAGGCTGCTTTATCAACACGCTGGTTGTAGCAGAACCGGAGCAAAGCAAAAAAATCATCGGTTGAAAAATTCAGGCTGATAACACTATCGATTTCATCTACAAAAATGACTATTGATTGAACAACTTCAACTAGCAGAACTTCTTCGAGAAATTCACTCAATCGCTGTACCGGAGAAAGATGATCGCGATCGCGCCACCAACTTCGTACATTAAACTTTCCTGAAAGCTTAAAACCACTTACCAAAATACGTACTATACCCGCATACCATTGATCTGGTGCAACGTGCTTGCTACCAATCTTCGTCAAGTCAACCGCAGCACATGCAATACCTTCGTTTTGTAGTCTTTGCATAGTTTGCACCCACAAGCTAGACTTGCCCATCTGCCGAGAATTTAGAACATAACAAAACTCCCCAGCCTTCAACGCTTCATACAAATCTGTATCTGCTTGTCGCACTACATAACTGGGGGCATCAACTGGTAAACTGCCACCAACTTGATATTCATAAGCTGGATTTTGTTCTGTGTTCATCAGCTAACTCTCAAGCGATCGCAAAAATATTGACGATATAAATTACAACGTGGCGTTACATCATTTCCTTGCTGTTGTAATAAGCCCATGCTGAGTAATTTAAAGCATTGTATCGAATTCAACCGAACTGGGCTAGTATTGGCAACTACCTTTTTAATAGCAGCAGCTAATTCTGGACGCTGTTCTAAATTCCACAAATGCCGACGTAAATGGTCGCTATAAGGGCCAGCTTCAGTGGGGGCTGTTTGCAAAAGCTGATTGAGCGTAATATCCTGTCTGGCAATGTGATAAAGTGCCACTCGTACAAGATAAGGATGTCCCCCCACCATTGCCATTAGTTGTTCAACTTGGGTAAAACTCCAATTGAGTCCATGCCTTCGTGCCAAATCAAGAACCTGTTGGGCGTTAAACTCTGGTAACTCAATCGGCAAGCCTACATTAAAAGGCGATTGATTGATATTCATTGGAATATAAACTTCTGTGGAATGTACTACTACCAACCGCAGTTTTTTCCAAATATCCCGGTTTTTAGCGTCTTCATGCCAAGCACGTAACAGCCCAAAAAAGTCTGCGGCAATTTCGGGATGTTGAAATATACGATCGACTTCATCCAATCCCAATGCTAGAGGTTGGTTGATTTCTGGCAAAAGATATTCCTCGAAATAAGCGCTGCAATTGTCCTTACTGCCATAAATATCGTCCCAGTAATCTGCTAACTTGTTCGGTAGCCTCAACCTCCGTCCGATACTGGCACAAAACCATCGAAGGAACTTATCCAAATCTGCAAAAACCTTTCCATCTGCCAATTGAAAGCTCAAAGGCACGGTTAGATAATCTTTTTGTGACGCTTGATGAAGAATCCGCCCCATAAGTGAGGTTTTACCCATCTGCCGGGGCGCTTTGATCCGAATCAAAGATCCTGGCTTCAAAATTGCCTCGTAGCACCGAGATTCGATGGGAGGACGCTCAATATAAAATTCCGAGACTAAATCTACTTGTCCTTCTGGCAATTCTGGTTCTGCAACTGGTAGAGGCGGACTTTCCTGAGTTTCCCAAGCAGGTGCTACAGTTGGTAATTCCTCTATAGCGGCACGATTTGCATTGCTTCCACCATCTTCGGTCAACAATGACAAAATTTCTTGCAAAATCCTCTGAGTATCGGCAGGCGATTTCCACTCTCGCTGCTGAATCTGACTTAAATAACCCCGTAAATCATAATTTAGTGGTGAACTTAAAGGAAAATTGACACGAATGGGCAAAATTACTGGTTTATGCTCAGGACGCAAATCTTGTAGCTGCTTTGCCCTTCTTACTTCTTCTGTAACCATCTCACTGGTTGCTGATTGTGGAGATAACAGCAGCAGAAAGTAATCACACCGTTCTAATTCTGTATCAATGCGCTGGGGCCAGTTTTCCCCCAAGCGAATACTTTCACCCGCCATAAATACTTCATGTCCAGCAGCTTTGATTGCTTCATAAAAATACTGGGCAAGGCTCAAGTCTGGATCTTGACTGCGATAGCTAATAAAAACTTTGGCGCTGTTGCTATTCGGTGGCAAAAGTAGCACGTTCTGATTAATATCCAGAAATATTGACAAATTTGAGCATTTTTGCTGCACCGTAACCAGAGGTAGAGCCAATGCGCCTTCTGTATTGTCATAAGCGGCAATTATGCCAATAACTCGTTGAGTTTCCGCATCAAATACGGGTGAACCACTATAACCCCCTTGCACTTGTTGCGAATTCGCCTTGATTCGCAACCGTAACATTGGTAAGTTGCTAAATTCAGATTGGGGATTAATATCAGTGATCGTGCCATCAATCGAAGCACCTTGAGGAAAATCCGTTCGCCCATAACCAATAGACAGAAATCGATCCATCGGCTGAAAATTAAAAGCTAAGGGAACTGAAGCACCTTGATAACCGGATAATTGCAATATGGCGAAATCATCACGGGTGCGATCGCCTAAATAAACCAACTCAACCCCTTGCCCATTGACTCGCACATTTTCCCAACCTCCTGCCGACTCAACTACATGGGCGCAAGTGAGTAAATGTCCATCAGGTGAGATAAAAAAGCCTGTGCCTTGGATGCAACCTTCTGAAGTAGCGATCGCTACGGTACAAGCTTTAACTAATTCCCAATTCATGAAAATTTATTACTTATTTTCTTCTAGTGCCAGTTTCCAAGTTATTTTCACCTTCAGTGATGCCTGCCCAGTGGATTCGACCACATAAACCGAGCCTTTGGCGGTGAAATTCACGCCAAACTCAACTTCTCCGCTTACGGGTTGCGATTCTTGCTGCAAGGTACGAAATGCCTTTGTAATTGGGCGGCACCCGCGAACAATCAATTCCTTAACTGCATCGAAGTTAGCCTCTACTTTCTCTATAGGTAACTCACCAGTGGGCGATACACGACCTACTGATGCATCTGGTAGCTCAACTGCTACCAAAATCGTGCCGCCATCCTCTGTATTCAGTTCTAAAAGTTTACGAGCCATAATTTAATTAGCTTGTGGCTATATTTTAAAAAGATAAGTAAAGTTGTTTTGAAAGTAAATTTATATAAATTTATAGGTAAACAATTTTTTTTGAGAAAGTATATATCAAGGTAATTTCTAAGAAAACTATACCAATAAACCAGCTACTCTAAAAATTTACTTTTACCCCATACCCTGCATCTATATGACTTCACAATCTTCTCGCTCTGACAAAATTCTAGTTGTCGATGACTCTCCTGATAACGTGTTTTTGATCAAAACTATTTTGGAGGAGGAAGGTTACACAGTTAGCACCGCAGAAAATGGTATTTCAGCCTTGGCAGAATTGAAAGCTTCTCCTTGTGACTTGGTTCTGCTGGATCTGATGATGCCAGGTATGGACGGGTACGAAGTTACCAAGCACATTCGTGGAGATATGAAATTGCCGCAATATATCCCCATATTGCTGATCACTGCCCACGATGCGCCCAACGTTGCCCACGGATTAGACTTGGGTGCTGATGATTTTATCCGCAAACCTGTCACAGTAGATGAATTGCTGGCACGAGTGCGATCGCTCCTGCGTTTGAAGCATAGTATGGATGAACGTGATGAAATTGCCCGTCAGCGAGAAGATTTTGTCTCCCGTCTCACCCACGATTTACGCACTCCCTTGGTAGCCGCCGATCGCATGTTGATGCTATTTCAGCAAGGCGCGTTGGGAACATTATCACCACAAATGCAGGAAGTAATCGCCATCATGGCGCGTAGCAATATCAATCTGCTTTCTATGGTCAATACCTTATTGGAAGTTTATCGTTTTGAAGCGGGTCGCAAAAGTTTGGCGTTTCAACCGGTTAATCTGGGTGAATTACTAGATGAAGTGACTGGAGAATTGTCACCCTTAGCTCAAGATAAAACACTATCCCTAAATTTGGAGGTTACTGAAGAGTCAATCACAAATACAGTGATGGGCGATCGCTTGGAATTGCATCGTCTATTTACCAATCTCATCGGAAATGCGATCAAATTTACCGACTCCGGGTCTATTACTATTCGTTTTACTTCTCAACGCCAGTTCAACAAAAGTAATCAATCTCAGTTCTCTGAAACATCCAATTCCGTTGACTACATTAGAATTGAAATAGCGGATACTGGCCCAGGTATTCCCCCTGAAGAACAAGCCACTATATTTGAACGATTTCGCCAAGGCAGTCATAAGAGTTCTGGTAGTGGCTTAGGATTGTATCTTGCTCGTCGAATTGTCGAGGCACATCAAGGCATTATTCTGCTTAATTCCGAGTTGGGCAAAGGTAGTGTATTTATTGTGCTTCTACCCACCAAAGCATGAAAAAACTAGTAATTATAAATTATGAATTATAGAGTTTTTTATCCTGTTAATTCATGATTTATAACCTTACTACTATCTAGCAATAATTTAAATTAAAAAATTCACTTAGAAAATCAAACGCTAAAAATTGAATAATCAAATATGCTGAGATAATAGCATTAACATTAAATAGATTTTGATAGGACAAAATAATGATTACTACTGAATTATCTAACATTGGCAATATTATCCAGACTCAGCGAGATTTTTTTCAAACGGGCAAAACTAAAGATGTAAACTTTCGCATTGAACAACTGAAAAATCTTAAGCAAGCAATTATCGAGCATGAACAGTCAATAGTCGAGGCATTAAAAGCGGATTTACATAAACCAGAAGTAGAAACTTACCTTACAGAAATCAGTGTAATTAAGGATATTGATTACGCCATCAAACATCTTCAAAACTGGACTAAACCCCAAAAAGCAGCGGTTTCCTGGGATTTTTTTTCATACTCAGCGAAAATTTATCCAGAACCATTAGGGGTTGTCTTAATTATTGGGCCTTGGAACTATCCATTTCAGTTAATTATCTCACCGTTAATAGGTGCGATCACAGCCGGAAATTGTGCAATTATCAAACCTTCAGAAATTGCTTCTCATACGTCTGATGTCATTGCTAAGATTATTGCCAAACATTTTGACCCTGCTTATCTTGCAGTGGTTGAAGGAGGCGTGGAAGCGAGTCAAAAACTACTGGCAGAAAAGTTTGACCATATCTTTTTTACTGGTGGTACAGCCGTTGGCAAAATCATCATGGCAGCAGCAGCAAAATATCTCACACCAGTGACTTTAGAATTGGGTGGTAAAAGTCCTTGCATTGTAGATACTGACATTAATCTTGAACATACTGTCAGACGAATTACTTGGGGAAAATTCATTAATGCTGGACAAACTTGTATCGCCCCTGACTATCTTTTAGTTAATAAAACAATCAAGAAAGATTTAATAGATGGTCTGGAAAAATCTTTAAAAGAATTTTATGGCGAGAATCCTGTAAACAGTCCTGATTATGCCCGCATTATCAGTGAAAAACACTTTGAGAGATTGGTGAGTTTTCTCAAAGACGGTGAAGTTGTCATCGGTGGAGAAAATCAACCTTCAGAACGTTATATTGCTCCAACACTGATTGATAATGTCTCCTTAGAAGATTCTGTAATGCAAGAAGAAATCTTTGGACCCATTTTACCCATCATTGAATATACTGACATTGCAGAAGTGATCGCCTTGATTAACTCTAGACCCAAACCCTTGGCGTTATACTTATTTTCTCAAGACAAAAACCTGCAAAAGCGAGTTTTACAGGAAACTTCCTCTGGTGGAGTTTGTATTAATGACACAGTGATGCAGGTTGGTGTCTCGTCTTTACCATTTGGTGGAGTGGGAGATAGCGGTATCGGCAACTATCACGGCAAAGCTAGCTTTGACACCTTTTCCCATAAGAAAAGTGTATTGCAAAACTCCTTCTGGCTCGATTTAAAATGGCGATATGCTCCATATCAGGGCAAATTGCCGTTCATCAAGAAACTTCTGGGTTAAAAAAGTTAAGAGTTAGGAGTTATGAATTATGAATTTTTAACTCTAAATTCTTAACTCCTAACTTCTAACTTTTAACTATTAATTATTAAATCCCAAAAGCGTTGCTGTAACGTTCCTCAGCCCAAGGTTCACCACGGCGATGGTAGCCATTGCGCTCCCAAAAACCAAGTTCTTCAGCAGCTAAAAATTCCAAACCATTAATCCACTTAGCACTTTTCCAAGCGTAGAGGTGGGGTACAACTAGCCGCATCGGTCCACCGTGTTCAGATGGAAGGTCTTCACCAAAGACTTTAAAAGCAAAGAAGTTTTCTTCGCGCAGAAAATCTTCTACAGAAATATTGGTGGTGTAGCCGCCATAGCAGTGTTCCATAACGTGGGCTACTTTCGGGTCTAATTCAATCAGACCCATGAAATCTGTAACTTTAATGCCAGTCCATTTGACATCAAGTTTGGACCAGCGCGTTACACAGTGGAAGTCAGCTGTGAATTCGTGTTGAGGTAGCGCCATAAAATCTGACCAACTAAAAGTAACAGATTTTGCTAAACCCCAAACTCGAAACTCCCATTCCTCAGTGCTGACTTGGGGAGTTTCGCCGTAAGTTAATACGGGAAAACCTTTAGCTAAGTGTTGACCAGGAGGGACGCGATCGCTCTCTTCTTTGCCTGGTTTCTGAAAAAATTTTCCTAGCATAGTTAGAGAAAATAAGTTTTCTCAAAATGTTTACAAGCTTTTTTGCTGAGTTGCCAACAGTATCAGATGTTTTACTCTTTATATGAACTCTTGAATGATAGGTAATGGGTAATGGATATTTCCAATTACTCACTACCAATTTTTTTCGATCTAATGAGCTTATGTAGAGTGCCTATGATTCATAATGCAATCAGGAAAGCTAAGAAAAAGCATTTATCTAGCGATCGGAACTTTGATTGTTGAGCTTGCCAATCAAATCTATCGGTGCTGTTCGTGCTTTTCCTGACTGAGAAATTATGATTCTTCTTCCTCTTCTTCAGCAGTTGGATAAACAAATGTAGAACGTCCAGTCAAAATTGACTTGCCCAGAGATAGGGCTTTCTGAGCTTCAACGACGGCTTTATGCCTCCAGGTAGCTCGACGTTTATCTCGTTTTGATTTGGAAGTTTTCTTCTTAGGAACAGCCATGTCAGCAGATATCGCGATTCTTGACAACCTTCTTATTCTAGGCCATCCACTGACGCCAAAGACAACAGTCGAGTCAGGAATAAATAAGTTGGGTTAAGACTGACGCCAGGACGCAGGAACAGCAAGAATGACTTTCTTTAAATCCCCCAAGATTCCGAGCCAAGAAAGCTTTGGCTCGGACTTCTAGCTCAACCCGTCATTTTGGCGTTGATACAGCGCTAGCTGCTGGAACTTGATTAGAGTTATTTTCAAAGAAAAGTAAAGATCGTGCAGTTTTGAAGTATGTCGCCCAATTTTGAGCATCAGGGCGCGATCGCCATTGAGGACGACTGACATCTAATGTCAAGACTGGTGCGATCGCTCCATAATTTTGTACGGACACAATGATGGAAACATCTGTCACCAAGATATCTTGGTCGAAGCTCCTTTGAGCAGCTGCCCTAGCGACCGCTTCCGCTCTCCTGAGAACGGTTTCATAGTTTTCTTCTGGCAGGCGGTCAATAGCTAGATCGACTCTAGCGGTGTAAGCTCGCACAACCTGCGGTGCGATCGCTTCCATCAAAAACCACGCAGGAACAGTAGATATGAGCAAAACTACTAAAGGAATTATCCGGATTCTTCTGGCAATTTGGCTAATAACTGAAAAGGGAGCGAGCGATGATGGTAGGTGAGCAGAAATTTTGCTCATGACCTTCTATCTCCTTAGTAATGATCTGTTATTGAAATTAGGTAAAGGTATTTTTCCGGCCAATTAACGTAATAAAAATTACATTCTAACTTAAGATTCAATCAGAATCACCTAGACTATAAGACATAGGTTAGCTTTGTTTTTTTGGCAAAGCCAACCGCAATTTTAAGACCAGCAAACAACAATAACTGACAAAGAGCGGGATGGCAAATTACTGGGCGATCGCGATTGGTATCAATCAATATCAGTTATTTCAACCTTTAAGTTGTGCCCAAGCAGATGCTGAGGCACTAGAAGATTTTTTGGTGACAGAGGCAGGTTTTCTCCCCAAGCACTGTCTAGTGATGACAGATACTTCGCCGCCGATTGGGGATAGATCGACTTACCCGACGAAGGAGAATATTTTGCTGCTGCTTGAAGATTTGGCAGCAACAAGTTGGCAACCGGAAGACTATCTGTGGTTATTCTTTAGCGGCTATGGAGTCAATTACAAGGGCAAAGATTACTTAATGCCAGCAGAGGGCAACCCGGAACTGGTGCAAGAGACTGGCATAGAATTGCGATCGCTAATGCAAAGTCTGCAACTTGCCGATCTGAATGTATTGCTACTACTCGACATCAACCGCGCTTTTGGCACTCAAGCAGATGCTCCTGTTGGTGAAGAAACAATAGAACTAGCCCAAGAACTACAACTGGCGACAATTCTTTCTTGCCAACCAGAACAATTTTCCCATGAGAGTAACGAACTAGGTCACGGATTCTTTACAGCAGCTTTATTAGAAGCTTTACGTTCTGGTAATGGCAGCAACTTGGCAGATTTAGAAAACTATCTAAGCCTGATTGTGCCAAAGTTATGTCATCACCACTGGCGTCCTATCCAAAACCCTGCCACGATCATCCCATCAAGACAGCAAGTAATCTTGCCAAAATTGGCAATGGAAAGTGATTTTCAGCCAGAAGCGCTAATTTATCCGGAAGAATCTTTTGCTGTTGCCCTGGCAGCTCCTCCCCTCGATGATTCCGCTAGAACTTCAGCAGATCGAGGCAGACGGGGAGAAGTTAGTGTGAACTCCTCCCAACAGGTGAAGGGTAAAAAAGTCCAGGAGTCAGGTGGTAGCTTAGTTTCCCAGCCAATGGCAGAAACTTCCTTGGGAGTGAATACCAGAGGAAGATTTATCCCAAATTCCTCAAAAGGTTACGTCTCGCGATTGCCAGCGAATCAACCAAGCATCCCTTTTTGGAAACAGTTTATCTTGTGGGGCGGAGGCAGCTTGCTAGTAGCAGGTTTAATCGCCGTAGTTTTTCTACGGAATCAAGAAACTTTTAGAATTAAGCAAATATCAAGTGCATCACCCAATGCTACTGTTAGCGATCGCCAGGTTGTCGAGAATTTACCAAGCGATCGCACTTCACCAGTTAAATTCAAAAACCAATCTAGCGCCCAAATAGCCTCTAGTTCCCAGTCAAAAAAGCGAAATCAAGCAGTATTAGACCTGGCGAAAATGTCGCTCAGACAAACTCAGGCGAGCGATTTGAGCATGGCGATTGCTACAGCCCGAAAAATTCAACCTGGCGAACCACTGTACGAACAAGCTCAGGAGAATATTAAGATTTGGAGCCAGATGATTTTAGATTTAGCAGAAGGTCGTGCTAAACAAAGACAGTATGCCAGCGCGATTGCTGCGGCTCGGTTGATCGCCAAAGATGAAGCCCCCTACGCGAAAGCACAAGCAGCAATTAACCTGTGGCGCTTAGAGGGTAAGCAGTATGTGAGTAACAAAACTCTTTTAGATGCAGCTAATGCCTTAATTAAGTCCGAACAGGCATCTACCTACAATCGGGCGATCGAAGTTGCCAAGAAAGTACCACCCGGACAACCAGGGTTCGATACTGCCCAAAAATCGATCAATAAATGGAGTGAGAAAATTTTAGACCTGGCAAAGCGTCGCGCCGCCGAAGGAGAACGTAATGCTGCAATTGCCACCGCAGCTTTAGTACCAGAGGAGACAGGCGCTTATGAAGATGCTCAGGATGCCATCCAAAAATGGCAAAAGAAATAGTAAAAAAATAGTAAAAAAATAGCTAGGAGTTAGGAGTTAGGAGTTATATTTTTAATTCAGCACTTATTACTCCTCACTCCTCACTTTTCCCTCAGCACTCAGCACGGGCTAAACGCCATGCTAACAGTACTGATCACTCAGCATTAGCAGTACTGAGTTACATCTTCGCCACATTCGTCGGCTAGATAGCACAGCGCTCGGAAACGTAAACCAACCACTTCTTCATATAAGGGGTTGAGCTTGCACATGGGTGGGATGTGAAACAAGGTCTTCCCAAACAATTTGACATCGCGCTCAAAGGGGCACTGAGATGGAATCAGTTTGCACAAGCGGTGAGCTAGTTGGCGATCGCGGACTTGAATGTTTTCTACTCGCTGCCGTAAGGGTTGGAGAATATCCCAGTAAGGCTTGGAAACAGAATGGTTTAGCTGGGTTGCTTTATGGTCAGTAGTTTCTGCTTGATTGATTGATACCCAGCTAGCCAGAAAAATCTTTTTTGTGGTATTGTCGAATACCTTCATGGTTAACCCTCTGTGTTATTGAGGCTATTCACCTTTTTGATGAATATATACAACGTGGCAACGAACTTTCCCGGAAAAATCGCGTTCTGACTGCGATATAATGTAATACCTGATTAGCCACTTAAGTCAGAACCTAATTTATTACTACGTCAAGTTAATCGCAAATTTCTGGGGATCGGTAGTGTAATATTACGATCTTGTTCATAACTTGACACAGTTTAAATTTTAATAAAGACATCCATCATTGGATAGGTTTTAGTGTAACATTTACACAACTTAATATAAGCTCTTTCTGAAAGTATTTTTGCTAAGTATAAACATCAATAATTCCCTAGAAGGCATTTTCCCTCTCCGTGTTCCCACTTTCTCACGTAAGTGTGTCCTGTTCGTCGCTGGCTGAATACCGTAGAAGTAGTGATTTTTGTTCGAGTAGAATCGATCGCATTTCACAAAACTTAGGTTGGCAGTGGCGATTTGAGAATGATATAGTCTGAAGCGTTAAAATCAGATGAACTTGCTTATGGGTGTTTTTGTACTCTACAGCGCAATTCTTCCTGGCAGTTTATACGTACGCCTTCAACATGAAAAGGCACTCAGTATCCTTGTAGTTTATCTTTTCCCCTATGGCTGCGGTATTTTCCGCTTTTTTGAGGTTGAGGCTGAAGAGATTAATGAAATCCTGGAAGATGTTATCGAAACACACCAAGAGACTTTTGGATCTGAGTTAGAAGCAGATCGGGTAATTGCTGAATTGCGGTCTGAGTTAAGGCTTACTCGTCAAGCCTATCCAGGGATTGAAGGTAGAAGAGCATCACTAGAAAAAACATCTGTTGAGATCGAGAAACGTTTGTCGCAGGAGCTATCGAGAAGAAAGTTTGCGAATGCCGATGAGATTGTTGAAAAGCTCATGTTTGGATATCAAACCCTTGCTCCAACTCTGTTGTCAATAGAGGAGTCATTGGGACTTATATCCCGTGAGCTAGTCAGTGAAGGAGCCAGCATTTTTCGACAGATCGATCCTGAAACACTGTTTACAAGAAATGAATGGTGTTTTGAAGACTTTGAGCGGTGGAGAAATCTGTATCTTTTAGCAGCCGAGAAAAATGAGGAGATATTGGTTGCAGTTGCTTGAGGCGACAGCAACCTGACAAGTTAGATCGCCTCCAATAACTATAGATCATTTCTATACTCATAATAAAAGAAAGCGCAAAGACGTTCAGAAAAATTCTGTGTCTTTGCGCCAATCGAAATTTGAGCGGTGAAAACCACTGCTCAAACTTCTCTCTGGATGAGATTTTTACCTGAAATTCTCTATGATGCTACCTGAGCAGCAGTTCGAGTCCGCCGTCTTCTGCCATCAGCAACTTTTACAGGTGGCTCATCAGGGATTTGCATCAACAAAGTCACAGATGGCTGACATTGCAATTCCCGACGGATGGAACGTTGCAATTCTCGTTCTAAAGTTCCTTGCAATCCACCCCAGTCTATATCTGCTGCTTCACCTTCGCTAGGAGCAAATTCTGTCCAGCGCACAGTGAGAATTTCTTCAATGCGTTGTTTTACCCAAGTTTGTAACAGCGATCGCTCTACACTTGTAACTACACCCCGGAGGTGAGTTTCTGGTTTCGCTAACAGTTTACCATTCCAATCAATGGCAGCTGCGATAGTAATAATGCCTTCTGAAGCCATGCGTTGCCGTTCTTGCAGCACTTTGGCACTGACCATACCCGAACTAGTAGTATCCACCAGTTCTATACCAGATGGCACTTTACCAGCGACGCGAATAGCATCTTCAGTCAGTTCGACAATATCACCATTCTGAATAATGATCATGTTTTCTGCGGGAATGCCCATACTCTGAGCCGTTTCTGCGTGCTTCACTAGCATCCGATGTTCGCCGTGAAATGGCACAAAGAACTTGGGTCGAGTTAAGGCAATCATCAGCTTTTGTTCTTCCTGACAGCCGTGACCGGAGACGTGAATCCCTTTATCCCGCCCATAGACCACTTTCGCACCTTGAATCATTAATTTATCAATGGTGTTGACTACAGCGATCGTATTTCCGGGAATTGGGTTAGCAGAGAATACTACCGTATCTCCTTGGCGGATTTTAATGTGAGGATGTTCTTTGTTGGCAATGCGGGTCATGGCTGCCATCAATTCACCCTGAGAACCTGTAGTTAATATTAGTACTCGTTCATCAGGTAGATTGCGGACTGCGTGCAATGGTTGCAGCAGATTATCTTCACACTTGATGTAACCTAAATTGCGGGCATGAGCAATCAAGTTCAGCATGGAACGCCCTACAACTGTCACTACACGGTTCTGCTTCTTGGCGATATCCAAAATCATGTTGATGCGATGGACGCTAGAAGCAAAGGTTGTGACAAATAATCGCCCAGGTGCTTGACTAAATACTCTCTCCAGATTGGGATAAACTGAACGTTCCGAAGGTGTAAATCCTGGCACTTCAGCATTAGTGGAATCACTCAGTAAACAAAGAACGCCTTTTTCACCATGTTCTGCTAGACGTTGCAAGTCAAACTTTTCACCATCCACTGGGGTATGGTCAATTTTAAAATCCCCTGTGTGAATGACTACACCCAGGGGAGTATGAATGGCAACAGTGAAGCTATCAGCGATGGAGTGGGTATTGCGGATATATTCAACTAAAAAGTTTTTGCCAATCCGCACTACATCACGTGGTAGAACTGTTCTAATTTCTGTGCGATCGCGGACTCCTGCTTCTTCTAATTTACCCTCTAGCATTGCCATTGCTAGTCTGGGCCCGTAAATCACTGGGATATCAAATTGCTTGAGATGGAAAGCAATCCCACCAATATGGTCTTCATGACCGTGAGTAACGATCATCCCTTTAATTTTGTGGCGATTTTCTCGCAGATAGGTCGTATCTGGTAAAACAATATTTACCCCATGCATCGCCTCTGTGGGAAAAGCTAATCCTGCATCTAACAGGATAATTTCATCGTCATACTCAAAAAGACAGGTATTTTTACCAATTTCATGCAAACCGCCCAAAGGAATAATTTTCAAGGCGGAATTGTTAGCTTCGTTTTTAGCCATTTTCTCCTTAGATTGTTACTTGTGGTTAATTAAGTTGATAGTTAACGAACTTGTATTTAAGACAACATCATCTGTCTCTTAAGTCAGTCCCAAAGCAATCAAGTTTTAATTGAAGATTTCAATTTTTTATTCAATAAAATCAACTGTAAAACTCAAGGATTCATAGTATATCTATCAGTCCTAGCACAGGTTTTTAAATTGCAACTTATGAACAATTATGATCGTTGTTTATATGTATCTTTGACAAGGAGGAGACTACCAGCATTTAAATAAGTTGGTGGTTAAATTAAACTAAGTTCTTTCAGAACCGCTTCTAATTTTTGACTAACTTCCAAATCAGCTTCACATAGCGGTGGACGAGTTGAACCCACCTCCCAACCTTGAAGTTGCAGTGCTTTTTTCACTGGAATGGGATTTGAAGTGAGAAATAGAGCTTTAAACAACGGGAACAGTTGGAGATGAATGTCGCTTGCTACCTCAACTTTTCCCGCACTAAAAGCTTGAATCATCTGCTGTAGTTGGTTTCCTACCAGATGAGAAGCCACACTTACCACACCCTTTGCCCCGATCGCTAACAAGGGCAGAGTCATGTAATCATCACCAGAATAGATGTGGAATTCTTTTGGTGTCAAGCGACGAATTTCGCTTGCCTGATCTATATTACCAGTGGATTCTTTAATCCCGACAATATTGCTAACCTCAGCTAACCGGGCAACTGTTTCTGGCTGAAGGTTTTGTCCGGTACGACCGGGAACATTATATAACAACAACGGTAAGTCGGGACAGGCTTGTGCTATTGCCTTAAAGTGCGCTTCCAATCCCGCTTGCGGCGGTTTGTTGTAATAAGGAACAACTTGTAAGGAACCATGTACTCCTATCTTAGACGCTTTTTGGGTGGCTGCGATCGCTTCTTTGGTGGAATTCGATCCACAACCCGCAATTACCTTGGCTTTTCCAGCCACGGACTGCAATACCTCGACAAACAACTGGTATTCTTCATCCCAACTTAGGGTCGGGGATTCTCCGGTTGTGCCGCACATCACCAATGTATCTGTACCGTTGTTAGCTAGATGCGCCGCCAGTTCTGCCGCTACATCATAGTTGACACTACCATCTGCTTTAAATGGCGTAATCATAGCGGTTAAAACATTGCCAAAATCTCCCACCCTTTTTTCACTCCTGATTACCCATGTTTTTATATCTTGGTGGTTCTCTATTGTAATAACCTATCTGCAAATTGCTTTCAAGTGTCATATTTACTTTGTCATTAGTACTTTGTCACTTTACCAATGACCAATAACTAATGACTAATAGCTAATGGTTTGAGTAGATTTTTCTCTACTAATAATTCAGCGATTTGTACTGCATTCAATGCTGCGCCTTTGCGAATTTGGTCGCCACATAACCATAATTCCAAGCCACAAGGATGAGAAATATCTTGGCGAATTCTTCCCACTAAAACTTCATCTCGACCGGTTGCTTCTATTGGCATCGGAAAATGATTCGTTCCCCAATCTTCTACCAATTTTACTCCAGGGGAGGAATTTAAAATTTCTCTGGCTTCCTTCGCACTAAAGGGAGCCTCAAATTCTAAATTAATGGCTTCTGAGTGGGCGCGGAGTACGGGAACCCGTATACAGGTTGCAGTGATTCTGATTTGCTGCGTACCAAATATTTTTCGGGTTTCGTTGACCATTTTCATTTCTTCCTCACAATAACCCAAATCGTTTAATGGGGAGTTATGTGGGAATAAATTAAATGCCAATGGGTAAGGCAATATTTCGGCAATCGCTGGCTGTCCTTGTAGTATAGCGCTTGTTTGGGTTTTGACTTCTGCCATTGCCCTAGCCCCAGCACCACTAGCAGATTGGTAGGTTGCAGCGACGATGCGTTGCACTGGTTTAACTTTATGCAATGGCCAGACTGCCACAGCCATTAAAATCGTTGTGCAGTTGGGGTTAGCAATAATGCCTTGGTGATGCGCTGCGGCTTGGGGATTCACCTCTGGAACTATTAAGGGAACTTCCGGGTTCATCCTAAAGGCACTGGAGTTGTCAATTACCACTGCGCCCTTTTCGACAGCAACAGCTGCCCAAGTTTTGGACGTGGAACCACCTGCACTAGCTAGTACTATATCGACATTTTCAAAGGCGCGATCGCTTACTGCCTCTATTGGTATATTTTCACCTTTAAAGCGCAGCGATCGCCCAACACTCCGCTCTGATGCCAATAACTTTAAGTCAGCAACCGGGAAATTGCGACTTTCTAATAATTCCAGCAGCTCTGTGCCGACTGCACCAGTCGCTCCCAAAATAGCTAAACGATAGGATTTCGACAAACTTGCTTCCTCCTTTAAGATACTGATCTGCAATTTCTTGGAACAATTGACAATTTAGTTATATTTAAATAGCGATCGCAGTCTGGAAATACATTTTTAATAGGTATTATATTTTTCTCTAATTTAGTCTATCTTTAGATATTTAATACATTTATTTTTTTGCTTATTTAGTTAAGTTAAATGATATTGCATTTTAAAATAACAGTATATTTATTTTTTCATCTATTATAACTATAAATATATATTGTACAACAATCAGCCATTTTTATAATAAGTGGAGATATCTGCATCTAGGGGTTTAACAAGCATCCTACCTGTAAAGAAACAAATGTATTGGCTGCAAGCTTGCTTGCCAAGATGATGAATATACTAGGATATAAATCCATAAAGCCAGCACGAGGTCAAACTGAGCGATGTGGTTAAGTAACAGATGCACTCTCGTACCACACACAACTTAATAATAGCTAGATAATAGCTAGACTAAATACTATAACTTTAACCTGGGGTACTAACCACTATTTGAGAACCAGGATATCACGGCATTAGCCCACCGGATAATTAATTCCCAAGTTTTAGAGTGAGTCGGGGGTGAAGAAGAAAATAGGTTACAGGGTACAGTTTACAGATTTATTCCCTATCAACTGTCACCTCCCCTTAATCCAAATGCCCCATTAACTAAATTGTTATGAAGGTAAAATGTCAAGTCCTTGATAATTGGCAGTAAACTGGATGTTTGCCCCAGGACAAACATCCATCCTTGGATGTCACAAGACCTTTTGGCAAACTCCCATTACCCCTAAGAGACATCAAGCCATAAACGCAAACAATTATTTTATTGCGTTTTGTGTGTACTCGGAGTATAAAATACCAGAAAACTAGAGACGAAGCATGAAAGTTACCCAGGAAAAACTTCCCGCCAGCCAAATTGGTCTGGAAATAGAGATTACGCCGGAAATTACCAAGCAAACTTACGAACAGGTCATTAAAAACTTAGCGAGTACTGCCAATATTCCTGGGTTTCGTAAAGGCAAGGTGCCTCGGCCGATATTACTACAACGGCTGGGTACAACTCGAATCAAGGCAGCGGCGCTGGAAGAACTAATTCAAGATGGCATTGAGCAAGCAGTCAAACAAGAAGCCATCCCAGCAATCGGTCAGCCGCAATTGCGCTCCTCTTTTGAGGATTTGATTAATAATTATGAACCTGGAAAACCCCTGACGATTTCCGCTGCTGTCGATGTAGAACCAGAAGTGAATCTAGTGCAGTACACTGATTTGCAAGTCAAAGCTGAAGAAGTTAAGTACGATCCAGAACGAGTAGACGCTAGCCTTGACAAGGAACGTCAAGAATTGGCGACATTAATTCCTGTGGAAGGACGTGCAGCTCAAATCGGCGATATTGCCGTAGTTGATTTTAAAGGTTCATTCGCCAGAGTTGAGGGCGAGGACGAAACAGCTGAACTAGAACCGATTCCCGGAGCCGAAGCAACTGATTTTCAAGTTGAGTTGCAGGAAGATAAGTTTATTCCAGGCTTTATTTCGGGAATAGTCGGGATGAATCCTGAAGAAACGAAAGAAATTGCGGCGCAGTTCCCAGATCCTTATGCTAATGAAGAATTAGCTGGAAAAGCGGCAACTTTCACTGTGACACTCAAAGAATTAAAAGAAAAGGAGCTACCAGAAGTAAATGACGATTTCGCCCAGGAAGTCAGCGATTTTGAAACCTTAGAGGAGTTACGCGCTTCTTTGGTAGAGCAATATCAAAAAGAGGCGGACGACAAAACAAAAACCAATAAGCAGGAAGCCTTGTTAACGGAACTGCTCAAGCACGTAGAAGTTGACTTACCAGCAACTTTGATTGAGCAAGAAGTGGATGCAATGCTAACGCAAACAGCAATCCGGCTGTCTCAGCAGGGATTGGATGTGAGAAAACTGTTTACTCAAGATATTATTCCGCAATTGCGGGAGCGATCGCGTACTGAAGCAATTGAACGCATCAAACGCTCCTTATCCTTGCGGGAAATCGGCAAACGCGAATCTATCGAGGTAACACCAGAAGAAATCGCAGCCAGAGTTACAGAACTTTTAGAGCAATACTCAGAAGAACAAGACGTTGATGAAGATAAACTGCGCTCAATCGTGGAAAACGAACTGTTAACCGAAAAAATCATCGATTGGCTCTTAGAACACTCATCAGTTGAACTTGTACCCGAAGGTTCTTTGAGTCCTGCCGAGGAAACAGAAGACGCAGAATCAGATGCTGATACACCTCAGACTGAGGAAGAAAACAGCGAAGCTTCTACAGAAGTTACAGAAGGATAATAAAAAATTCCACAACCATGAGTTCACCAGTTCTGAGTTAAAGTACTGGTGAAATGGGTAAGGTAAGGGAGATGAGGAAGTAGAGGGAGAAATAACCAATGCCCCATGCCCCATGCCCCATGCCCAATGCCCAATAACTCAGAGATGAAGTCAAAATAATTAAAGAATTAATGAATTTTCGGCAAATAGTGACACCTGTTATCACTTGAGCTTGATACTGTGTTACACGAGAGGAAATTATATGAGGCATAATGGTTAACACGTAGCTTATAAAAATTCCATTCGTTGAAAAGGCAGCATCTGCTGCTGAAACATTTGTCCTAAATCATTGTCAAAGAAAGCTTGTATGCTTGAATCGCAGTCGGGAAATTCCCCAAT
>JADEXV010000550.1 GCA_015206945.1 Nostocales cyanobacterium LEGE 12452 | reverse complement strand
TACAGCATTTGCGGCTGTTATGAGGTACAGTAGCAGCAACTAGCAAACCAGTTTCTTAAATGTTGAGGATTTATTAAATCGAGTGCAACTGAGATTAAGTTATCAACCATTTCTGTTGTAGTCGGAGCAAAACTGCGTAAAAAAGATTTAAGTTGTGACCACCATAATTCAATTGGATTAAAATCGGGGGAGTATGAGGATAAACAAATAACTTTCGCACCTACAGCTTCAATCATTGGCACAATTGAATCTAGTTTATGTGCGGATAAATTATCCATTACTACAACTGCTCCTGACCATAAATTTGGCACTAAAAACTTCTCAATAAATAATTCAAACGCAATGCCATCCATTGAACCATTCATTGTCATTAATGCAACTACTTTTTTAAGACTAATTGCTCCAATTACTGTAACTTTTGAGCCTCTATAAAAGGGGTTAAGAGAGTAAGCTCTTGTTCCCATTTGTGAACGGGCATGAGTCCTTGTTAACCCAAGCAGGACACCAGTTTCGTCCAAAAATACTAAATTTTCTGGCTCTATATGTTTGACCTTTTCCCAATAATCTAATCTTAAATTTAGGACTCGCTCTGTGCCTGCTTGGGTACTCCGCTTCGTTTTTTTTTCCGATTTAATCCTAATTTCTGTAACGCACGACACATTGCACTTTGGCCTACCCAATTACCAGTCTTGTCTGCAAAAAATTCACACAACTCTATCAATGTTGCATCTGGATATGATTCAACTAATTCTCTCAAATCTATATCAGCATTTGTTAAATGACTAAATTGTGGCTTTCCTCGCGGCTTTGATTGTAAATTCCCTTCAAGTTTTTGTTGTTTTACAAGCTTTTGTACTAAACTCTTTGAGACGGAAAAGATGTTAGCCACTTTCCTGATTGAGATGTTTTTCTCAAGATGTGCTGCAACTATTTTTTCTCGAAGATCGACAGAGTAAGACTTCATTTAAAAGTATTTATATTTTAATCCAGTGTACCTCATAATAGACGCAAGTGCTGTAT
>JADEXV010000035.1 GCA_015206945.1 Nostocales cyanobacterium LEGE 12452 | reverse complement strand
TTCGTAAGCATAAACAAAGTTTGCAAAGACAAGAATACGCAATAGTTCAACTCAGCGATCAACTAGACGAGTTAGCTCAAAAAGTTACTACAAGATTTAATAATCTTGAGGCCCAGGTACATCGTTTAGAAGTGCGAATTGCAGCAAATGAAGATTTAGATCATATTTTCACTGCTTGGGCTGCTGGTCAAACTTATACAAATTTTCCTTGGGCTGTACAAGTTGCTTTACTAGCACGGGAAGTATTTAGTAGTTCTGTAATGATGTATGAACTAGAAACAGGAGATACAGAACGTTATCGTCAGCTTTTGGTGAATAAAATTATTGCCACAAGTAAACAACTTCCTGATAGTTTCTTTGGTCTTAGTGATTTATTAGATCAATCCTGTATGAGAATGACAAAAAATGACCAAGAGTTAACAGCCGCTTTACTGGAAATTCGCTCCGTTCCACAGCAGCGTCTGGTTAATACACCATATTTGTTTGTTATTGGTACAACTTTGGAACTAGCGACGCTACCAACAGAAGCTAGACCGGCTAAACCAGCACAAAGCGCACTAGCACTATGTCGCGCCCAAATTGGCACTATTTCCCGCACCACCGACGCACGGGAATTTATCACCTATGTGGTGGAAGAAACTGCAAATGATTGTATGGCGATGATGCAATGAAACCAGCTAACCCCCAACTTGGACTTGTACTTACAGGTGGTGGTGCTAAAGGAGCATACCAAGTAGGCGCTCTTCAATATATTGCCGAATTAGGACTTGAACCCCAAATTATTGCCGGAACTAGCATTGGCGCTCTTAATGGTGCTGTTCTCTCAGCGTATCGTCCTTTCCCCTACGCTGTTCAACGTCTGAATCAACTTTGGGAACAACTAAGTAAAGCAGAAATTTTACGCACAAATACAGGTGCTGTTCTCCGTACTTTTAGCTACGCTACTCAAGCCTTTACACCTACACTGCGGGGATGGTTGCTTGATTTTCTTATAACAGAGGGTTTAATGCAAAATTCAAGTGCCATTTTTGACCCTGCTCCCATCGAGCAACTTTTACGAGAAGCTGTTAACCCTGCTGAATTGCGGCGTGGTATTGAGTTATGGGTAACAGTCTTTCCCTCTTTAAAAATACCAGCTTTGGGTTACGACTGGTTAGTTGATTTGATACGCGCTCGCACTGGCACGGATGCTCACTGGCTTTGTATTCAGGACTGTACTGATGATGAAACAGTCTACAAATTGCTTCTAGCTAGTGCTGCCCTTCCTCTAGCATTTCCTAGTCAGGAAGTTAACGGACAGTCCTATATAGATGGCGGTTTAGCTGATAACGTACCTTTGAGAGCTTTGGCAAAACGTGGTTGCAAAAACGTCATTGTAATTCACTTAAAAAATGGCGCTGCTTGGAATCGCCATAACTTTCCCGAACAAACTGTAATTGAAATTAGACCTGAACAGAGAATTGAAAAGTCTGACACTCCAATAATTGGTAAAATTGATAGCTACCTGGATTTTAGTTCAGAACGCATCGCCGAATTAAAAAAGCGTGGTTACGAAGATGCTAAACGCTGCTTAATTCCAATTATGGAGGTTTTTAGAACTGTGAAAGATCAACGTGAGTCTCATAACTCGTTGGTTAATTCTACACAGCGTCTCCTGAATGACCCACCGCTATGAAAATATTTTAGGTAAGTTATTTCATCCGAAACCCGACTAAGGGGCGATCTCCCCCTATGAAGACACATTTTCCGCCGCGCCTGTTGCACAAAATGAGAAATCTTTAAATTCAGCGATCGCTAATCAAACACAGAGGCAAGTAGAACAGGGTGAATCTGCTTTCTTGCCGGAAGAAAACCAAGTTTCAGGTGGAGAAGTCAAAGCAGTTGATGAGGGTGAAAGTTCCGCCGCGCCTGTCACCAGTGCTGAAAAGTGGTCGCATGAGGCGATTGTTGCAAGGTCGAATGTGCGACCAGAGCGTATGCAGAAACTCAAAGTAGCAAGCAATTCGGGGCAGAATCCGGGGTTTGATTTTTTGCAGGAGTGTTGGAATGATGATCTGGCTTTGCAGATTGTGATTAAAAAATTATTGGCGAAGTTTCCGCAGTGGGGGATTGCTTGTGTTCATGGGGTGCTAGTTCACTAGAATGAGTAATGATTGCTTTTAAGTATTAATACTGCTATATTCAGATTTTTAGTTAGAAAAAAGTACATCCTCAAAGCTGAAAAGTTGTATATCTGAAGTCTCTCTGTACCTCATGAGGAAAGGAAGTGGAATATCTTCTTGTTTCAGAGTAAGATAACGCAAGAAATCAAAGGCTTATGGCGCTTTAGTTTCCACTTTTGTCTATAAATTTTAGTTTATCTCAAAGAATAAACCCTAAAACCTTGATTAATTCAAGTTTTTAGAATTTGGCTTTGATTATTGTTTTTTGAAACTGGCAAAACAGAGATATTTCAGTAAAAAACTTCGGCTTGTCCGATCTCCTAGCTTTTTGCTGCTTCCTCTCAATTACTTACGTATTCAGCATTTTTTTCATTTCTGATGACAATAGTAAATTTGATAAACTTTTGAGTAAACATTGCTGGATGCTAATTTGAGTAGCTAAGATAATAGTTAGTTATTTATAAGCTTATTGAAAAATAGTATCTTAAAATTATGTGGCAGAAAAATAAGAAACCAGAAGAAGTCTTTACTCCAAGAGCTTCAGACGTAAATGAGTCAATGTATGTAAACCGTCCAGACCTAGAGTCTAACTTAATCAGAGGTTTGCGAAGCGGTATGCATTTATTAACATACGGAGAGAGCGGAAGTGGTAAAACTTGGTTATACAAAAAAGTTCTTAAAAATTTAAATATCAATGTGTATATTGCAAATTTGGCAAATGCGTCTAGGCTTAAGTCTATTAATGCTGAATTTGCAAATTTAGTAAATAGAGGGCAACAAGCAAAAAAAACCGGATATAGTGAAACGAAAAAGGCCGATCTTAATGCAGGTGTTGCTTCTGGTAGCCTACAGCATCAAGGTCAGTACAGTTTTGGCGAAATGGAACCTTTTGAAGCTTGTTTAAGTCACATTCGCAATCTGAGTGGTAATGAACAAGCAATTCTTGTACTTGATAACCTTGAGTCGATCCGAGCAGATCAGAACTTACTAACAGAGTTAGCAAATGTTATAACACTGTTGGATGATGAACGTTATGCCTCTTACAAAGTAAATCTTTTGATAGTTGGTGTACCTGGTGATTTAAGAGAATACTACCGAGCTACACCAAACCTTACTACTGTGGCAAATCGTATTAGAGAGATGCCTGAAGTTTCAAGAATGACTTTAGATCAATGCAAAAATCTTATTTATCAAGGTTTTATTACAGAACTTAAGTACAATATCCATGATATAGATTCAGTAATATCCCATATTTCTTGGGTAACTGATAGACTACCTCAAAGAATCCATGAATACTGTCTAGAGCTTGCTTTTATTGGAGAAAGTAATAATCGAACAATAGATAATACTTTGTTGGATGAGGCTGATAAATTTTGGCTTAAACAATCATTAGCAGCAAATTATACTGTTATAGAGTCTATGATGAATGAGCGTGATACCAAAGTGGGTAGACGTAATCAAACACTATACTCTCTTGGATTAATTGAGAGTGAAGAGTTTAAATGGTCTGATATAGAAGAGATTGTTAGAAAGGAGTTTTTAGAGTCCACTAATAACCTTACTTTAAATATTCCTCAGATACTAAGTGGACTGTCAGTCAAAGATAATCCTATAATTAAACGTTCTCCGAAAAAAGATGCATACTGCTTTTCCGATCCTAAGTACAGAATGTGCTTGAGAGCTATGCTCAGAAAAAGTAACAATTTAGATTTAGTTGAAAAATTACCTATTTCGGAAATCTAATCAAATCCCTGGCAACAACCTCCATCGCAGCAATACCGCCGACTTCCATTGCTTCAACAAACTCCCTGTTGAATCCACTACTATATGAACAGCCCTATCCTTCGGTACTACGGGCAATTCGCCCGTGCCAAATCCTGAAAAATGGTCGCGTGAGGCGATTGTAGCAAGGGCAAATATGCGACCGGAGCTGTCACTGTAAGGATAAAATGAGCAACTTTGAAAGCATAAGTTGAGCAACAGATTGCTTGAAACAGTATTAACCCCGTCAGATGGAACAAGCAAATAGAAGAGTTTTGAAAGCATAAGTTGAGCAAAAATATGATTGAGAAAGTATAAGTTGAGCAAACATTTTCAACACTTTGTTCATAAATATACAGCCTTGTGCTGAGATAAAGAGTAGGAGAGACTAATGATCGCAACACTCTCTCCTAACCAAGAATTATGCTTGACAACCTTGAGTTTAACAACTGGTGCCGTCAACAAGACCTCAGTCAAGCAGGGCAGGCAATCATTGAGGAGATTCGCAGCAGCAATCCATCTCGTCGAGTAACAGGGGCAAGGAAAAACGTTTGTGGCAGTTACCCCAGTCGAAAAATGGGATGTACTATTCAATTCGAGAGCCATCATAACGAATTAGCACGTATTTATGAACTAGAACATGACCCATGCGTACTCGAATATTACGACCAACCGCCAGCAATAGAATTAGTCTATCAAAGCAAAAGCGGGCGAAAAAATAGACACCAATATACACCTGATTTCTTTATAATTCGGACAGATTCAGCTTTTTGGGAGGAATGCAAAACAGAACTTGAACTTAACAAGCTGAACGAATTGAATCCAAATCGCTATTGCAAAAACTCAGATGGCAAATGGCATTGTCCCCCAGGTGAAGAATACGCTCATGGTCATGGTTTGGACTTTCATGTATGGTCAGATGCTCTAATTAATTGGAACTTCCAACAAAATCTAATTTGGCTGTTAGATTATTTCGGATACTCATCAGAAATTATAGACGAAACCGAGCAAAGTTTGATTGTAAACACAGTAAACAATCATCTAGGAATCACCCTGACAGAACTGTTACAAAATGAAGAAATAAATCCTGATGTACTTTATTGGTTAATTGCTACAGATAAACTTTACGTAGAGCTTAATAAAGTTAAACTTTCGCAACCGGAAACAGTATTCGTATTTATTAACCAAGATGTTGCTTTATCTTATGAGCATCTTAACTCAATAGAATCTACAACCCAAACTAGTAATCAAATATTACTCCAAATAGCGGTAGGTACTAATATTTATTGGGATGGAGAGTCATGGGAGATAGTAAATACTGGGACGACCACTACTGGATTATTACGTGCAGATGGCAAACTTATAGAACTACCAAATTTAGCATTTACAGCATTGATTGATACAGGGAAAATTATGGGAGATAAGACAACACAAACCTCAAATATTAAAGCAGCAGCGGCAGAAATTATTAAACACGCAACTTGTGAAGATATTATCGAAGCCAACCGTCGCTACAATTTAATACAACCATACTTAGAAGATGCTCTGAAAGCATATCCAAGCAGCACAATCCGTCGTTGGCGCACTCAGTACCAAAAAGCTTTACTCATTTATGGACAGGGATACCTGGGATTACTGCCTAAACATAACAATAAAGGCAATCGGACTCCAAAAATTGATTCTCAAACCCAAGAATTTATGCTCGATTTTATCAAAGAGCATTATGAAACACCCAAACAACGCAGAAAAATACGGGTTTATGAATCATTTGTTTTAGCTTGCCAAACCCATGACCCCCCATTCAAACCACCATCGAGAATCACATTTTGCCATGCTATCAAACAGCGAAGCGGACATCATCAAACCAGAAAACGTCTTGGTAATCGAGCGGCTATTTCCGAAGAACCATTTTATTGGGAATTAAAGCAAACTACTCCACGGCATGGCAGTCGCCCTTTTGAGATTGTTCACATTGACCATACTCAAATTGACATTGAATTAGTCAGTTCACTCGAATCTCTAACTAATTGTTATATTGCTACAAATAACTCAATTCATCAGAATTTAGGTCGTCCTTGGGCAACCTTCATGGTTGATGCATATAGTCGAAGAATTTTATCAGTTTATCTGACCTTCGATGAGCCAAGCTACCGTGATTGTATGATGGTAATTCGCATATGTGTTGCTAGATTTGGACGGTTTCCGCAAAATATTGTTGTAGATAATGGAAAAGAGTTTCACAGTCATTATTTTGAACAATTATTGGCATCTTATACTTGCACGCTGAAGTATCGACCGCCAGCACATGCTCGGTTTGGTTCAATTGTTGAAAGACTATTTGGGACTGCCAACACGCAGTTTATTCATGAGTTGCAAGGTAACACCCAAATCAAACGCCTTCACCGTAAAGTCACCAAATCTGTCAGTCCAGAAAGATTAGCAATTTGGACACTAGAAGAACTGTACTCTGCCTTTTGTGAATGGGCATATTCGGTTTATGACCAACGATTGCATCCGGCATTAGGTACTAGTCCGTGCGATGCTTTTGTCACCGGATTAGCAACAGGTGGAAGTCGCTTACACCGAAGAGTAGCATATGACGAATTATTCCAGATTCTGACTCTACCAGCACCAGATCAACGAAAGCGTAAAGTTCAACCAGGAAAGGGTGTCAAAATACACAATATTTATTACTGGGCAGATGTATTTCGTGATCCAGAAATCGAAAAATCAATGCTGTGGGTTCGTTACGACCCTTGGAATGCAGGAATTGCTTATGCACTAGCACAAGGACAGTGGGTAAAATGCATTTCTTCTTACTATCAATACTTCCAAGGACGTTCCGAAAAAGAAATTCGGCTGGCGAGTGCAGAACTTAATCAGCGCCAACGCAATTACGGACGTAAGTTAACAATAAATGATCGGGAATTAGTAGAATTTTTAAACTCAAAATTTGCTCAAGAAGGCGCTATCCTCAAACAACGCTTGCGCGATACTGAACATGACAAAGTTCACAAAATTATTCAAAATAATTTGATCCCGGAACCAAAGTTAAATTTCTCAGAATTTGCGGCAGAGGAAAATAATGATTGTCTAGGAGATGACTCGACCAATGAAGGTAAAAATTGTGAAACTATCAGCAATTTGACTGCATATATCACGGAAACCCTTGAATATTATGGAGAGTTCTAATGGCACATGATTATAGCTTTCCTCAAGAATTACTAACTCTACCTATTGCTGACAGAATTTCTTATTTCCAGCAATATACAATGGCGCACCCCAAATTATTAATAGCAGCAGAAAAACTCAAAAATGCAATTGATGACCCAGCGTTCTTTTCTTTAATCTTTTTATTTGGCCCAACAGGTGTGGGGAAAACCACCTTATTACGTCGCATCACACAAAGGTCACTAGCTTCTTTTCAAACAGAAATGGAACTAGATAAAGGTTTTATTCCTATCGCTAATATCGAAGTTGCTACCCCGGAATTTAGTAATTTTGATTGGAAAGATTTTTATCTACGTGCTCTGGGCGTTCTCCAAGACCCCTGCATTCAGTTACCTGCTTATGGTCGAATCACTAATTTGAAGTTGAAAACATCATTAGAAGCTGCACTTAAACATCGTCGTTTGAAAGTTTTTTGCATTGATGAAGCACAAAATCTCAGTAAAGTTGCCAGTGGTCGTAAATTACGTGACCAGACGGACTGTATTAAGTCCCTAGCAAACCTGACTGGGGTCAAATTTGTACTAGCAGGTACTTATGACTTGTTGATACTTCGTAACTTGAGTGCCCAGTTATGCAGACGCAGCTTGGATATTCATTTTGAACGATACAAAGTCGAGAATGAAGAAGATTTAAAAGCTTTCAGAGGTATTGTTCAAACTTTCCAACGCCATTTACCTTTTGAAGAAGAGCCTGATTTACTTCAATACTGGGATTTTTGCTACGAACGCAGTTTCGGTTGTGTCGGTATTCTCAAAGATTGGTTATCTCAAGCATTGGCAACGGCGTTACTGGAGGGAGCTAAAACTCTCGCTCTGTCGCATTTAAAATCTTCTGCTTACTCTCATGAACAATGCATGATTATTCTCAATGAAACACGATTAGGAGAAAAGCAACTTGAGTTTACCCCAGATAGTTCGGCTTTGAGAATTGCTTTAGGTTTAGAATCTCATCATGGGTCGGTTACACACAGCACGTCCCAGACCAGCAATACTAAACCTCGTCGTTCTACTACTGGTAATACTAAACCTCAACGTCGTCCTGTTGGAGGTGGTGAAAATGTCGGTTGAAAGTTTGGCTAATTATGAGTCTTGGGACTTAAGAATGAACCAACTTCCAAAACGCAGCCATCTTTATTCTCTTCAACCAATAGGTTTTGGTACACCCACAGTTGAAAGTTTTACTAGTTACTTACAGCGTTTGGCTGCTGCACATGGTGTCTCGATTGCTAGTTTAATTCGCTATAAAATTACGCCGTTATTTATCCAGAGCAACCAACCACCGGATTTCTTGAAAGCTGATGATGCTATCAAAATGCTCATCGATGCTTGGCATCGAGAGCCTGCACTTTTACAACAGCAGTCTGCTAAATTTTGGTTAGACCGAACGCATCATGTTTCAAAGGTAGTTGCCATCGTTGAAAAATTAACTGCTAGGCGGGATTTGAGTTTTCTGACTTTACTCCAATGGCATTCCTGGCGGCTTAACTTCAATCATATTTTTCATACTGAACAACGTTGGTGTTCTGGTTGTTATCAAGACTGGCGTGAAGCTGGTTTACCTATTTATCACCCTTTGTTGTGGACAATAGAAGCTGTTAGTGTTTGTCCAGTTCACCAACGTTACCTACAATTGCGCTGCTTGTACTGTGGTTATTTTCAAAAATTTCTCGATCTGGAATGCCATTCTCTTGGCTATTGTTGTGCTTGTAATGCATGGCTGGGTCGGTTTTTCGACAACACTGCTAAATCTCAGGGATCTCGGTTTGATTGGGACAAGTGGGCTGCTCAATCTGTCGGCCTGATTTTCGGCGCTCTGCCAACATTTAGTTCGACTTCTTTTTATAAAGATACCCCAATAGCCAAATATCCGCGAAAACCTACTCTCACTAGGTTTTTGAGGTGGTGTTACAAGCTTGGAATTAACCCTGTTGAGGGTTTGGAAATTTTCTCGATTATACCGAGTGTACTCAATTGAACCCAGACCAGAGCTACTGGACGGTGCTTCCTTTTCCTTTTTGTAAGCATAAAGTGAGCAAGTTGCTCATCTTATGCTTACAGTGACAAAGATAATATACCACGTTGAAGACAAAATAAGATACCCTTATCTTTTATCCGATATAAACTACGATTAAAATTACTTCCCTAGTTGTAGAGGAATAAAAAAGTTCAACAATAAATAAAAAAGTTCTACAATTTCTGTTGGGTGCTTTACCCCGCTCCAGGCATCCGTCCATGAATCGCTCGCAAGTCTTACCGCCGTGCGATCGCTACGTTATTACTAGAGCGATCGCGCCCACATGCGGGTAGAATCACTCTCCTAATTGTTGAACTTTTTTATTTGAGTTTGGTGTCTCTGTGTTGAAAAAGTAGTAGAGTGATCCCTTTTCCATCCCCAAATTGTTCAACTTATTTTTACGTGGACTTGCACCCAACCACGAAAAATCAATGCTTTGAGAGACTAGAATTGTTGAACTTTTTTATATGCTTACACTAGTCAGATCACTGAAGTAGAAGACTGTGACTTACACCATAAGTTGTCCGCTACGGACAGCTTATGGTTGAAAAGGGAGCTTTAAAACCTGCTCTTTTTGGGCTTTGATACGTAAATTTAGTAGTTTCAAGTTTTTCAAGCTGCAAAAATATAGATACTTTCGGTCAGTTTATGCTTTATTTTTGAACTTTCGGTCACGTTATGCTTTCAAAACCTATATTCGCAGAGGGAGCGCACTACGACAAATCAAGTATTTCAGCTTCCGTTGCGGACAGTTTATGGTGGAAAAAACGACTTTATGGTGTAAGTCACACTGTTGTGGGTTTGCACATAAAGTGAAATGTGAACAACGAATTTACAGGGTTTTCAGCCTCTCTAACTCGCGCATAAGGTGAAATCGATTATGGAGTAAGTGTTTTGGCTAGCAGCCAGGGGCATAAACTGATTGATAATTATGTCTGCTGCTGTAATTGCTTGCTTGCTTCAATGAGTGCTGAGAAGTTTTCCAGTTGCAGCGTATTAAACTTGATAACTCCAATAATTTCAAGAAATTGAGTATCATTTATAAACGATTGGTCGGCTTGGGCAGTTGCCTTTTGTCCCCACAATAGCCCTGACCGTAGCATTCGCCACAAACCTAAGCGGTGAATTTCTTGCCCAAGAATGAGAAAATCACCGTCATTGGTTCGTAAAACTGTCTGTCTTTGACTGTAGGGTTGAATTGTTCCTGAAAGCATTAAAGTTTCTCTGACACCAATATTTGCTACCATTCTAAACTAACCCACAAAGCGTAATCACCTGCGGCGAGAGTAGCCCATCTTTAGCTACTCTTTATTTAAGTATTTTTCAGCTATTCAGATGTTCTCTACAAGACACTATTGCTGCCTGGGGACGTTCGACATTGTGCTTCTAAGTGGGCAATCGAAGGATTAACTCGTTCTTTGGCACAAAAATTGCCAACTGGTATGGCAGCAATACCCCTTAATCCAAGTATTATTCATACAGATATGCTTTTTATTAGCTTTGGAGAAGAAGCTGCTAACTATAAACCCGTGTCGGATTGGGTATTGAAAGCTGGTCCGCTTATTCTCAAGTTGAAACCCAAAGATAAGGAAATTCCCAAAACCCTTTCATGAGATTGATCGTGCGTGAATTGTTATGACTTTCCCTGAGCGCTTACAGAAGAGGGACGGGGAATTTCGCCGAATTTGTTAAAAAAGTAGAAACTAATTTGAAATATTAAGAACTTTTGGCTCAATTACTGTACCGTCCAGAAGCAAAACGATCTCACTGCGATCTAAATAACAAATATGCTTATCAATTTCTGGGACAAACACAATATGCCAATACCATAGAAATGGTTTTGGATGAGGTTGCAGAGATTTAATCGAGGCAGCTATACATACATAAGAGTTGAATTGAGGTCGCTTTCGATAAGCTTCAGCCCGACCAATTTGAATAGCGTCGCTCATTGATAAAGGCACTGCTGACAATTCAGGATTCCAGCTAGAAACTTTTTTTAAAAGTGAGAGGGACACCTCGAAGTAAAGCTTCTCTTCTTCTGTACTGCAAATTAGTAGAGTAATTATATCTTCAAGCATCAAAACTAATTGTGGATTATCTTAGTTAAGGAAAGAATTCAATAAGAGATAGGCTTAATTGTCAATAATTTTCTAATTAATGATCGGATATCTAAACTTACTTTCAATAGTATTTGAAATGCACTTACACTGAGAAAATAACGTTTATGTTTTGGTTAACATAGAAATTATCCTTACCCTTGAAAATAAAGTATCCCGAAGATTTGAAATATAAAGATCAATACCTTTATCAATTTTATTACGGTTCAACACCATAAGAAACTGGATGAATATGAATATGTCCTTGCATAAGTAAGCTTGGCAAAGATTTGGGCTAATAAAAAATGATTATCAAATCAGTAGTCATGCATAGATTCAACCAATGCAATTGAAAAGGGTACAGAGGGTATAGATGCATGAGCGCTCGTAATCATGGGGGGTCTACCCACAAAAATCATCCACCCGAATATCCCGCCAGACATCAGAAACCTGCCAGCCGGAATTGCCCACTGATTGTACAGGAGGATTGTCAAGAAATGGAATATAGTCAGGAACTCTAGGCTCTGAAATTGCTACTGGTTGCTCCTCAACCTCAACCACAGGGTCTGGAGAATTGACAGTATTAGTTTCAAGAAGTTGGTCTTCTGCTTCTTCGATCAACTTCATCTGTTTCAGAGTAAGCTTGTCAGATTTTTTGATGATTTTCTTTGTCTGTATCTCATTAGAAGTATTCATTGGCTGTTCCTTCAAAGTCATTGGCTCAAAATTCGGATGGCAGTAAAGTTGGGAAAAGTAAGGTATGAATAATTGCACGGAATAAACACTCTACTGCAAAACTATGGAAAATACGAGTCCCTGGTTGAAGAATTTATCTTTTTCGATATAAATCTCGTTTTCGGGCAGATGCCTTAAAGCGATCGCAGTAAGATCATTGTCTAAAAGTCAAAATTATTTTGCGTTCTTGACACTTAAGGCCACGAATCAGTGACTTGAGGTTGAGCAGGGGATCAACTTTGAGTATATCTTTGATGTTACTGACTTTTGGGTGTTGGAAAGGAAGAAAATGTTGTTCTATTTGATACACTAAAATTCAACTTTCCTAAACACACGAAGCTGCAACCCTATCCGCAACAAGATAGCCCTGACTAGGTTTCACATGAATCTTCGTACCATTCGGATATAAAGAAGATTGCTCTTGTCACGGAATTTATAGTTGCAAAACGATGGGGCAGGGATTGAGACTCTTCATTCGGTATATATAAACAGACAAAATATCTGCAATTTGAATGAGGAAAGCTCTGGTGGCTTGAGACAAAGTTTGTAAATACGCTAAAAATAGCTTCTTGGAGATTAATAAAGATGAAAACAACAGTGAAACGAGAAATACAAATGAAATACAGACAATTGGGAAACAGCGAGTTGAGCGTCTCCGAAATTAGTCTCGGTTCCTGGCTGACTTATGGGGGTGGTGTAGAGCAGCAAAATGCAGAGGCTTGCATACACAAAGCTTTTGAGGTTGGAATTAACTTTATTGACACTGCAAATGTTTACGCTCAGGGAGGAGCTGAATCCTTTTTGGGAGAAGTATTGCAAGGTACTGAGCGCTCAAGTTATGTCTTAGCAACCAAAGTTTTCTTTCCTATGTCAGCCACTGACCGAGGACTCTCAGCAGCCCAAATCAGAAAACAAATTGATGCTTCTTTAAAGCGACTGCATACTGATTACGTTGACCTGTATCAATGCCATCGCTACGATCCAAATATACCTTTAGAAGAAACCATGACGGCACTTACTGAGGTAGTGCGTCAGGGAAAAGCTCGTTACATCGGCTTTAGCGAATGGAGTCCGCAGCAGATCCAAGCAGCGCTGAATCTTGCTGATGTTGAACGCTTTGTTTCCAGCCAGCCCCAGTATTCCATGCTGTGGCGCAAACCGGAAGCACAGGTGTTTCCATTGTGTGCAGGTAATGGCATCGGTCAGATTGTTTGGTCGCCGTTAGCACAAGGTGTACTCACAGGCAAATACCAGCCTGGACAAACTCCCCCTCCAGATTCTCGTGCTGCCAACGAAAAGATGAATTCGTTTTTGATGGAAGAGTTATTTAACGAACGCACACTAACAGCAGTACAAAAGCTCAAACCCATTGCCCAAGATTTGGGGTTGAGTATGCCACAATTAGCTCTAGCTTGGGTACTACGAGATGAGCGTGTGTCTTCAGCAATTATTGGTGCTAGCCGTCCAGAACAAATTGTTGATAATGCGGCTGCATCAGGAGTACAGCTAGATGCAGATGTACTGGCAGCGATTGACCAAATCTTGGCATCGGTTGTTCAAAGGTGAGGAAAGTACCTAATTCTCGGTGTGAGTCCAAAAGCTTTTTTGTTGTCTTGCCTCAAACAAGATAATTTGTGATGTATCTCTGCTCTTGCAAATTCAAGCGTTGTATAAATGCGGGATAAATTGGCGGATGAAACCATTGATAACTCGTTCTAAATTGGGCGAAATCATCCCATAATTCAGCAATGCTAAAAAGTTAAGTCTTCTAGCTTTAGTTTCCTCACAGAAAAATTCTCTTGAGCCACGACGATAAATTTAAAGGCGATCGCAGCTAAAACACAAGAGATTATGGCTTAAATAATACCCCAGCTGAAACTAACGAGGCTTTTTCAATGACAACTACAACACCCAACCGTACAACCAGTTCAAATTATAGTAATTCGCCTGTGCCCTACACAGGATTCGATCGCCTGTTTATTGGTGGACGTTGGTTTACAGTCCGTTCCGAACACAAATTGCAGCCCATCAACCCATACCGCCAAGACGCGATCGTGGAAATTCCGGCGGCGGACAAACGAGGCTTAGAAGATGCTTATCAACAAGCACAGCGTACTCAAGCGGCATGGGCAGAGGCATTACCGAGAGACAGTAAACAACCTAGCGAATGCTCCCTTTGGTGGCGAAAAAAATAGTGGGATAGGACGTTTTGATGGTGATTGAGCGATCGCACAATCGCATCGCTAAATTATTCAACTTGATGTCGAGTTAGAAAGAATCTAAAATCTCAAATGCAATGACTCACTTTGGCGTTATTTGCCCACCCTATCTCGGACATCTAAATCCCCATACTGCCTTGGGGCGAGAATTGCAATTGCGGGGCCATCAGGTTACTTTTCTACAAATTCCCGACCTGGAATTAAAGGTGCAATCGGAAGGAGTGAACTTCTATCCGATTGGTGAAGCGATTTATCAACCTGGAGCGATGGCTGAAACCTTTGCTCATCTGGGAAAGCTAAGTGCTGTGGAGGCGTTGCGTTACTCTCTGGACTTTTGCCAGCAAATGGTAGAAATCATCTGTCAAGATGCACCAAAAGCGATCGCCGCGACGGGAATTGAGGTTTTACTAGTAGATCAACTCGAACCTGTGGGCGAAACAGTGGCTCAATATCTCCAACTTCCGTTTATCTGCATTTCTTGTGGCCAGGTAATTCACCGCCGTGCTGATGTTCCTCCTTTTTTCACTCCTTGGAATTACCAAAATACCCAGTGGGCAAAAATTCGCAATCAGGTGGTCTATTACTTTTTAGATCGCAGTTGTCAACCAATTTTGCGAACGATTAATCATTACCGTCAAAAGTGGAAGTTGTCAAATTACTGCCATATCTACACTTCTCATGCGCGGCTGGCCCATATTAGCCAACAACCTGCGGCATTTGAGTTTCCCATTCCTAACTTGCCATCGCACCTCCATTATGTAGGTCCGTTACGCAACGCTTCACCACAATTGGTTGATTTTCCCTACGAGCGGCTGACTACACAGCCTATGGTTTATGCCTCCTTGGGAAGCGTCCAGAACACTAAACATACGGTATTTCGTTGCATTGCTGCTGCTTGTGCCGAATTAGATGTACAACTGGTAATTGCACATGGGGGTGGGATGAGGAAAGAAATAGTGCGTTCGCTACCTGGAAGTCCCTTAGTAGTCGAGTATGCACCCCAACCAGATATCATGGCAAAAGCAAGTCTGACGATTACCCATGCGGGGATGAATACAACACTAGATTCCCTGAGTTACGGTGTACCTTTGGTAGCTATTCCCATTACCTTTGAACAACCAGGGACAGGCGCACGTATTCGTTCAACTGGAGTTGGAGAAGTGCTTTCTCTGTCAAAACTTAGCGTTTCCACACTGCGATCGACAATAGAGCAGGTATTAACGACAGATTCCTATAAAAATAATGCACGAAAAATTCAGCAATCAATTCAACAAGCAGGTGGCGTGAAACAGGCAGCAAATATTATTGAGCAGGTTACTCAATCCCAAAGTTATTAAGTTGTAGACGCATTACGAATATAATTAGCCATTTCGTATCAGCAATGGTGAAAAACAAACGGGGTATTATTGTTAACTGTAATTCTGGCTAGGAACGTTCGACTTCAGCAGAGAAAAAATAGGCTGATCTCAACTGTATTAGCTTATCGCCCAGATGCTGTGCCTCTGGGTTTGATTAAGTAAGTTAATATAATAATTCAATAATGCATCAATGCAACAGATAATCAGCAAACCAAAGCGCTCGCACCTATGGTTGTGGCTGCCAAATCAACTGTAGATAAATAGTGGCAGCGTAAACATAGAGAATATCAACAAAAACTCACCCAGACAAAATAAATTAGATTATTAGGATTGTAAATTGTAAAACTGCCTCATTGGGATTGCAATGGGGCAGTTTTAAGACATGCAAATACAAGATTTACAGGCTCAAGATAAGTAAAATTCGACAGTTTTATGGATGCTATTGCTGAAGATCCACTAATGAGTGACTTCAAATAAAAATCTGCACCCATCAATTATCTCTATATCTGACGCTCACGAACTGCCGCCCTTACGTCCAGCTTCACGAGCTTCTTCAGAAGTGAACTCATGAGCAGTACCTTTTTCATGAGCAACTTGTCCACCTTTTTGTCCAGCTTCACGAGCTTCTTCGGAGGTGAACTCATGGGCAGTACCTTTTTCATGAGCAGCTTGTCCACCTTTGCTTGCAATTTCGCGTTGCTTGTTTTCATCCATAGAAGCAAAGCCACGATTGCTAGTATCTGACATAATATGACTCCTTGTAACTAATTAAAGCTTTTGAAGTTTTGAGTTAATAAAACTTCAAAAGCAATTCAATTGAGTTGTCTGATGGCTCTAATTTAGCCCTGTAAATCTAATGAATTCATGCTTCTTTAGAGATAAATAGTAACGATGAATTTGTCCCTCAGATATATAACTAAAGTTATTATTGTTACAATCCTATCCAGGGCGATAGATTTAAGCCCTGCCAACTTACAAGAGTGGAAGTAGGGAGAATTTCCCCTTAATAGCTAGAATATATATCTTTATATATAATTGCTCCCTACCCTTAGATCAGTAAGCATTAGAACAAGATAATCCTCATGCGATCGCCATACAGCCAATGTTCATACTAGCTAAAATAAATCTTAGAGTAGGCAATCAAAATTAATAAACATCAAAAATGTTTGAGAAAGAAGTTAATGTCAGAGATAGTTTTCACTCAAAACAGCTTGGGGGCGGCAGCGATCCGAATAGTTTTGATTGTAAAGAAACATGGTATCCCATCCATTACCTAGAGGACTTAGACAAATCAAAACCAACGCCTTTTACAGTGCTGGGAAGAAATATTGTAATTTGGTGGGATAGACTTGCTCAATCTTGGAGAAGCTTTGAAGACCAGTGTCCTCATCGTTTAGCACCATTGTCTGAAGGCAGGATTAGTGACGATGGGCTTTTGGAATGTCCCTATCACGGTTGGGCTTTTTCTGGAGATGGAAATTGTCAAAGGATTCCTCAACAAGTCAAAGGTGGAACAGCAGAGATATCAAAACGAGCTTGCGTGGCATCATTACCAATTATTGAAAAGCAAGGACTACTGTTTGTATACGTTGGTGAATATGAAAATGCTGCCAAAACCGAAGTCCCAATAATTGAACCGTTAGAAGAATCTCCCGAAGGATGGGTTGTAATTAATACATTTAGAGATGTACCTTATGATGCATTAACACTATTAGAAAATATACTAGACCCTAGCCACATATCGTTTACACATCATAAAACGGTAGGAAATAGGGCAAATGCAGCACCTTTGGAACTTGAAGTGATTGAATCTGGAAAACATGGATTCAAAGGGATTTGGAAACAAGGTTTGAAACCAGGGCAATCAGGAGAGTTGTCTACAACCTTCGTCGCTCCAAGTTTAATGTGGCATGACATCAACTCCCAGCGTGGTAGAATTCTAACCGTTGTTTATGCTACACCCATACGTAAAGGAGAATGTCGTGTATTTGCACGTTTTCCTTTTAAGTTTCCTGATAAACTTCCAGGTTGGTTTATTAAGCTCAGACCGCGTTGGTATTACCACATTGGACAAAATGGTGTTTTAGAAGATGATCAAATTTTTCTCCACTATCAAGAAAGGTATCTTGAAGCTAAAGGAGGTAACCCTAACTTTACTAAAGCCTTTTACCTTCCAACCAAAGCAGATAGTTTTGTATTTGAATTGCGTCAGTGGGTAAACCAATATAATGCTGAACCATTTGGCAAAGAGACTTTTTCTCCCCCATTGGCAAAGTCCGTGCTTCTGGAGAGGTATCATTCTCATACGGAAAAATGTGCCAGTTGTAGCTCGGCGCTTTCTATTATTAAGCGATTGAGATTTGGGAGTGGAGTTGCAACAGTACTTACTGGGAGCAATGCGATTTTGTGAGGTAGGATCAAAAACCAGCGATCGCTAACAACTTTCTTCAGTACTAAAAAATATTTATTACATCAATAGTCGTATTAATACATAAATAATGAATAAATTTTAAGTGTGGTGATGTGTGCAAAAATTTATGAGGGTCAAAAACAAGGTAGGATTCCCGTTAAGTAATTCTTCCAGGCTTTTAACGTCTACCTTTTATGGCAAAAAATATAAGTGCAACTCTTGATTTAAACAAGTCAGTTAAAAGTTTTCACTCACAGGTCGCAAAACTTTTAGAATTTACAAATATCACAGAGTGGAATGGAAAAAAGCTGAGAGAACGAGAAGAACAAATTAGAGAACAGGCAATAATTTTAGCAGGGCAATGTATAGCTATTTTATTATATAATCTTTCAATATCCCCAAAAGTCTTGAACTATTCTGTTAGTCAAACACAGGAATGGAGAAAATTAAATACGAAAAAACATGGTTTTAAAAAGCGACAAATAGTAACAATTGGAAACGTCGAAGTAACTTTAAACCTACCTTATGTACTTGAACGGAATCCCACAAGCAAAGAATCGAATAATTTTCCGCTTAATGAGCCAAAAATAAAAACCTCAAATCAAGGATTTTGTCCGTTTTTAAAGTGGCTAGGGATGTCTGAAGGTATTACCCCTTTGGTCTGGTCAACAATTGCCAAATATGGTGCAATAGCTAGTTCTTTTGATGCAGCACGTTCGACGCTAATGGATTGGGGAATAAATGTTAGTTTAAAACGAATCGAGCGCCTGACTTACCTTTTTGGTGAAATTGGTATTAATCTACGCCAATCAAAAATATTAAATCTGAAGATGGGTCACTTATCTAACAGTAATGTTCTCAAAGACCAACGAGTTGTAATCGCTGTAGATGGTGGAAGAACTAAAATTAGGTTCAATAAAAAAGGTAGACGCAGTAACAAAACAAACCGTCATGGCTTTGTCGGTGAATGGATGGAGCCAAAGTTACTAACCATTTATGTAGTAAATGAACAAGGTAAAAAAATTAGGACATCGGCAATACCTATTACTAATGATGGCACGTATTCTGGTTATAAAGAATTCCTCCTCATTTTAGAAATGTATTTGGTAAATTTGGGTATAAGTCAAGCCAAACAGGTGTTATTAATTGCTGATGGAAAAGAAGTGGATATGGATACATATTCCTCCTTTACTCAAAAAATTAAAATGCCCACTTGAAACTTATCAATTATTAGACTTTTATCACGCAGCATCACATTTACAAGATTTTGCTGATGCTGCTTTTAGTACAGAGAATGAGCGTCAAGCATGGTTTAAAAAATCTCGAAAAATTTTAAAAAAAGGTCAGGCACTAGATTTAATGAGAAATATGGGTGAATTTATCTCCGAGGCAACAGGAGAGCGCTGTAAAATTATGGTAAGAGAGCGAAATTATATTTTAAAAGCGTATAGAAGGAGGCTTTTAAAATATAACGAAGTTGTGGCTCGAAAATTACCTCTCGGTAGTGGCGCAGTTGAAAGTTTAATTCGTCAAGTTGTTAATTTACGTATGAAAGGAAACAGTAAATTTTGGTTACAAAATAATGCAGAAATTATGTTACATCTGCGTTGTCAATGGATAGCTAAAAGTTGGGATAATTTTTGTGATTCTATCTTTAAATTTTTTATCAAACCCCAAACGGGTTGATAAATTTTATACTTTAATTCTCCCTTTAATTTATTTTCTGCCGTAATTGATACCAAGTATCAAAGATTTGTTGCAGAGATTTTTGGAAATAATCGTCAAATTACTTGCTAGCAATCTTTTTGAGATACCTCATCAAGATGATTTCTCGTTTAAATCAGTATTTATTTTGTAAATAAAATCACCATTAACTTAAATATCATTTTTAGCGTAGGCGCAGCCCGCCGAAGGCATCGCTTGTTTTTGATCCGACTTCACAAAATCGCGTTGCTCCCGTACTTACTTTGGCTTGGACTCCAATGCTTTTTTTATTTTTTCAGACAACATCAGTTGTAGTAGTTGTGATTGAAACTCTAGCTCCCTTAATCTTTGCACTAGCATGGCTCGGACTAAGTAAGTTAGTTATTCAGTTTTATGATGGACGAACCTTACCTCCACGAAACCGACCCGAAAAAAACTGAAATCTAATAATACCAGAAATATATGAGTAAGCTCATCTTAATTACAGGCATAAGCAAAGGTCTAGGTTATGCAATGACCATTTAAGGAAATTCAAAATTAAAAATGCAAAATTCAAAATTCAAAAAATAATTGTGAATTGTTAACTTTAGTTCTGGCTGGGGATGTTCGACTTGGGCCCAAGTTGCACCATACTGTGCTTCTAAGTGGGCAATCGAAGGATTAACTCGTTCTTTGGCACAAGAATTGCCGAATGGTATGGCAGCTATACCCCTTAATCCAGGGATTATTCATACAGATATGCTTTCTATTACCTTTGGAGAAGAAGCTGCTAATTATACACCCGTGTCCGATTGGGTATTGAAAGCTATTCCGTTTATTCTCAATTTAAAACCCGAAGATAATAGGATTCCCTTAACTGTAAATTAAAGAGTGAATTTCAATTGCGGTCATTGCAATTAGGAGCAGACAGTTGAATCATCTCAGTAAAACGTGAATACTTAACTGCATCGGTAGGGGGATAATCTGCCGACACTGCAATTAACCCAATTTTTATATCCTCGAAATAAATCACACCCCCAATACGCCCTTCCAGAAAGAAAGCTCCATGAAATAAATGATATGGAGCGATGTAGATTAGCAAAAAGTCACTAATCTTTATTGCCCTATCAAACATCTGCTGACAAGTTTTTTGGAGGACAGCATCTAGATATTCATTATAGGCAGGCTCACCCATGTCAGTGAATTCCGGCAGATCCGCAAAATGATCCATATAAAATAGCCAGATATCGGACAAGTCTGCGTCATTCGTCAGTTTTTGCTTAAGTTCATGTAATCGGTCGATATTCATATTGTGGAGATAGGGCAAACAGATAGTACTGTTAAAAAATTATCAATTATTTTTGCGTTAATGGGGGATAAAGAATTGTCACCAAAGGGTTCTACTAAATGGTTGGTGACTTAAATCACAGGATAAATAGACCATTGATAACTGTTCAAATAGGCTAGATAGCAACAATAGATAAGCTAATGTTGTCCTTAAAAATATCTATCTCGACTGGAGAAAGTACTTTATCTTTCATTTGTTGTAGCTCATGTAGAGCAGCGTTAGCATCGGTAGCACCAAATTTGAAATACTCAGTTAAACTACCAATGCGATAATTGTAATTATGATAGCGGTGTTTAAAATATAGTTCTACATTACCCCTGTGTGACCAAGTTCCAAGTATTTGAATAGCAACAGTTTGATAAGGGATAAGTAAATCCGTTTCTATTTCTGTCAATCGCTGTTGGATGGGTCTAGCGCAGAACTTACGCATTGACAAATGAGACAAAGAATGAAGGGAAGAGAAGAATAAGCGATCGCTAGCAGTAGGGGGCTGAAAAGATAGATAATTTACACTGTCTCTATTGAGGGCATGGACAATCAGAGTAACTACCAAGCCATCAACTGCAAAGTGTGACCTCAACACTTACACTCTGTTTTTATTGGCAGAATCAAAGTATCCAGGCTGCACACGTTTAGCAGATATTATGGAAGATTTGTCACATGATAGTGTCAACAGATTTTTGCTACGTGAGCGTTACGAGCCAAAGGATTTATTTGATGAAGTTAAGCTGCATATCAATTTAGTAGGTGGTACATTAAGTGCAGATGATACCGTAATTGATAAGCCTCATAGTGACCCGAAACTAACAGCAATTTTTTACTTACATTTATTCAGGAAGGCATCATCGTACAGTTAAAGGGATTCAACTAATTACCTTGTATTACACCGATTTATCAGGTAAATCTGTACCTGTAAATTATCGGATTTATGATAAACAAGATGGTCAGACGAAAAATGATTATTTACGAGATATGATTGCTGAGGTTTTGCATTGGGGTTTGGAGCCTGAGAATGTAACCACTGATGCTTGGTATTCCAGTAAAAGGAACCTGAAGTTCTTTAAAGACAAGGGATTAAAGTTTTTAACTGGGATAGCTAAAAATCGCTTGTGTTCAGTTGATGGTAAAAATTTTACCCAAATCCAAAATCTAGAAATTCCAGAGAATGGGTTAATAGTGCATCTGAAAAAATTTGGACAAGTGAAAGTATTTCGGAGACTTTTCAAAAACGAGATTCCCAGATATTACATCATGTATGTGCCTGACAAAGATGCACTATTTTTAATTTCCCTCGTCGAATTTAAGGAGTTACATTCGATTCATTGGGGGATTGAATGTTACCATCGAGCCATCAAACAAGTGTGTGGAATTGAGCTATTCATGGTGAGAACATCTGAGGCAATTAAAACTCACTTTTTTAGTGCTATCCGCGCTTTCACACAACTAGAACTAATGCGAACTCAAGAGTTAATTGAAAACTGGTATGAAGTCCAGCGAAATTTGTCTCTTCAGGTGGCTCGTGACTTTATTCTGGAACATCTTGAACAAAGGATGAACTTGAATTCACATATTCAGATTCCTGTCAATGCGTAAGTCCTGAATCGGTGATTGCCCTTTGTTTGTCTCTCAATTCAGAGCGGGCAACTCCCCGGTTGTAGTAGGCTTGGGCAAAGTTAGGATTAATCTTGATGGCTTGGTTGAAATCAACGATCGCCCCTTGCAAGTCTCCTGATGCAGAGCGGACAACTCCCCGGTTGTAGTAGGCTTGGGCAAAGTTAGGATTAATCTTGATGGCTTGGTTGAAATCGGCGATCGCCCCTTGCAAGTCTCCTTTTTTGTACTTATCCCCAGCCTGAATATAGAAGTCATCAGCTTTCGGTACTGTGGCTGTTGGTATCTTAGGTGTACTAACGCCCACATCTGCCCCAGTTTTAGCTGAGAGTCTCAAAAAGGTATTGACTCGTTTAGTGGCTTCAGTACCAGAACTATCATAATTATCAATTTCTACAGTAATAGCTTTGGCAACTTTAGCAATTTCGGCTGAGGAGAGTGCAAAAGCATTTTGAGGTTGTACAAAAGCAATTGATACACCTATTAATGCTGGAGCTAGAGAATAATAAAATTGAATAATTAAAGAGCTAATAAAAGAATTGCATAACCGAACGCACCTAATGCAAACGCCCAAAAGCGGCTTTCTCGCTCTTCTGGTAGTTCTTCCTTAAGGACATTGAGTACAATACCTCCCGATAAAAAGGCGAAGAGAACCGCAACAGCCGCCTGATGAATTACTGTGCCAATGCCAATTATCCAGCCAACAATGATCGCAGCTACTAACAACCACCGCCCAATCCGATCATATATTTGTTTGTGGTTTTCGCGCAAACCATCATCGTTGACTACAAAATGCAGTGCCATCGCAAAAGAATAGAATAATAAACTCTTGATACTTGATTCTTCTCGGTGTACTAATAAGTAGCCAATTAAGGCGTTATAAACAGCAAAAGAAGCAATATGTATCCAAAAAACGTCTAAAGCAGTAACATCTCCCTTGCCTGCTTTTTGATTGCGTTGACGCGACTTGTTTGCAAATCGTTCTAAGCCATAAAACACTGCTAAACCTAAAAGTGCGACCAAATAAACGTGATGCTCTAAAAAAGCAAGTCCAATATTCAAACTGCTTTGAAGTGTTATTTGGGCTTTACTCAGTTCTGGCAAAATGTGGACAAACACATAAGCGACAGATACCCCACTGCTAAATGAGAGCCAACGACTACGCGGTTTAGCTCTAATAAATTGTAGTTTACCTGAAGACAAATGTATGATGGCTAAGGCGATCGCACATATTGCAGTGATCATGCTTTTCTGCGGTTATTTTTGAGAATTGGGTGGCAGAATGTGATCCAATGGATCATATTCTGCCGACTAGCGAACGCCAAGTCCGACCGATGACTAAGCTAGAACCACGTTAACAGCTTATTGTGTGGCAGGGAGCAATACAATAAGCCGGGGGTCTTGTTCCCAGTAGGCGTATTGTTAAGGGAATTGTAGAACCTGACTTTTCCCGTTAAGTCTCAAAAAGCTTGCTCAGAAAGGATTTTGGATAAAGCACAGTATATACGGTACAGTGATTGAAATCGTGTGCTAGAGGTAACAAGCAATGCTGGACTGGTGGGAGAAAAATTTTGCAACCTGTGAATTAGGCGAGCGCCGATTGAATGAGCGTGCTTTTGTCTTTTGGCTATGCTTTAAGCCAGGGATTTGGCAAAGCACTCTCAGAAATCTTTAACAGCGGAACCGTACTTAAGAGAGCATACGAGTTTTTGCCAACCCCAAAGTGGAATTTACAATAGCTTTTAGAGCCGCACTGCCAAATGACGGCAGAAATTGTTGCAGAGCATGATGTAGTGCTGTGTGTCGGGGACACTACTTTTCTTGATTATGGCAGTATTGCAGCTAAAAAAGAAGGTTACGGCCCGATTGGTAAGCTGACTTTTCACGGGAAGTCTTCAAGCAACAGAACTACGTTACTTTTTTCACAGGCTTATTAGCAATAACTTGAAGCTAATGACAATAAGTAAGGAAAGAATAGGGTTTGAGAAAACGTTAGAATCACCTTTTCCATATAACGTGAAAAGTCAGAAAATTTGTTAGCGTAATCTCAATTAACTCTTTGGCTACAACAAATCTTTACCCTAGTTTAGAGAGTACACCTTTAACTGCGACGGCGTGTCCAAGGGCCCCAAATCGCACAGGTAATTCCAGGAGACTGGATATTGACAAACAATGTTTGACCATCAGGTGAGAAGCAAGCACCAGCAAATTCACTGCCATTAATAGCGTTCGTTGCAAACCGATACAGTTCACCTTGCTGGTTAACGCCGATAACGTATTCTGTACCGCTACCGTCTTCACAAATAAAGAGGTCTCCAAAAGGAGCCACAGTAATGTTATCGGGGGCGTTCAACTCCTCACTATTAGTAGACTCCACAACTAAGGTGATAGTATCGTTGCTGGGATCATAAGCAAAAACCTGTCCTTGCCCTATATTACCGCCATTGCTACAAGTAAAATAGACCAAGCCGTTGCCATACCAACAACCTTCACCGCGAGAGAAGATAGCTGCACCCTTATTTTGCCCCTGACGGCGCACAGAAATACTATCGTCATTAGTAGCAGGATCAACAGTATCAATCGTCATCCACCGAACTGGCAATGGTTGGTTTTTATATTGAAGAAAATTCGTGCGAGTATTAACTGTTGGCATTGCTTCAATGGCTAACGCCTCAAGGATTCCACCACTGCGGAGATTGCCATATTGATTAGGACGGAAGCGATAGAAGCAGCTATTGCCATTGTCTTCAGTTTGATATACCCATCCACTGTCTGGATCAACTGCGACGGCTTCATGATTAAAACGACCCATTGCTACAAGGGGAATTGGCTCGGCAACTTTAATATCATCTGTTGCCGGAACCTCAAAGTTATAACCATGCTTTTTGGTAGCAGTATTGGTAGGTTCAGGAATAGTCAGATTTTCTTCGCAGCTAACCCAAGAACCCCAAGGAGTCGGTCCACCGGCACAGTTACGAATAGTCCCTGCTAGAGATACGAAATGTTTTCTTACTCGACGGTCAGTACCAACAATTATTGTTGTTGTGCCTCCCCCAATCTGGTCATATACAAATTCGGGGCGTGCAATAGCACCATTAGAAGTTGGGCCCAACTCTTGATTTCTTACTAGAATTGTAGTGTTGTTAGGGCCAGGAAAAGCAGCCATGCCATCATGAGAACCTGGGACTTTGTTCCCATCATCCATGTTTTGACCTGTATATGAAATCGCGGTGTAGTTAAACCCAGGAGGTAGTTCCAGTAGGGGAGTTGTACTTAAGTTAATTCCACCCAGAACAATACCAACAAGTTCAGCTGCATTTTCTGGTAATTTTGCTTGTAATGAACCATAACCAATTCCTCTTGCAACTTGACCACGAGCAGCAGCCCTTGCGTATAAAGCTTCTAAGGGCGAAAGCATGGAGACACCAGCTGCGCCAGCACCGGCTAAAGAGAGAAATCTTCGTCTTGAAAATGCCATTCTACTTAATTTTTTTTTCTTGAAAATGCAGCGATTAAGTGAAAGTTATTTGGTTTAGATTAAGCTTAGGTAATGACTAGTTTAACTGCGGTTTATTTAAAAACTATCCGTTCAACAACAAATATTGTATAAGTAAATACAACCCTTTGTGTAAAAAAATAAGTGTGTAATAGCAAACAACGCTAGAACAGAATCTATAACAAGCGATCGCAATCTATTCGGGAGCAACGCGATTTTGTGAGGTCGGATCAAAAACCAGCGATCGCTAAAACTTACATTTCTGCATGAGGTGATTTTATTTGCAATTAACATACGTAATTGCACGAAAAATTATCTTGATGAGATATCCCAAAAAGATTGCTAGTAAATCATTTGACGATTATTTCCAAATATGCCTGCAATAATTCTTTAAGACTTGGTATCAATTATGGCAGTAAATAAATTAAATGCTGAATTAAAGTATAAAATTTATCAGGCACTTTGGGGTTTTATAAACGAATTAAAGATAGAGTCAGAAAAATTATCCCAACTTTTAGCTATCCATTGACAACGGAGGTGCAACATAATTTCTGCGTTATCTTGAAGCCAAAATTTACTATTACCTTTCATACGTAAATTAACAACTTGACGAATTAAACAATCAAGAAGCCCCACTACCAAGAGGAAGTTTTTTGGTTGCAACTTCATTATATTTTACAAGCCTCCGTCGGTAAGCTTTTAAAATATAGTTTCGCTCTCGTACCAAATTTTTAAGACGCTCTCCACTTGCCCCGGAGATAAATTCATCCATGTTTCTGATTAAATTTAGTGTTTGACCTTTCCTTAAACTTTTTCGCGCCTTTTTAAACCATTGTTGACGCTCATTGTTTGTGTTAAAAGCAGCATCAGCAAAGTCTTGTAAATGTGATGCAGCGTGAAAAAAGTCTAATAATTGATAAGTTTCAGGTGGGCATTTTAACTTTTTGAGTAAAGGGGGAATATGTATCCAGATCCATTCTGCTCCATCCGCAATTAATAAAACCTGTTTAGCCTGACTAATGCCTAAATTAACCAAGTACATCTCTAATATCTGCAAAAATCCTTGATATCCTTGATAAGTTCCATCATTGGTAATTGAAACCTCTCCATTCCTGATTTTTTCACCTTGTTCATTCACTACATAAATTGTTAATAGTTTTGGCTCAATCCATTCTCCTGTAAAGCCTACACGATTAGTTTTAGCCTTACGTCTGCCTTTTTTATTAATCCGAATCCGTGTACGACCGCCATCTACAGCAATAACAACACGCTGGTCTTTAAGAGTATTATTCGTAGGTAAGTTACCAAGCTCTAAACTTGTTATTTTCGATTCACGTAAATTTATGCCAATTTTACCAAAGTAATATGTTAGCCGTTCTATGCGTTTTAGACTAATATTTACGCCCCAATCGATTAATGTTGTCCGTGCTGCCTCAAACGAGCCAGCAATTGCACCATATTGAGCAACAGTCGATAAAACTCCAGGGGTTAAACCTTCGGACATTCCTAAATATCTTAAGAATGGGCAGAATCCAACATGAGTAGATTTTTTATTTTTATTTGGTTGAGTCTGACGTTCAACTACATACGGTAGCTTGAAAGTTACTACAACATTCCCAACTGTTAATATTTGCCGTTTTTTACAACCGTGCTTTCGCGTCTTATTGTGCCACCATCCCTGAGTTTCCTGCATTGTTTTGTGCAAAAATTCTTGAGATTTAGACAAGTTATGGAGCAATAAAGCAATACATTCTCCTGCTAAAATTAATGCCGATTCCCTAATTTATTTTTCACGTAATTTGAAAGTTTGTCCATTCCATTCTGGGATATTCGTTAATTCTAAAACTTTCGTAACTTTTTCTTGAAAGTGTGACACTGATTTGCTTAAATCAAAAGTACAATATATATTATTTTTCATCGTAAGTATTCCCTGTTTTTGTTTTGATGTCAGATATCAAAACCTTTACTCCAAAGGGAATCCTACCTTTTTTTGTATCCTAAAATCATCTCTAATTTAACCCAGTATAAATAATTAGTTAATGGCAATAAATATTCTAAGTACAGATAAATAGGTTTTTAGCGATCGCACCTTTTTTGGCCGACCTCACAAAATCGCGTTGCTCCCGAAGCCAGCTTTGACAGCCGAATAAGTGTCGCAGTTCCTTTTATCCACGCCTAAATTCGTCGATTTTTTTCGTCCCTCTCAAGGTATAAATTTAGGTAGGTTATTTTATAAATCAGTTTTCTGACGTGCAGCCAACCGACTAGGCATCCGAGGCGTTGCAATTTCTAGTTGAATGGTATGGTTGTATGCTCGTATACGCCAAAATTTATGATTTTTGAATAATTTGTAGGTAAGTTTTTGCGAGGGGCATTTTTTTGTGTGTTGCCACTTTATAATCAGCAGCTTCCTGTAAAGTTGGTTTGATATCTGATTTCTTTTAATAAGAATATAACTCAAACTTTAAGAATACTATAAAATAGCTTTTATCAAGCTACAAAATATATTAATTAAATGCATAACTAACACTAAATCAAGTAAACTAGATGAAATTTATTACTAATTTACAGATCAACAAATGTTAGTTAAATATTGAAATTTTGTTGATTGGCTTTTTAAGTTAGAGCTTATATAATAAAAGCAATCTGTATAAAACAGAGTAGTCATGTTTCATTGAATAATGAGTATTTATTGGCAGCTAATTTTTATGGTAAGTATATGAACATTTTAGAATTGATGCAAGCATGATATTTTTGCATAAGTATACTTCTGATTTTTTATTCTGGGAGGATTAATGGAGGGATGCAGTCATTTTAAGTGGTTTACTGGGAACCTGTATCATCAACTAATTTTATCATTGAATATTGTTTGTATCAAATAATTGTCAACTAGTATAAAGGAATTATTTTCTTCAAAATAAGGTTTAGAAGTTTCGATTTACATCAACAAAGTCTATTTGCTTTGTAGAAGATTGTTATGTCTCAAAATAGAAACAATAAGAGTAAGAAAGCCATGTCTGATGATAATATAACCAATAGAAATATTTCATTAAACACTGATAGTAAACCTAAAAAGCGGCTAATAATTGTCACAGGTGATAAAGGAGGCGTGGGAAAAAGTACCTTTGCACGAGCGCTATTTCAACTATACATTAATAAAAATTTACCCTGTGTTACTTATGAAGCTGACTTAAGAAATCCTCAGTTAGAAAGATATTTTCAAAAAGACTACCGACCCATAATACGTTACATTGATATTTTTCATAGAGGTGGTGCTGACGATTTATTAATTAATTTAGATGAGACTGATTGTCCTATTACACTATTAGACTTACCAGCACAATCTGGAGGTTTCTTTGAAAGTTATGTCAAAGAGCTTTCATTTTTTGAAGTGCTTAAAACCGATATTAATTGTCAAGTTACGATGGTTTCAGTGATTAGTAGGGTTCTTGATTCCATAAATGTTCTAGAAAAACTGCGTGAACTTTGTAAAAATCAAGTAGATTATGTTGTTGTCAAGAACTTATTTCATGGTGAAGAAGAAAAATTTGAGCGATATAATGACGCTTTTCTGCGTCAAAATATGCTTGCAGAAGGTTTGGTAGAACTTGTGATGCCAGATTTATTCTACAAATCCTACGACTTTATTGACCGCCATGCTTTAACGTTTAATGAAGGACAGACTTATAAAGGAACAAATATTGTGATTAAATCGAGAATTAAATCTTGGCTTGCTGAGTTTGAATCGCAAATCAAGCCAGCATTTAATTTATTTGGTTTTGATATGCAACCAGATGATTGTTACTATCCAGCAGTTGTTGAAAAGTCTAAAGAGCTTAGAGAAAATGAAGAAAAAGCTAAAAATCAAGATTCAAATTTACAATCTGAGAATATAGCTGCTTAATTTAATAATTTGCTTAGTTTATTATGTTTAGAAAGCGTTTTGTAATTACATCAGGTGATGCCCGTGTTGGTAAGTCCACAGCTTCTAGGCTCTTGCTAGAGTTGTACTTGAAAAATAAACTCAATGTGCGTGTTTTCTACCACGGGCATCGCAATAAGCTATCGATGTATCAAACACAACGCTTTGAGATAAACCATTTGGGATTCTCTAGAGGTGATTCTGATAGGTTATTACTCGACTTAGAAATGTTTCCGAAAATTGAAGTTGTTTTGACTGATATGCCAGGTCAAAACCTCCGAGAATTCAAGTTTTTTGATAGAGATGTTTCACTGATAGAAAATCTTAATTGTCTAGGATATCGTGTTACTTTCTTGCACCCGATATCACACCGTAAAGACTGTGTTGAAGATTATCTTCAGGATTTATATCAGCATTTTGGTAGTCAGGTTGATTATGTTGTTATCCAAAATCATTACTTTGGCAAGCGATTTCGATACTATGAGGGGAGTCAATTCCAAGCTAATATTAAAAAATTAAACGGCTTGGAACTAGTTTTAGGTGGATTGCATAATGACTTTTACCAGTTACTTGAGGATGCTAGTTTACCTTATGCTCAACTGATTGAAATTAACTCTCCTCTTAATACTATTCAGCGGTCGATAGTATTCAACTGGATGGAGAATTTTCATAACTCTATTGTTTCTAATGGAATAGCTTCTAATTATCTAGGGTTGAGTACGAACTGTGCAGAACTAGTTTCTACGGGTGTAAGTAAACAAAGTCCTTCCAATTTTGATGTAACTGAAGATGTTGAATCTGAAAAATGGTAATTATTTGCTTTACCAAATTGAAAGTGAAATTTCAAATTGACTGTTTAAAAACAACCTATGACTAATCTTGCAAAAGTTATTGAAAAAGTTGTTGCTGAATATTCTGAAGAAAAAAAAGCAGAGGTTACTGATTGGATACTTAAATTGGGTATTCGGCCTGATGACCCCTTGTTTAACCTATACGCCGAACTAGGTACAACTCAATTTGCGTTGCAGCAGCTACCAGGTAGGCTTGACTCGCTTGTGGTGGGTTGGACTGACATGGTAGACGATAAGCTTAATAGTGCTTCTAAGGTGGCTATACACCAACAAAAGAGTGCGATCGCAGAAGCGGCGAAGGATCTAGTTAAGATGACTAAGCAAGCTGGCGGAGCTTTGCCTCACTTGGATGTAAGTAATTGGCGATTGGCACAAGTGGCGGGGGTATTGGGTTTCGTACTAGCCTTAGGGACTGCAATTGGTGTTTTTACATACAAGACCATCGCTGGAAGTGTAACTTTTCAGCAGGCGGCTTCTGGATCTGCCATCTTACAACCCGAAGATAAAAAGCTTCTAGATTGGGCTAAATCCAATGAAGGTAAGGTAGCACGTAGTATTTATGTTAAAAACGCCGCCATCATTAAAACTTGCCGCCAGCAGAAGAAGTATTCAGGTGGCTGCATAATTGCAGTTGATTAATTTTCTAGGCAACCCAGCCTTTGTATCCCTTGTTACTTGTTTTAGCTGTATCTTTTTGACTTTTATGGTTGGTTTTGACTCTTGTATGGGTTTCTTGAGTAACTTCTTCTTCAATTTTCATGTCTGTAAAGCTGAGGATTCCCAGACGGATTGCTTCGCGGATAGCGTTTAACCTATCTTTAACTCCTAGCTTGATAAATGAATTATGTAGATACGATCTTACTGTACCTTCGGAAACATACATGACACTAGCAATTTCATTATTTTTCATGCCTCCAGCAGCTAATTTAAGAACTGTTATTTCTTTATTAGAGAAATCACTTAACAAATCTAGTGCATTTCTATCAGGGGTCTCATTTAACCTGAGACTATCAATCAGAATACGATTAATAGTTGGATCAATCCATGATTCGTTATTGTATGCAGCCATTACTGCTTCAACGAATCTTTCTCCTACTTCTTCTCTGACGCTATTTTTACAGTAATAGCAGTCTGCGCCATTACTAATGGCTGCGTTAATAGTATCTCGGCTGCTATTTGCAGTCATAACCACAATTTTAATTGATGCGTGTTTGGATTTGATTGTACTGATTACATCAATGCCATCGATATCAGGTAAATCAATATTTATAATTACGATATCTGGCTTTTGCTTATCAACAATTTCTATCCCTTCTTTCCCGTATTTGACAAGGCTACATACCTGGATTCTACCAGTTTCAGATAATATTGTTGCCGCGCCAATCCTAGATATGTTCTCATTTTCAATGATGACAACATTAATAGGTTTCATATTATATGCTTTTTTGGTTTGGTATTGTCCTTGATAATAATACTTATAGCACTTACTATTTTAAATTTTTTAATCTTTACAATTACTATAACTTAATTGGCTTATTTAAAATTTTTACCATTATTCGTAAAAACTTTACAAAGTGATTGGGTGGTTTGTGTACTTTTCATTAAGCAATCTATTTACTAGGTGATTTTATTTATAAGTCATGGGTTTAATAGTTATTAGCGAATTGATGGAGGAATAGATAATTTTTTATGAATAGCGATAAACTTTTAGGATGGATAGAAAAGATTGTTGTTTGGTCTTTAATGGGGATGCTATGTTTGGTCGGATTAGGCAGATTGCCTATTAACCCGACGAGTTTGTTGGACTTTACTGCGTCTTTTTACTATTTTGCTGTTGCGGTTGTTATTTGTCCCAAGACCCCCCTGAGTTTTAATAAAAAGCTGATTTTTGGATTTATAGCTTTTATGTATGGCGTGTGCTTTGGGTTGATTTAATCTAGCTCTTTAGCAGAATCCTGGTTTTTGAATTGTTGTTGACTCTGTTCACGGCGTGCTTGTTGCTCATTGAACAGAGTCTTGAAACGTTCAAATTCCTCTTTAGTGAGATTATTAATGGTGATAGAGTACTCTTCTGAGTTATTGTCACGAGATGCCAAGAGTGCTTCTTGACTTTCTTCGGAATTAGGTAAATTTCTATCAAGGCTAAGAGTTTGTGAATCTTCTTCTAATTTTAGACTTGCAGTATATTCTTCACTTTCATAAATAATACCTTGTGTCTCTTTATCTGATTTTCCAAATATATCTAAGCGGTCTAAAATTATAGGAATAACAAACTGTCTAATTTGAAAATCTGCGGTAAGAGATCGTACTTTATCTTCTGGAGTTTCTTCTACTGGTTTGCCATTATTGTCGTCATTTTTAGTTGTGAGATTTTTTAGAATCTCTGGTTCAATTGTATTTTCTTTAGACTGGCTTACTTCGGGTTGTAAAGATAGTTTTTGACTAACTGAATTAACAGAAATGATAGGTTCAATTTCTGTCGAGCTTAACTTTACTTCCTCTTGCGCTATTTCACTGATTCTATTCATTTCTGAATTTAAGTTTAACACAGCCTGTTTTCGTTCCTCAGCAGTTGGAGGCTTTTTTGCAGATTCTTCAAATTTATCATTAGGAATGTTAAGCTGTTTGATCAATTCTCTGAGGAGACTGGCTTGCATAGCCGGAGTTAAACCTTCTACTGAAAGTTCGATTAATTCTTTCATGCTAAAATTACCTCTCCACTAAATCTTTTTTGACATTTTTGAGAGCATTATCGATACGGGAATTCATGAGTTGAAAGTCCTGTAATGTTTCATCACTAATGTTACTTACTTGGGTTCTTCCTTCTTTGATATATAATAATATGTTGTCATTTTTATCTTTAACTAAGTAAATTTTGTCTTGGACTTTTGTAGCAATTTGGTATTTTTCTGTTTGTACTGACATAATGCCATTGATATCTTCCTGTCCAATGATTTTAACTAAACTTTGGGAAAGACTGGTCATTTCATTAATTTTTTCTAGCTCCTTAATATCTTGCTCCATTGCCTTAAAAGCGTTCTCAAGACTGATATTTTCTTTGATGTATAAATCAGTTACCTCCTGAATTCTATTGAGATATGTTTCTGATTTACCGAGCTTTTCAGCTGCTACATACCAGTCTCGAAGATTTTGCACTGTATTAGCTTTCATCCGCTCGATAATGCTATCCATCGCTCCAACCTGCTGTATTCTGGGTTGAGAAGGTGATGCAAGTGCTTGGTAAATATTTGGTTGTTGACTTTGTTGTGGAGACAAAATGCTCTTGTCATTAGTAATAAATGGGTTATGTGATACTTGTATATTGGAAGAAATAGTGTTGATATTAATTTTGATATTTTCTATAGGATTAAATACAGCGTATCCTTGGGAAGTTTGTTCTACTTTGTAGCCTTTTTCTTGAAGATAATTTTGAACTAATTGATCAGTTCCTTGTGCGTTTCCGACTATGAAAGAGCTTTTGGCTTCTATTACCTTATTAAGTAACGGTTTGTAGTGATTTTCAAAAGTTTGGGCAATTTGCTCGCTTGTCACTCCGCGCCACGGGCCAGACCCGGATACCATAATGATGTCGTCTTTTGAGTAATTTCCAGTGTTGGCGCGTTCTCCCCATGCTTGCTCGTAATTACGGGTGCTTGAAGGTGTTTCAGGTGGCGCAGCTGATTTACCGATAAACTGGGTAGCTATTTGTGCCATCGCAATATCTTTTTTCATGTGTTCAGCGACGGCGGCGTTTATCGGTTCGAGTTGGGATAGTGGATTTGTCAGCGGCCGATCAGTCTGTTCGGACTTTTCCTGCTGGGTTTGTACCGTAGTTTGTTGTGACTTTTCAACTACATTGATATATGCTTCGCTGAGGGCTTGAATAAATGCGGATTCTTTACCCTTACCCTCCCACTGTTTATCCTGGGCGTTAGTTATGTTGGTGAGGCAGTGCGTTGTGGAGGACAGTCGCGTGGGCGGGTTTCCCGACTTGAGCGAACTGTCCGTTGGGGTTCCCCCAGTTGTAGCAACTGCCGTACAGTTTTCCAGCCACTCAGTTCCTCCGCGTTTGGCGATCGCCTCAGTTAGTCGGGGGTGTTGTTCCAGTTTAGCCTGAAGCACTTCTACCATTAGCTTGTATTCATCAGCCGATGGATGCAACTGCTTTTGGTGGTTAAATGCGTGTTCGGCGGATGCGTATGCTACTCCTTCAGGTTTTTGGACATGGTTCTCTACTCCATATCGTCCGGTGGGGGCTTCTGGATTATTATTGACTGAAACTTGGTAATCGTTTTGTAGCTTGCCTTGTTCTTTTGCGAGTGCAGTGGCAAGGCTGAGTGCTACTCCAAGTCCATCTTTGGAGTCGGGACTGATATTTACTGGAGTTGCAGGTTGTTTTTGAATGGTTGAGAACGGAACAATTTTGCCATTGACATAATCCCCTAGCGGCTCCATGAATAAGCCATATACCTGATTCTTACTCGCCTGGGTTTGGGTAAGTTCTTTAGATGAATGCTTTTCCCATTTCGCCCAGGCTTGCTGGTAACTTGGATCTTGAATCATTTCGGGGGTAATTTTGTACTGCTTACCCACTCGGAAAGCAACTTGCTCGCCGTTTTTACCAAGGGCGATCGCAATATCTCCTTCTTTGACACCATAAGTTTTTTGGTAATCTACACCTCTGGTGGTGTGTATCCTACCGTGTCCCCGCATGGCATCGATAGTTGTATCAGCTGGTACTTTGGAAGATTCGTCGTGCAGATGTAGCGAATAAACCATTGGTACTGGTTTTCCAGATATAGTCGGGTTGTCTGGAATCTGAGGGTTAGCAGCGCGTGCCGTAGTGGAATTCCCGATGGCGATAATTTCTTCTACAGTTGTTTGATTTGAAGGGTGTGAGGGTATGTTTCGGGTGGCTTCTCTGAGGCTGGTATAACTGCGCTCTACTTTAATTTCTCCCCCAGGTGTCCACTCGTTAGTTTTGATGGTAAGGTCGCTGTTGCTTTGGACTATCGCACGAGGAGGTTGGTTTGAGGCGAGGAAGTTCTCAAATTTTTGGCGAACGCTGTTTTCTCTGCCCAGGTCATTTTTAATTGACCAGATGTTGATAGACCATCTGCCAGCCTCAGTATTGAGGGCAGCGTGTTCATTCTTGCAGTTAAAGCGGGTTGCTGTACCCGACTCAAGTTTAAACTCTTGGTATGGTGCATCCTGATTTTCCTCCCTAGCCCATGCCATTCGTTCCTTAGCAGCGCGATACCCCCAATCAGAATTTCCGATATTAATGCTGCGGGCTTCCGTCGCGGCGTAGGAGTCATCGCGGTGGTAGTTGATGCCAGCGCCGGGGTTTTTGGAATAAGTTACCAGCACAATATCAGCGTCAGGATATACTTGTTTGACAAGTTTCATTAACTTGTCGTCCTGTACCCCTGGCTTGAAGTCTTTATCCTTCAAATCCCATTTTGCACCGACCCATGCGACTTGTCGTCCTAGTGCGTAGTTGGATTTATCGTTTTCAAGTATAGGTTTGAAGTGGGTTTCAAGGTGCGATCGCAATTGTTCTACTTTTTCCTCGCTTACCTTACCCAATATTTCGATAGCTTTAGTTGGATCAGCTTGGCGCGAGTTTGGTAGTAATATTGCTTGGTTATCAGCTTCTAATTTTGTGTTTGTTGATACTTGTATATCAACTGCGTTTTTGTAAACTTGTGAAATACCTGCAACTGTGGCGTTAGTATTTGATTGAATGTTAGTTATATTATTTTCTGGTACAGCTTTTGCAGGAATAATTGGTACTGGAGAATCTTCTTGATTAAGCTCTCTGGGACGGTTAGGTAGTGCTTGTAGAGCTTTTTTGTACTCACTATTTTCTGTAATTTGGTTTAATTTTAAACGACTATCTTCAGCCGCAACTTTTTGATTTAACTCTGCACTAAGCTGTTCATAGCGGTCAAATCCCTCAACTTCACCGATATTAATCGGTTTTCCAAGTAAACTATTTAATTCTTCGTTTATTTTTTCACTAATCTCATTTTTATTAAAAATAAATGTAGCTGTGTTACTCTCAATAAAATAATGATTTTCAGTAGATTTTGATTCTAGCCAAGTAGTTACAGCGATCGCGTCTTGTGCGGGAACAACTAATCCGAGAGCTTCTTTAGTTTCTACCTGCGAGCCATCTGGAGAACTATATTGTTGGTTTGGGTTATAAAAATATACAGTTTGTTCTGGAACGACTGGAGTGGTTTGTGACAGTATATTTGCACTCTTGATATTACCACCAGCACGGTCAATAAATGTTTGTTTTAATTCGCCACTCATGGTACTTTCATCGAGTACGAATACAGTCATACCTTTTTTGGCTTCTAACCGAGCTTGTGAACTGGGAAACAGTTCGTATGATACTCCTACTTTTTCTAGATATTTTTTAGTTTTTTCAGTTATATTTTCATCAACTGTTAATCCTAAAAGCCCTACTAATTTTTGTTCTTTATCTTGGAATATGATTGTAGGACGTTCGTTAATTTTACCAAGTATTTGGTTACGTTTTTCTTGCTGTTCGTTTCTGACAGGCTGTTCATTACTGATAAGCTGACTGCGCTTAACCCATTTTTCGGGATACTCTACTGTTTCTGGATTAATAGTTATTTTACAGGTACTTTCATTACTAGTAATCTGTACAGGGATAGTAGTTCGTTGTTGGTTTAAGCGGATAATGCCTGTATCAATTAGTTTTTGTACAGTGCTACTTTCTTTCCTTTGCCACTGTCTTTGTACATTCTCTCTATTTAACTCGGTTTCGAGGCGTTCAGTATGCTGACCAATAATGCCGAGTGATTGTTCACCAACTTTAGCAATATAAACGTGCTTTTTATCAAATGCTCTAACTAAAGTTTCTTTAAATGCTTGGTTGCTAATCTCCTGTTTTTTGTATTTTGGATTAGTAATATTAATTCGTAAAAAATTTCCCTTAGATGTCTCTGCTATTGCATAGGCATTTTGTCCGGTGATGATGGTTTGAATTTTAAGCTGTAACTGTTGCCCATTACCGGGTTTTTCTGCTAGCCAACCTTCAGCAATACCCTCTTTGATTGATTCCTTATCAATGTTGCCTAATTTCTCAGGTTTATTACCATTTTGAAGATAAATACTATAGTCTTCACGAATAAGGTCAACCTTTTCGATTGTTAACATTACAGGTTCATTATTAAACCTTTGGGAATTTCCAAACTTATTAACTTCACCTACTTTAAAGGTAAGTTCTGGTAGTCCAGGTACTTTGGTTGTAACAGAGGTGGTATATACTTCACCTTTTTCAACGCTGGCAATAGCAATAGTACCAATTGGTAGTCGGGCGTTACTTTGTTCTATATTGCCAAATGTTTCGTAATTACCTTCCTGATTCTGGAGTTCAATGACACTTTTTCCATCTTCAGCTAGATTAAATCGAATATTTTGAGGTTTATTTTCATGAAATAATTCACTACTGCGGTCGAACCCGGTGATACTAAACTCGTTAAATCTGAGTGTGTCTAACTGACTGATAATTTCTTCAGGAAAGGCAGCAAAGGCAAAATTAGAAACTTTCTTTTGGTAATCGCTATTTTTATCATTACTACTCTCACGAGTAGTTGATACTGCCCAGGTAGCAGCTGCCATTGCTAGCTTTTGTCCTTCTGGAATTGAATTGTAAAATTCTTCTGCTATCTGGTAGGCTTTTTGGTAAAGAAGTTTAATTTGACCTTCGCTTAGTTCAGCTTGGAAGGCTATTTTGTTAGACGTTACTTCCTGTACAAGTCCAATTCCTATTTCTTCGGCTTTATTTTCTTGCTCCTTAGCAAGTGTTCCTAATGCCCTAAACTTGGGTTTGTTGTTCTCAGTTTCATCGTTAATTTGGGCATAAACTACATATTTATGTGGGCGGTTACTGTTGCGCTTGTCTTCAGATATTTCTGATAGCTTGATTGTAATTTTATTAGCTTTCCAGATAAATTCGTTGTCATACTGTAAAAGGTTAGTTACACTTACTTGATTGCCGTTAGCAAGGGTAATATTTGCAGACGGCCCTTTTTCAGTTTCTCTTTGTCTAGATAGCTGACTCGCTTGGTTAAAGGATTTGTCGAATTCTTTTTTGACAAGAGTAGCTATTAATCGCTGTTCGTTAGAAAACTCGACACCTTTAAATAAAGCTTGAAATTGGGCGATTTCACGCGATTCGAGACGAGCTTTTTCAAAATACTGGTTGGTTTGAGCAATTAGTAATTCAACAGGCGAGTATCCCGTGGGTTGAATTGTATTGTCAATATAAACGTCTTTTTTCTTATCCTTAATATAGTTAACCTCCCGGTAGAGAATCCGGCTGTTGTCGCGGATAATTTCCATTTCGGGTTTTTTGGCACTTTTGAAGAGGTCAACTGCAATTTGGTTTTGAAATGCTGCCTCGGCAATCATTTTGCGGTATATCTTGATGTTAATATTCATTGCCACCAGTGCATTGACCTGGTTTAGGGGTTCTTGCCGAACAGTTTTGATAAACTCTTCCATGTAACCGCGATACTTAGTCGGAATCTCCTTCCCTTCAATACCCTTGGATTTTGCCCAGGCTTCTGTTTTAAATAAATCTTCGTAGTGTTTGGCTACCTGCTGTACGTACTCAATTTGGTCTTTTTCACTACCAAAGTTTTTCAGGATAGTAATTTCTGACTCTAACGCTTCGATTGAGGTCAGGTGATTGTTGATAACACCGACACTAATGCCATCGCTCATGTGGATGGCGATTTCTTCAAATTCCGGCTGACTGCCATCTTCCTGGTAAAAAGATTGTTTTTTGAGTTTAACAGTTGGATCGTAAGCGTTTTCAGGCAGGTTGCGCTCCCTTGCCTCGGCAGTGAGGTTTGGATACCTGCTTGCCCGCTCAAAGCCAATACAATCACCATCGTAGTCGCGTGCCTGACGCTCTTGTTCGGACTCTTGAGGAAGAATTTCTAGCTCGTAACCAGCCGACTTTAGTTCTGAAATATACTCATTAAATTTGTTGGTAAACTCGATTTTGTCTTTAGTTTCGAGCTTGCCAATATTTTTATCTAAGTAATTTTCAATACCTTCTAACTGAATATTTTTACTTTGGGCTTCGGGTAGGGCAGATTTAATTTGCTCGTTTAGACGGTTATAAATGCGATCGCTTGTTTCGTCCGAGACAGCGATCGCACCTGCTAAAGGTTGACCATCAGGCCCAAGGATATCTTCTACAATTTTGTTAGTTGAGACGCACAGACCATTTGAGTTGAGGAAAGGGGAGCGGAAGTTGAGAACTTCTTCCCCGCTTTGATAATGCGGGATGCAGATTTCCCCATTTTGTAGGTCTTTGCAGGGAATGACCATTGCCCGTTCAAACGTCAGTGTTTTGCCGATAGCAATTTCTTTCCACTCGTTTTGGACGAACCGGGTGAGTTCGCGCTGTACTTTCTCAGTTTCGAGAAGTTGACTTTCTCCTTGCAGGTCAGCTTTGATAAGTTTGTAAATAAATGAATCAGTAGGAATGCGATCGCCTACGGCGGGCGCTCCTGCGCCATCGCGCAAAGGTTCTAAATCTTCTGCTACTGTTGGATCTTCTGCTGCTTGTTCTTCAAGAAAAGCTTTCCGCTTCTCGTACTTTTCGCAGTAAAGTTGTGCAAGTTGCCGGGGGTCGTCCTGTACAACATTCAGCTTTTTGGCTTCAAGTTCTAGCTGTTCGGTAAAGTCTTTCAGTCCGTTAGGGAATGAAGCGAGTAACTGCGAAATAGCTGTTTTACCGAGTTCAGATTGTGATTTTTCACCTAGCCAGATATTTTGCCTGTACAGTCCAGGTTGAATTTGGGGCTTGCTTGGCCCATTAGGGTTGTCTTTATCAGTTCCCTTGAATGCAGATAAGGGAAGAATTAAGTCAATTCTAGTTGAGTTCTTGGGATCTGAATAATTGAGAATTTGGTCAAGGTTTGCAGGGCGTAGTGTACCTTTGCCAAAGCGGTATTTATTATCATCTCCGTCTTGGTCAGTCCAACCGAAGCGGTGTTGAATTACTCGATATTTATCACCTTTTTGATGCTTAGTTAATTCGTGATATAGGTCTGTGGATATTTGCCCGTAACAGTCTCCTGTTAGCTGATATGCTTGGTCATTACTAATAACGCCGCCATTCCCACCATTATTATCATCGACAATTAGAATATTTAACTCTTTCTTGACAGCATTTTGACATGAACCAAGAAAGATAGACCCGTAAGCACCTCTATCTTTGCTATCAGGGCATAATTGTCTAATTGTATCTAGACATTCTTCTGGCCCATATAACAACCGAGTTTTTGATGATAATAATAATTTATGACCTTCAGGATGATTAATTAATTGTTCCACAGTAGACTTTTCGTCCATATGCCCAAACGAAAAGTTTACCCCAGGAAAGAAATCTTCTAGTAAGGTATTATTAAGTTCTTCCTTTAACAGCGAATCTGGATTATTTCTATTACCATCTGTATGAATCCATTGATTTAATCTAGTGTCAAAATGTTTAGCTTGAATTGTCATATATTAACAATTAAACTTATAAAATTAAATATAAATTTTTACTTTTTGGCACTAAAATACCCTTAAAGCTTGATTTTACTTTCTCTATCTCGGTAATTTATTAAACAATTTTCTAATTTCCATTTGCAAAATAAATATAACTTTTTATACATTAAAATATAGTTATTGCTTAGAAGATAGCTTTTAAAGATATAATTCGGCGTGATCTCAAAATTTAAGTATGAAAAAAATATACAAACTTCTCAATTATTTCTTGCTTAATGCTAAATCAGTAGTAATGTTCTTAATGTTTGCCATTGTGCTGATGTTTGTAGTTTGAGAGAGAAAGCTAAATTAGTGTGGCAGCAGCTTGATAATTTTATGTCTGCCTAATTTTTTACCCTTCTGTAGTTTTTCAGTTTGGAGTTGTCCTTTGTTCTAGCTATTATTTTTCTTTAAAGTAACTAGAACAAACTGGATTGCTTTCTGTAACTGAATTGGGCATCACTTGTGGGTTTGCACATAAGATGAAATTTGGACAACGCAGTTACAAGGGTTTGGGGAGTAAGGGTTTGAGCTAAATAGTAAATTCGCAGATAAAGTGAAATTTCCGAATCACAACTTCAATACATCAGGCAAAATTATCATTTGAGGCATCTTGTAGTTTCTGTTGATGCTGACTTACTTGCACAGTAGCAAGGCTTTTCTGCAATGAGGATAAGTATGCAGACAAATTAACTTGCTCAGAGGTGGCTATTTCAACTTGCCCAGAACGAAAATCGAAACCACATCGACATCTTGTGACCGCGGGTCTAGACCACCGAATACCTTTGTTACAATTAGGACATTTTTTAAGCAGTACACATTGATGTAAGTAACAAGCTTTTACTAGATCCCAATCCCAAATTTTGCGACAATAAGCAGATTCGGTCAAACAATAAGGACACAGTTTTATAGCAAATTTATAAAGGGTGTATTGCTGGGAAGTAATCTCAGAAGGTAATTGATAAGTGAGAGAAGCCATTAGTATTAGCTGCTCATCGGTCATTTGAATAAGTTGACCGAGTTGGGAAGGCTTATAGGGATTTTTGACAAGAAGAATTCCTCGATTGATATGTAAGCCAGCTAGCTGCAAAATCCAATTAGGAGAATAATAATAATTACTTTCACTTAGCCGAATTAGATAACCAGCTAAACTTTCATCTTCATAGGGAGTTGGAGTTCGTAAAAGCACTTGATAAGAGTATATTTTATTCAAGAATTTCTTAATATTTGAGCAGCTTTTAAAAGTTTAGATTTAGACTTAAGCCGTTTATTAGTTCCACCAACTTCTAAGTCTACAGTTGGAGAATGGACTGTCTCTATTTCAAATTTATCAGTGATGAAAGGATTACTTTTATCAGGTTTATCGGCTCGAACAGATTTTTCAAAAGCCGTTGCTAGAATATTTAAGTCAAGTTTTTCTTGATTTTGGTTAAGAGCTAAATAAGCTCCATACCGAACTAGCTTCATTATATGAGCAACGACTCCATCTGAAGCGTAGTAAAGCCTTCTTGCTGTATATACTTCGGATAAATTTGAAGCTTGAGTTAGAGGAAGCTTTGACTCTAATAAATGTAGAAAAGTCCGAAATTCTGCACCACCATCTGCCTGCCATCCAAAAGACGAGAGATAATGACGGTTAGCAAAGCGGCGACTGAGTTGAGAATGAGATTTAAGTTTAAGAACTTCTTCAGCTTCAGGCAAACCAATTAAAATAATTGGCAAGTTTGTATCTAAAATTAAAGTCTTTAACCAATCCGAAACTGTTTTGAGAACTCGCTCTGAATCCCGGTCAATAAAGTGTTGGAATTCGTCTAAAATAATTAATTCAACTTGACAATCTTTGAGTAGACCAATTAAACGAATTGTTTGATTACCAATTGTACCTTTGTCATAAGCGGGGTCGCCAAGTTTCCATAACAATTTCGTTACTACTGTCTTAACAGTCGCTGGGGAAGGAATGGTAACAGCTAAAATAGGAACAACTGTACCACTTCTTGTAACAAGCTTTGGATATTTATTAGCGTAAGCTTTATAGATTGTAGTTTTTCCAACTCCTGTATTACCACTAAGAAACATACATTCTGGTTCAGCCTTACCTGAAGAGAAATGATGGCAATACTCTATAGCTGCGAGGATTTCCTGAAGCCGAGGGTAAATAACGTAAATGTTATTAATAATTTGAAATTTTTCAGATAAAGTCATTTTTAATAGAGATGTTAAGCTTGTGTCCTCGAAAATTTCCTTATTTTGGTAGAACGATGCTCACCTCCCAGCCAGTTAAATCAGGCTTCCAATCATCAGATGGAACAACGGATTGTTCAAGAGAAGAGGCATCAGTT
>JADEXV010000549.1 GCA_015206945.1 Nostocales cyanobacterium LEGE 12452 | reverse complement strand
GTGAAATATGTGTCTACAATTTGGATGCAGCCAGGCGCACGGCCAAGATCCTAGCAAGAAAAAAGTGTCTACATTATTTCGCCGGCGTGAGTTGCTGGATGCAATTCCGGATGGAATTTTTGTCTACACTACAATTGAACATTTCAATCAAAAAATAAAAAAAAAGAGGACTAAAAAACAGGTTTAATATGTTGAATAGTTTTTCTAAAATGTATTTTTGTAAGGTACATTACAATCAGTTGTCATGAGCGGAATCACACAATTGCAATTCAAAACACTGGAAGAACTTTTTGAGTATTACAATGCTGAATTATTCGGTAACCAGTTGCAACCGTGTATTGTAAATCTTTCCCGGCACCGTAACGCTGCGGGTTTCTTTATTTCCGAAAACTGGCAATCGGTAAAGAAAGGAGACAAAAAACACGAGATTTCGATAAACCCGGATACCCTGTCGATGGGGTCAGAATATTGGCATAGTACACTTGTACACGAAATGGTGCATCAGTGGCAGTATGAATATGGTAAGCCGTCCCGATATAGCTATCACAATAAGGAATTTGCCCAAAAGATGAAAGAGATTGGTTTGCAGCCATCTTCTACTGGCAAGCCTGGGGGAGCGGAAACCGGACAAAGCATGGATCATTATCAGATTGAAGGAGGAAAGTTTTTGATTGCCTTCCGAAGAATATCAATGGCCAATCTCGAGGCGCTGCAACTCCCCTACCTGAATGCCAAGAAAGTCATTCATGGCTTTGATGATTCAACAGAAGAAGATACTGAACAGGAAGAGACAAGTGAGCCAAAGGGAAAAAGTAAATCCGGCAAGAAAATAAAGTATATGTGTCCATGCGGCTGCAAGGTATGGGGAAAATCCGGCCTCGAACTGTTTTGCAAAATCTGCCAAGCCGACTTTGCATGTGATCCCGACGACGCGTCCATAGGCTTGGATTAACTGTTATTGTCACTAGGGTCAAAACCGACTCTAGTGACGTGTCAAACTCAACTATCCGCAATACATAATTATATAAATATATAT
>JADEXV010000411.1 GCA_015206945.1 Nostocales cyanobacterium LEGE 12452 | reverse complement strand
CCCCTTAATAGAATAACCGCGTTGTTTGACAATCGGTTTATGAACTTCATTAACTACCGCAGTTTTACCAATACCGGAAAACCCTGCAACTAAGATTATTTCGCTGTTTCCAACGGATACTCTCTCAAATGCTTTTAGTAGTTTCTCGACTTCCGTTTCTCGGCCATATAATTTTTCTGGAATAATGAATCTGTCACAAATATCTCTTTTGGCAATTTCAAAATATGTAATTGTTCCGGTTTCTTGGATTTGATATAAACATTCTTCTAAATCATGCTTTAATCCCAAAGCACTCTGATATCTATTCTCAGCATTTTTTGCCATTAATTTCATGACGATATCAGAGAATACCTGGGGAATATCTTCTCTGTTTCCTAATAGGGTCGGCATTTTCGCAATGTGACAATGCACCAACTCCATTGGATCATCTGATTGAAAGGGTAATTCTCCAGTCAGCAATTCGTAAAAACTCACACCCAAAGAATAGAAATCACTGCGATAATCTACCCCTCGGTTCATCCGCCCAGTTTGTTCGGGAGATAAATAAGCTAGAGTTCCTTCTAATAAATTAGGATTAATTATTGTTTGAGTTTCTCTGGGAAGAAGAGAAGCAATACTAAAGTCGATTAATTTGACTTGTCTTGTTTCGGGATGAATTAGAATATTTGCGAGTTTAATATCTTTATGAATAATATCATGATGATAGAGATTATTTAAGATGTCGCACAGAGATATTGCAATTTGTAAAAACTTAATTAGATTTTGTGGTTCTCCCCCTATCCTCCCTTCTCTACCCCTCCATTCAGAAAGGGATATTCCCCCAAAGTCTTCCATTACCAACACATAGCCGTTTTGATAGGGTTCCAAGCTGTAAGTTTGGATAATTCCGGGATAGTTAAGATTTTTGGTAATGGTGTACTGATTACGAAATTGTACGAGTTCGCTAAAGCTAGGATAAGGATTTTTCAGCAGTTTAATCACCACTGGCAAGGAGTCAGTTTCCCGATATCCCCGATAAACTAGAGTTCGAGAACCGTTGTAAAGTTCTTCGCTAACTTTATAACCGAGAATACTGACTTGGGTGCTAAACATACTATGTTTATCCTTTTAGATTTCTTCATGCCTTCTCTAATATCAATCATTTTCACTCTGACTGCATGGGTATAATTAATGATGTTTTTATCAAGAAATAATAAAGAATATGCTAAAAGTTTAATTAGTAATAAAAGTCAAAATAGATTAGTAAATATTAATTTCAGCTATTTAATAAATATGAGTTATCAAGTAAATATATAAGATAAATAGTTTTATAATTTTGATTCCTCCATACTCCTGCATCCAATCAAGCTAACTGTAGCCTCTCGGAACTTGGGACTGACAAAATATTCTTGAAACTAATTAGACTTATATAATTTACATAAGGGACTTCCAGTTAAAAAAATATGCTGTCGTAGGGACGCAAGGCCTTGCTCCCCTAAAAATATATAAATAATTTGGGAAATTTGGGATAATTTATTTTTCGCAAGTCTCTAATAAAATATTTATTTGCTAACCTTTTATAAGATACCTCTAAAGTCACAGTGAAAAACTTTTCAAACATCTTTTTAAAAATCTTGTCTACCATTACCACTATTCAATTGATATGAGTCTATTTTGTCTAGTTCATGGTGCCTTCCAAGCCACCTGGTGTTGGGATTTACTAATTCCCTATTTAGAAGCACAGGGTCACAAAACTGTAGCAATGGATTTACCAATTGAAAATGCATCTACTACTTTGTCCCAATTTGCAGATATAGTAATTCAAGCGCTGCCAAAAACTGATGATGATATTGTGCTAGTTGGCCACTCAATGGCTGGTACTATAATTCCCCTGGTTGCAGAAGCGGTAAAAGTGCGCCAACTAGTGTTTGTGGCGGCGCTACTTCCATATCCTGGAGTCAGTACACTCGACCAATTTTCTCATCGTCTTGATTCTGATACGCTCAAATCATTCAATTACCAGCCAAAAGACCCAAGTAAAATCGAACATTTCTACGATGAGCCTGATATGTATGAACCAGCTTCCGTAGGCAAGGATTATTCAGACGAAGCAGTATTAAGGGAGTTTTTCTTTCATGATTGTCAACCAGATGTAGCACAGTGGGCAATCTCGAAAAGTCGTTCGCAACAATCTATGGCATATATATTTGAAACTAATCCTCTCAAAGCTTTGCCGCATGTTGAGCGTAAATATATTGTTTGTACCAATGATCGAATAATATCTCGTACATGGTCACGCTACGCCGCACACAAGCGCTTAGGAGTCGATGCCATTGAGCTACTTTCTGGACATTGCCCACATCTGTCTTGTCCTGACCTTCTGGCTTTAGTATTAACCAGAGATTGTGAATCCATTTAAAAAGGCTAGAAACCGCATCTAAGCTGTTTCTAGCCTTAATTTTTTACTTAATGGGCAGTACCAGACTCGAACTGATGACATCCTGCTTGTAAGGCAGGCGCTCTACCAACTGAGCTAACCGCCCGTTTGACTAATCCTTAATTAATATAGCAAAACATTTCGCATTGCGCTAGTAGTTTCAAGAAAATCTTTTTTTCTCTTATACTGACTCAGTATTCAGTTACTCAGCACTGGTTCAACGCCCCGCTATCGCTAACAGGATTTAGGATGCCCTCTGGTCGGACGCACGATCGCATTACTATGTATGCTCTGCCGTTGGTGGCGGGCGTTACTTTCTGGCAGACTCGCAGCAGCAATGCAACTTTGTTGGTTGCAGGCGGGTTTCTCTTTGGCGGACTGATGTTTGGCCCCGATTTGGATATTTACTCTGTGCAATTTCAACGCTGGGGTTTCTTGCGCTGGATTTGGCTACCTTATCAAAAAAGTCTTCGGCATCGTTCTTTTTTATCCCACGGGCCGATTATTGGCACGATTTTGCGGATACTTTATCTGGGGTGTTTGCTTGCTATTTTGGTAATTGTCGTTTTGGCGATCGCTCAAAGGTTGTGGAATCTGAGTTTTAGTTGGCAGGATTTGGGACAAACTGTGGGGCGATCGCTTCTACAATACGATACTGAATATATCGCCCTTTTCTTGGGTTTAGAACTCGGTGCAATGAGTCATTCTCTTAGCGATTGGGGCGGTTCGGCATACAAGCGCTTTCAGAAACAGGGCATTCGGGGGTTGCTTCCTAGTGGCAAAATTAAAAAGCGGAAAGTTACAAATCGCGGTAATCGTCGAGCTACAGTTACCAGAAAGAGCAACGGAAGAACGACAAAGGACAAATGACAAATGACAAATACTTCGGCTTCGCTCAGTACAAGTGACAATGTTGATACTTTGGCGGCGTTGCAGGAATTAATTGAGGTGGTGGCGAAATTGCGATCGCCTGATGGTGGTTGTCCTTGGGATTTGGCTCAAACTGCGGAAACTTTGACGCCTTTTGTGATTGAGGAAGCTTATGAGGTGGTGGATGCAATTAAGAGTGGGGATAAGGGTGCGATCGCTGAGGAGTTAGGCGATTTATTATTACAGGTGGTATTGCAAGCCCAAATCGCTAGTGAATCGGGGCAATTTTCTCTTAAGGAGATCGCTCAGGGGATTTCTCAAAAGTTGATTCGCCGTCATCCTCATGTGTTTGGTGATGTGTCGGTGGCAAGTGTGGATGAGGTGCGGCAAAATTGGGAACAAATTAAAGCTGCGGAAAAGGGCGAAGCATCTCCAGACGCGCAAAAATTTAGTGCTAAACTCGCTCGTTATGGACGTACTCTTCCCCCACTGACGGCGGCGATGAAAATTTCTCAAAAGGCTGCGGCGATCGGGTTTGAATGGGAAAATATTCAGGGTGTTTGGGATAAGTTTCATGAGGAGTTGGGAGAGTTCCAGCAAGCTTTAGCTGAGGAAACACCCGAACGACAAGAAGCAGAATTAGGCGATTTACTATTTGCAGTGATTCAGCTCGCACGTTGGCATAATCTTGACCCCAGCACCGCTTTGCAAGGCACTAATCAACGATTTGTCCAGCGATTAGAAAAAATGGAGGCAGTTGTTGACCGTCCCCTTTCTGATTACAGTTTGAATGAGTTAGAAACTCTCTGGCAACAGGCAAAAGCTCAACTTGCTCAAGAAGGGAGTGGGGAGTAGGGGATTGGGCAGAGGGGCAGAGGGGCGGAGGGGCAGAG
>JADEXV010000034.1 GCA_015206945.1 Nostocales cyanobacterium LEGE 12452 | reverse complement strand
ATTCTGCCTCATCCCCCTCATTCCCCTTATCTTCCCCCAGTCTCCAATCCCCAATTAAGATGTCACCAAATCGCCATTACGAGTAAATTTCTGGCAATGCAACTCACTATCTTGCTGGACACATAGCGAAAACCATCTAATATGATTCCAGCAGGTATTGATGTTGTTGGTAATTTTGCGCTTTTTCTTGGAAAGGCGTTGTCTTACACCTTCATTAGGGCAAAGAATTTCTAACGTGCCTGTACCATCTTCGTAATTGACAATGCGAAATAGACACTCTTGCAACATCGCACGGCTGCTGCTGTCGAAGAACCGTTTAAATCGCTGTAGCTTTTCCCCTTCAGTCATTTGGCTGATAGGTTTTATTTTAAATAGCTCTTCATCCTCAAAGTCAAAGTTATCATCTTCAAAGTCGTAGGGGTCAATCATTTTCAGCATCCACTAGGCGACCTGGGATCATGGTAACTCTGTGTGGGGGCAGGAGGATAATGGTGGAGGCAAGGTAGAAGAACTTTAATACGTTATACTTACTACTGCGGCAGTACTACGAAGAACAGAATCGTGAGTTGGTTGAGAAAATTGCCAAAATGCCGCCACCACTAGGACGAGAAGCAGCTTGGGATAAAACTTCAGGCGCAGAAAGCCAGACTTAAAGCCAAACTTGAACCCCAGGCATGATTTTTCTCATCGATCATAATCTTGAAGGACACGCACTGCTTTTGTCAGGCAGTATCACAAATCAAGGTTGGCAAGATTTGTTTTCAATCCGCTTTGTTCTTCTCGAAGAGATGTCACTATCAGTTAATAGCAGTGACAGAGTTGTGTGGAGATTTGCTCAAACAAATCAGATGCTCCTACTCACAGCCAATCGCAGAATGAAAGGAAAGGATTCCCTAGAGCAAGTATTGCAGGAAGAAAACACGCCGACTTCGTTTCCGGTTGTCACAATTGGAGATGCCGATCGAGTTTTGAATGACCCTGATTACCGGGATCTTTGTGTTAACCGCCTACTTGAAATTGTTCAAAACACATTGAAAATTACATGGGGACACGTCGAATTTTTATTCCATAAGTTGCTCTGTTTGTTGTGCAATGAACAAAAATTGCACATGGGGAAATGGAAACTACGGGAAAATACGACTTTTACAAGACGTGAACACCGATCTAGGCGATCGCTCCGCTGTTCTTACAATATCTATTAAGAATAGAAATTGTTTTTACTTGGTGTTCTGGTGGTAGCCTGCGACAAGCCCTCCGGGTGACGCTCCTACGTCGCTAACGCTGCGCTAACAGCAGTCGCTCATGGGGGAAACCCCCTTGGCGCTAGCCTCTCCCTTTGGGAGAAGACCGCGCTGCTTCACCACTACACCTTTACGTTCCTGAAAAAGCCTATGCAACCTACTAATCCTAACCAATTTACAGAAAAAGCCTGGGAAGCGATCGCCCATACCCCGGATATTGTTAAGCAATATCAACAACAGCAAATTGAAAGCGAACACTTGATGAAAGCGCTGCTAGAACAAGATGGTCTAGCAATTGGGATTCTCACAAAAGCGGGTGTTAACCTCCAAAAACTGCGCGATCGCACTGAGCAATTTTTCCAACGTCAGCCGAAAGTATCTGGTAATAGTACTTCAGTATACTTAGGACGCAGCTTAGATACACTTCTAGATCGAGCAGACGGATATCGCAAAGAGTTTCAAGACGAATATATTTCAATTGAACACTTATTGCTGGCTTACGCTAAAGATGACCGCTTTGGCAAAGCTTTATTCCAAGAGTTTGGTTTAGACGAAGGCAAACTCAAAAATATTATTAAACAAGTTCGTGGGAGCCAAAAAGTGACCGATCAAAATCCAGAAGGCAAATATGAAGCACTGGAAAAATACGGGCGTGACCTCACCGAAGCCGCGCGTAAAGGTCAACTCGATCCAGTAATTGGGCGAGATGATGAGATTCGTCGCACTGTCCAAATTCTTTCTCGCCGCACCAAGAATAATCCTGTGCTAATTGGTGAACCAGGTGTTGGTAAAACTGCGATCGCTGAAGGATTAGCACAGCGTATTATTGCAGGTGATGTACCTCAATCTCTGAAAGACTGCAAGCTAATTGCTTTAGATATGGGTGCTTTGATTGCAGGGGCAAAATTCCGAGGTGAGTTTGAAGAACGTCTGAAAGCAGTATTAAAAGAAGTTACTGAATCTGCCGGCAAAATTGTTTTATTTATTGATGAAATTCACACCGTTGTCGGCGCTGGTGCAACCCAAGGCGCGATGGATGCTAGTAACTTGTTAAAACCAATGTTGGCGCGGGGCGAATTGCGCTGTATTGGGGCGACAACTCTAGATGAATACCGCAAACATATTGAAAAAGATGCCGCACTAGAAAGACGTTTCCAACAGGTTTATGTCGATCAGCCTAGTGTAGAAGATAGTATTTCGATTTTGCGCGGGTTGAGAGAACGTTATGAAAACCACCACGGGGTGAAGATTTCTGATAGTGCTTTAGTTGCCGCTGCCGTATTGTCGAGTCGTTATATTAGCGATCGCTTCCTCCCTGATAAAGCCATTGACTTGGTAGATGAAGCCGCCGCGAGATTAAAAATGGAGATTACCTCCAAACCAGAAGAACTCGACGAAATCGATCGCAAGATTCTGCAACTGGAAATGGAGAAGCTATCGCTGCAAAAAGAAAGCGATGCCGCTTCTCGCGAACGTCTAGGAAGACTGGAAAAAGAAATTGCCGATCTCAAAGAAGAACAAAAAACCCTGAATACTCAATGGCAGTCTGAAAAAGATATCATTGACAAAATTCAGTCTGTTAAAAAAGAGATTGAGCGTGTCAACTTAGAGATTCAGCAAGCAGAACGCGACTACGACCTTAACCGCGCTGCGGAGTTGAAATACGGCAATTTAACTAGTTTGCATCGTCAATTGGAAGCAGTAGAAGCTGAATTGGCAAGCACTCAAAGAAGTGGTAAATCACTATTACGAGAAGAAGTCACAGAAGCTGATATTGCCGAAATTATTTCTAAATGGACAGGAATTCCGATCAGCAAGTTGGTGGAATCTGAGAAAGAAAAACTGCTGCATTTAGAAGATGAACTGCACCGCCGCGTAGTTGGACAAGAAGAAGCAGTCACGGCTGTAGCCGATGCAATTCAGCGATCGCGGGCTGGATTAGCCGATCCTAATCGTCCCATCGCTAGCTTTATTTTCCTTGGACCGACAGGTGTGGGTAAAACCGAATTGGCGAAAGCACTGGCGGCGTATATGTTCGATAGCGAAGATGCGCTAGTGCGTATCGATATGTCTGAGTATATGGAGAAACACGCCGTCTCTCGCTTAATCGGTGCGCCTCCAGGATACGTGGGTTACGAAGAAGGCGGACAACTTACAGAAGCGATTCGTCGCCGTCCTTACTCAGTGATTCTCTTCGACGAAATCGAGAAAGCACACCCCGATGTTTTCAATATCTTCTTGCAAATTCTTGATGATGGTCGCGTCACTGATGCCCAAGGTCATAAGGTGGACTTCAAGAACGCTATTATCATCATGACCAGCAACATCGGTTCGCAGTACATTCTTGATATCGCTGGGGATAACAGCCACTACGATGAAATGCGCCGTCGAGTCATGGAAGCAATGCGAAATAGCTTCCGTCCAGAGTTCCTGAACCGGATTGATGAAATCATCATCTTCCACGGTTTAGATAAGAAGGAATTGCGGCATATTGTGCTATTGCAAGTGGAAAGATTGCGGCAAAGATTGAGCGATCGCAAAATATCTCTCAAACTATCGGATTCTGCCCTTGACTTTTTAGCAGAAGTAGGGTATGATCCAGTATATGGGGCGCGTCCACTGAAGCGGGCGATTCAGCGAGAGTTAGAAACTCAAATTGCTAAATCCATCTTGCGTGGCGAATTCAACGACGGCAACACCATATTTGTTGATGTGCAAAATGAAAGGTTGTCGTTTAGCCGTTTACCAGTTGAAGTTTTTACCGGATAATTACACCTGATAAATCACAGACAAAAACCCGTTTTCTGACAGAGAGCGGGTTTTTGATTATCTATATATAGGTAAAGTGAAAATCCAATCAGCAACGTCTGAATTTTTTATTGAGTCTTACACATAACTTGTCGCATTTTACGCATATTCGCAGGCAACTCTAAATTCATCGCTTGTTGAATAAAAATAGATGGAATCGGAATTAGAGGTGTCGCTTGCACAGTATAAGCAAGTATTGTGCCATTACCACAATCTTGTAGTTCTAAATTGGCGTTAAAGTCCTCAAAAGTCCCATTTACCATGCGAAATTGGATTTGCTGCCCCAGCACTTCTACAACATTGAGGTAAATTTCCACTTGAGCCGTGAAAAAGAAGAAAGCTTTTTGTGCTGCTTGATACAGACGTTTGACTTCACCTTTATGTACTACCTCACTCTTGGTAATATCGGGAAAATATTGTACCCAGCGGGGATAATCAGTTAATTGCTGCCAAACGTGCGATCGCACCATCGGCAAATACATCCAGGCTGTCACTGCGCCACCCGACATCTTGTGCGATCGCGTTTCTAGCAGAATTTCACCCTGTACCAACAACTTTTGCTTGTCTTGACTCCAAGCCATATCTGAACCTGCAATAATTGAATCTGATATATAAGACGCAGACATAATGATTAAGTTACTCCTCAACTCATCCACCTAAATAGAGTTGAAACTACAAGCCATAAAACTTGATTTAGATCCAACCCATTATTAAATTAGTTCCAGTTTAATACTTATATTTTCCGGAAAGGATGATTTTTTGCTCATCATTTCAGTTACTTTACTGTAAAAACTGTGTTTCTTATCACAATTAACATAATGAATACTTCAGTGACTTTTGTCAAAGTAATACTTGTAGATGAAAAACTGCGTTGTTAACAGCTAGAATGGCACAAACACGATTTAACATCAAGTACCTTACCCTAACGTTTGGATAGTATCTCTCGGTTTTACGTGTTATTTCTGATGAAACTAGAACTTCATCGTAACTTCATATTTTAATTATCAATATCAAGTGTAATGTCTGTTGAGTTGAGAGGAAAATTAGGTGAATCAATCTTCTTTAAATCGTAGATTAATCCAGATTTTTGGTACACTTCTCGGCATTAGCGTTGCCGTCTGGGTACTGAGAGGTATTGGTATTCTCACTTTTATCCCAGGTGGAATTATTTGGCTACTGCTACTTGGGGCGATCGCGATCGGAATTATCAGTTACGCCCAAAGAACTTGGTGGCGTTTTTAATTACTAATGACTTTGCGAAACGGTTTGATTTTCATACCGTAGTCTCGTTTAAGAATTGTAGCTTGCCTATTTTGACTGATTGCCAAAAGTATTTAATAGGGAAGCAATGCCAACAATTTACGAGGGGAAGAGCATGGCAAAGTATAAATGTACTGTTTGTGGCTATATATATAATCCAGCAGAAGGCGATCCAGATAGCGACATAGCACCGGGAACAGCCTTTGAAGATATCCCAGAAGATTGGTCATGTCCAACTTGCGGTGCAACAAAAGCCGACTTTGAACCTGATGAAGAGTGAAAATAACAGCTAGCCTAGAAAGTAGGTGCTGTAAAAGAGACATTTTTGAAATTGTTACCGTTACAAATTGTAGTTATTGGGGGTGGGGCAGCAGGATTTTTTGGCGCGATCGCTTGTGCTAAAGCTAATCCTGATGCCCAAGTTACTTTACTCGAAGCCAGTCGCCAACCCCTAGCGAAAGTGCTAATTTCTGGTGGCGGACGCTGCAACGTGACTCACGCTTGCTTTGAACCGGAGGAGTTAGTGCAAAATTACCCCAGAGGTGCAAAAGCTTTGCGGGGTGCTTTGACTCGGTTTGGGCCTCAAGATACAGTAGCTTGGTTTGCTGCTGGTGGAGTCTATCTCAAAACGGAAGCCGATGGCCGGATGTTTCCTGTCACCAATACTTCAGAAACCATTGTGGAATGTCTAATTAAAGCGGTGGCGAAATCTGGGGTAAAACTTCGTATCGGTACGCACGTAACTTCAGTGAAACAAACCGCAGCAGACGGGGGATTTGATATTCTTCTGAAATCGGGAGAGACAATTAAATGCGATCGCTTACTTTTGGCGACCGGTAGCAGCCTTGCAGGTTATAAAATTGTCCGAGAGTTAGGTCATCAAATTGAACCGCCAGTACCGTCGCTATTTACCTTCAACATTGTCGATCAAAAGTTACGGGAATTGGCTGGAGTTAGCGTTAATCCTGCTCAATTGCGCTTATCTGCGGGTGGAAAATCTCAATTGCAACAAACTGGGCCATTGCTAATTACCCACTGGGGTTTGAGTGGCCCGGCTGTTTTGAAGCTTTCTGCTTGGGGTGCGAGAGTTCTGCACGAAAGCCGCTACCAAGCCACATTATTGATTAATTGGCTGCCTAATTTGCACCAAGAACAAGTGCGAGAAAAAGTTTTAGCAGTTAAAGATGAATGGGGAAAGAAAGCGATCGCATTGCATCGCGGCGTCGATCTACCCCATCGTCTCTGGCAATATATCATTGCTCGTGCAGGCATTACCACAGAAGACCGTTGGGCAGAAATATCTAGTAAAACCTTAAATCAACTGGTGCAAGAACTTACTCAGGGACAATACTTAATCAACGGTAAAGGAGCCTTCAAAGAAGAATTTGTTACCTGTGGCGGTGTCAAGCTCAAAGAAGTCAACTTTAAGACGATGGAAAGTAGGTTAGTTCCTGGTCTTTATTTTGCCGGAGAAATCTTAGATATTGATGGTGTTACCGGTGGGTTTAACTTCCAAAGTGCTTGGACAACCGGATATTTAGCAGGCGTGGCAATGGCGACTAGCCACGAATAGTCTGCCGAACCAAAATTGATGGATTTGGAGTGACACAAAGACGCGGAGATTTTTCTCCGTGTTAACCCGAACCATTTATCGGCTCTTTAGGAACAGCGATCGCTACTTAACTATATTCACTTATCAAAATTCTTACTAAACCTCCAGCATTTCCCACCTTGCCACTCCATATTCATACCAGCCACCCTAGAGAAGGTAAATTTTCCTGGGTGTATTATTTTTTCGTAAAAATATATGAATACTGATAAAAATACTACGTCTGAAATTACGTTGCACGGGAGCCAGTATATGATGCATGGCTTTCCAGTACTTGGTATTCCTGATGAGGAGCGTGCTGTAAAATACTTCAGCCTCAATCCATTTTTGCCAAATGTCCAGAATCGTTGTCCGATTGAATGTGCCTATTGTGTCTGTCATCAAGACCGTGACTGGCATCATTATCCACAAAACTTTCAGGATGTCTTAGCTCCGGTTGACCTACTCCATCTTTTGTTAGACCATATTTTTGCTACTCACGAAGGACAAAAGGGCTTTCCAATTTCACTGTGCGATTACTCCGATCCTTTTATTCCAGCCCATCGAGAACGCGTATTATCAATTCTGGATGCACTGATTGACCGCAAGGCTGCCAACATGGTCTACATAACTACCAAAGTCCATCCTGGTCAATCTTTTCTAGAGCGCCTCAAAACAACTCTAGAGCGACCTCATTCACTTCGAGTCACTGTCTTTGTTAGTCTACCACCGTTAAAACCAGGCTATGAGCAAGCCTCAATTCAGAGCCGGGTACAGTTGCTGCAAGATTTAGTAAACCTTGGCATACCCTGTTGTTGGTATCTGCGTCCACTGGTTGAAGAGTGGTTTGATGAAGCCTTAATGTGGCAATTAGCACGCACATTACTGCCCCATGTTTCTCGTCACGTTATTCTGTCTGGGCTTGTGATGTCTGAAGAGATTGAAGCGAGTCTATTAAAACAGGAATTAATCGTTCCAGAATGGGATCGTACACAACCAGGACGTAAGCAATACTTGTCATTGGAGTTTGAGTCAAAACTGCGCTCAATTCTCAGCACTGTTGCTAGCGAGCAAAATATTTCTCTCGGCCCGGTGATGGGACATCGGCTATGTGGTACAAATGGCAATCATGCCTATGGCTGCTTGATTTGCGCCAAACAAAACCGTTATTGCCAACTTTTTCAACTTCATCACTATGGTGAAACGATCGCGGCCGAAGATAATCAGCGCCTCAAGACGCTACTGAGACAAAATTCAGTGAAAGTAGGCTCATCTTTACAACCAGAGCCATCAACAGAAGAATGTCGATGAAGTAATCCAACCTGAAGCGAAGCTAGGAAAAGTCTGATTGTCCCATCACTACGCGTTTATAAAATTATTGTATTGGAGCATAAAGAGGGAAAATTATCTTGCGATTGTAGATCAATTTTGAACACACCCAACAATGAAATTCAGCGAAATCCTCCGTCAATTTGGTGACGCGGTTACCAATCATAGCCTGACTAGCAACCCAGACCAAGACCCAGAAATTACAGGGGTAGCAGCCATTGATGAAGCTACCATCGGTACGATCGGCTACGTAGAAAGTGCAAAATTTAAATCTTTTGTCGGCAATACCAATGCTACTGCTTTAATTTTGCCCCAAGATGAAAAATTACAGGCGCTTGCACAAGAAAGGGGTATTGTCTGGCTAGCAACTTCAGATCCTCGATTATTGTTTGCCAAAGCGATCGCCCTTTTTTATCAGCCATATCGCCCTAACCCAGAAATTCATCCCACCGCTGTGATTCACTCCACCGCAAAAGTTGGTAGTGATGTTTATATTGGCCCCCATGCTGTGATTCAACAAGGGGTAGAAATTGGTAATGGTGCAATTATTCATCCCAATGTAGTGATTTATCCAGATGCCAAAATAGGCGATCGCACCACCTTACACGCCAACTGTACCATCCACGAACGTACCCGCATCGGTGCAGATTGCGTCATTCACAGTGGTGCTGTCATTGGTGCAGAAGGCTTTGGTTTTGTTCCCATCCGGACTGGTTGGTTCAAAATGGAACAATCAGGCTATACAGTCTTAGAAGATGGTGTAGAAGTTGGCTGTAACACTGGCATTGACCGCCCAGCAGTGGGAGAAACACGGGTAGGTCGCAATACAGTAATTGATAGCTTAGTGCAAATAGGTCATGGTTGCCAAATCGGTTCTGGTTGTGCGATCGCAGGTCAGGTTGGCATGGCCGGAGGTGTTAAACTGGGAAATCGCGTTATCCTAGCTGGACAAACAGGAATAGTCAATCAAGTGAAGATGGGAGATGGGTCGATGACATCTGCTCAAACTGGAATTCACAACGATGTTGCACCAGGAGAAATTGTCTGCGGAACCCCAGCCCTTCCTTACAAACTATATCTCAAGGTATCTGCTGTTTATGGCCGCCTGCCAGATATGTATCAATCGCTAAAACAATTGCAACGTAAATTCAAAAATAGCAATGAATAAGCTGAAAGTTATCTAAATTACATAACCAAATTCAAATTAACTCTTGTGGGGCGTGAATCTTGGCACGTCCCATTCTCTATTCTTGTTTAAGAAGATTTTGTTTTTATTCCTGTTGACAGATTGACAAACAAAAGTTGCTTGATAATTTTATACCAACTTTAGAAAGTTGTAGAAAAAAGTAAAGATTTAGTTAATGATGTTTTTTTATTTGCTTACAAAAAAATAAAACACTAGAATTTTTATTAGGACAAAGTACGAATTTGTACTGAATTATTTTGAAAAAGAGGGTAATAAATTATTCATAACAACTGTGCATACAGTTCCGTTAACCAAAAACAAAAATTTTTTGAACGCATTCTAGTTAAAATTTAGCCTCAATTCTTGAAGATAATGTCAATTTTCAAGCTTATCCTAACCGAAATAAGGATTTGCAAATAACTTGTGAAATATGGGTACAAAAGGTATGCACATTTTACTATGCAAACTGCCTGAGTAATTATCAATTATTCGCATCAAATTAGTTAATCAAGTAACTGAAGTGAGTTCACTTTGTTAATAAGCATTTGCAAACATACTTGCAAAGGGTATGGATTTTTTGCTATGCAAGCTGCGTGAATAATTTTCCAGATATTCATGCCAAATTAGACAATAAAGCATCAACAACAACCCACTTATCCATTAAAATAATGACTGCAATTCTTTCTTTAGATACCAAGATATCCAACCAATTACAGCAAGTTTTGTTAGAACTCACAACTGCACAAGATTTGTCTCTACATCCCTTTGTTCAACGCTTTGCCAAAGGAGAATTTTCACAAGATGCAATCCGCCAGTTTGCTATAAAAATGCTACCTGGCTCAAACAGATTCAATATGGCTTTTCTGAAAGTTGCGTCCAAAATGGATAGTTACCATGCTAGAACGATTATGCTAGAAAATGCATTTACAGAGCATGGAGAACTCGACTCAGACCTTGCTCATGTAGCATTATTTATGCGTTTTATGAAAGGTATTGATTGTCCTAAAATTGATATCAATGCCGATGATGGGGCATTTCTTATTCCGGAATTACGCTTTAAGAAATTTGAAGTTTGTGATGATGAACCTATAGTACGCTCTCTAGGAAGATTTGCAGCAATTGAGCAAGTATTACCTGGAATTTTCATCAAATATATCGAAGGACTTCGTAAGATATTTAAAGGTATTGATGACCATACCATCGAATATTTTCATCTCCACTGCCACTTAGATCCAGAACATACAGACGAATTGATTCAAGTGGCTCAAATTTATACCAAGTCTGAGAAAGATGTTGAACTCTTCCGTGAAGGAGTTGAAGATATGGTTAAATCAATTGGCGATATGTTTTCTTGGATGGATGAAAACCTCGAAAAAGAAGCGTTAACTTTAGAAAGCTAATACCAAAGCGATTCTCAAAATTAGAGTTTAATTAAAGTTATCCAAAATTACCAGTCTTATATATTGTAAGTTGGTTAATTTTGGAAATTTTTTTTTCAAAACCATTATTACTGTCCAAAGTCCAATCAATTAACCAGACAAGGGACTTTAGGACTTTAGCCCCTTGTACTCCATAAACTAAAATCCTAATTTTTCCAACACTGGCTTTGTGGAAACAATGTGACGGTCTAAACCCAGTTCTTTTGGACTAACCCCAAGTGCCAAAGCAATCAACTGGGGTAAATGCAACACTGGTAAACCTAGCTTTTGTTCAATCACCTTTTCTACCTCTGGCTGACGCGAATCTAAATTTAAGTGGCACAGAGGACAAGGTGTAACTATACAGTCAGCACCAGATGCTAAAGCGTCCTGAATATGCATCCCCGCCATCTTAAAAGATTGGGTAGTGGCATAACTAGCAAGCGGCCAACCACAACATTGCGTCCGCCCCCGGTAATAAATTGGTGTTGCCCCCACCGCCCGAAACATATTTTCCATCGCTTCCGGTTGGAAAGGGTCATCATAAGGCATAGATTTTTGGGCGCGGAGGAGATAACAGCCATAAAAAGCCGCACATTTTAATCCAGTTAACTTTCGAGTGACACGTTTGGTAATTTCCTCTAAACCGTAATCTGTTACTAAGGCGTAAAGAAGATGTTTAACGTCAGTACTGCCGCGATAAGGCGAACAACCTTCTTTATGTAGCAAGCCATTAACCTGTTCAATATAAACAGGGTTAGAAGTCTGACATTCTTTCAGGTGTTCGTTTACGTGACCGATAACACCTTGACAAGTACTGCAATGGGTCAGTAAGGGCAGATTTAATTCTTCTGCTAGGGCAATATTTCTGGCGTTGACTGTATCTTCTAGCAGTTGTGAATCTTCCTTAAATGTGCCGGAACCACAGCAAGCAGCTTTTTTAAGTTCAACTAGTTCAATGCCCAGTGCTTGGGTAAGGGCTTGAGTTGACTGGTAAAGTTCTCGACAAGCCCCTTGAGCAACACAACCGGGAAAGTAAGCGTATTTCAGTGTCTGAGGTAGCATAGAAGTATGTTTGGGTTAGAGCGATCGCTCTAAACAATAACTGTTTTATCATTCCCTTGTTAGCACTAAAGTTCTGATGTTTGACGTTTAGCTACCTTTAAGCGTCTAGGTTAAAGGGTCGCGGCATCTACATATTCTTAACTGCTAGCAAGACTGTAAATACTGGTCGAGACATTGTAAAAAATTTTAGCAATAATTATAAAACTGAAGCATATACACGGAATCAGTGATGGCGTAGCACGCTCTACGACTCAAGTGTTCCCAGAAAACTTACCCTATTTATTTTAGGAATGGGAGAGGTTTTCTAGCAGAAAAACCCTTGGAAGTATGCGGGCGATCGCGCTTGACGATAAGATGTATATGCTCAAAACAATGTCTCCTCTAAAGAGCAGATCGTAGCAAGTGGTTAAGGACTTTTATTTATGAGCCAAACGGAACTTTTTGAAAAGGTCAAGAAAATCGTTATCGAACAACTGAGTGTTGATCCCCCAGATAAAGTCACACCACAAGCCAAGTTTATGGAAGACCTGGGAGCAGATTCTCTCGATACCGTTGAGTTGGTGATGGCCTTGGAAGAAGAATTTGATATCGAAATTCCCGATGAAGCTGCCGAGCAGATTACATCCGTTCAAGACGCAGTAGATTACATCAATAACAAAGTTACCGCCTCAGCTTAACTGGGGATTGGAATTGGGGATTAGGATTGGGGAGATTTTTCTCTAATGTCTAGCCACCCTTCGCGTGACGCTGCTAATGTCACTAATGCTGACGTTAATGACAGTCACTTGAAGTCAGCAAATCCGATGCCAGTCGCTCGTAAAGGAAATCTTTAAGACCGCGCTGGCTCACCAAGTACCTAGTCGCTAACCTCAAATTTTTTGCCTGCTGCTTTTTCGCCATTTTTAACTGAATCATGACAGATCATACACGTAAACGCGTTGTTGTAACTGGTGTTGGCGCGATTACACCTATAGGTAACACAGCAACAGAATATTGGAATGGATTATTGAGTGGACGCAATGGCATTGACTACATCACATTATTTGATGCGTCTCGCCATGATTGCCGGATTGCTGGTGAGGTGAAAAACTTCGATCCGCATGATTACTTGGAGCGTAAAGAGGCCAAGCGCATGGATCGATTTTCCCAATTTGGGGTTGCGGCAGCAAAACAGGCTCTAGCTAACTCGGAGTTAGCGATCAATGACCTGAATGCAGAACAGGTAGGTGTGATGATCGGTTCTGGCGTTGGTGGGATTAAGGTATTAGAAGACCAGCAAACTATCTACCTCAACCGTGGCCCCGATCGCTGTAGTCCATTCATGATCCCGATGATGATCGCCAATATGGCCGCAGGATTAACGGCAATTCATACGGGTGCTAAAGGGCCAAACTCTTGTCCTGTAACTGCTTGTGCCGCTGGCTCTAACGCTGTAGGCGATGCTTTTCGCTTAATTCAAGGGGGATATGCCCAGGCGATGATTTGCGGGGGAACGGAATCAGCTGTCACACCATTGTCGATAGCTGGGTTTGCCGCCTGCAAAGCACTCTCTTTTAGCAATGATGACCCGGCTCATGCTTGCCGTCCCTTTGATCGCGATCGCAACGGATTTGTCTTGGGTGAAGGTGCGGGAATTTTAATTCTCGAAGAACTGCAACACGCCCTAAGTCGCGGCGCTCACATTTATGCCGAAATGATCGGCTATGGCATGACCTGTGACGCCTACCACATCACCTCCCCCGTACCCGGTGGACTTGGAGCCGCTAGAGCGATCGAACTGGCTCTTAAAGATGCTGGCATAACTCCCGAACAAATTAGCTATATTAATGCCCACGGCACTAGTACCCCAGCTAATGATTCAACTGAAACCTCAGCAATCAAAAAAGCCTTGGGAGAACATGCTTATAAGGTGGCAATTAGCTCCACCAAATCGATGACAGGTCATTTATTGGGCGGTTCTGGAGGTATTGAAGCAGTCGCAACAGTACTAGCGATCGCTAATGACCAAATTCCACCGACAATCAATCTGGAAAATCCCGATCCAGAGTGTGACTTAGATTACGTGCCTAACTCTAGCCGCGCTCAAAAAGTCGAGATAGCAATATCCAATTCTTTTGGGTTTGGCGGTCATAATGTCACACTGGCCTTTAAGAAATACGTTTAAAAGAAGGCAGGAGGCAGGTGGTCACTGAGCGTAGTCGTTCGTGCAGCGTCTCCGACAGGAGAAGTGAGGCAGAATTCAGAATTCAATAGTTTAATCCGACTCTGCTCGTTTGCCCAATGCCCCATGCCCCATGCCCACTTGCCCTGAGCGAAGTCGAAGGGATGCCCAAAGTATCAGAAATATCATTCCGATATAAAGTAAGCGTTCAGCATGACCCAATTATCAGCTTGATTTATCACCAGAAACTCAGGAGATCCCGCTTGTCCATCCACAAGCGGGAGTGGGATGATGAGGATACTGTGGGGAATCTAAAATAACCCCAGCAAAAGAAGCTACGAAGAGTGCTAACCCGTCGTTAAAAACAAGAGATTATGACTGTTGCAACCCAATCCGCCAAAGAATTGTCCGTCGAAGAACTGGCTATTAACTCGATCCGCTTCTTGGCTATTGATGCCGTAGAAAAAGCAAAATCGGGACACCCAGGACTACCAATGGGTGCGGCTCCGATGGCTTTTGTCCTCTGGGATCGCTTTTTGAAGTTTAATCCCAAGAATCCCAAATGGTTTAATCGCGATCGCTTTGTCTTATCTGCCGGTCATGGCTCGATGTTGCAGTACGCCCTGCTTTACTTGACAGGCTACGACAGTGTAAGCATTGAAGATATCAAGCAATTCCGTCAATGGGAATCGAAAACCCCTGGACACCCCGAAAACTTCATGACCCCAGGCGTGGAAGTCACCACTGGCCCATTAGGTCAAGGAATTGCCAATGGAGTCGGTTTAGCGATCGCCGAAGCGCACCTTGCCGCTAAATTTAACAAACCCGATACCAAGATTGTTGACCATTACACCTACGTAATTGTAGGTGACGGTTGCAACATGGAAGGAATTTCTGGTGAAGCTTGTTCTTTTGCAGGACACTTGGGATTAGGCAAACTCATCGCTCTGTACGACGACAACCACATTTCCATCGACGGTTCCACAGATGTGGCATTTACCGAAGATGTTTCCAAGCGCTTTGAAGCTTACGGTTGGCACGTTCAACACGTCGAAGATGGCAATACCGATTTAGAAGCGATCGCTAAAGCAATTGAAGCGGCTAAAGCTGTCACCGATAAGCCTTCTTTCATCAAAGTAACAACCATTATTGGTTACGGTTCCCCCAATAAAGCAAACACTGCTGGCGTTCACGGCGCTGCCCTTGGTGGAGATGAAATTGCCTTGACTCGGAAAAATTTGGGTTGGGAATACGAGCCTTTTGATATTCCACAAGAAGCCCTCAATCACACACGCAAAGCAGTAGAACGCGGTGCAAGCTACGAAGCCGAATGGAACAAAACATTTGCGGACTACAAAGCTAAGTATGCCCAAGAAGCGGCTGAATTTGAACGCTACATAAGCAGCAAGCTACCCGATGGTTGGGATAAGGTACTACCCACCTACACCCCCGAAGACAAAGGACTGCCCACCCGGAAGCATTCAGAAACCTGCCTCAACAAACTGGCGGCGGTTTTACCTGAATTGATTGGTGGTTCTGCTGACTTAACCCACTCCAACTTGACCGAAATCAAGGGTAAGGGCGACTTCCAAAAAGGACACTACGAAAACCCTAACATCCACTTTGGTGTGCGGGAACATGCTATGGGCGCAATCTGTAATGGTATAGCGCTGCACACTTCAGGATTAATCCCCTACGGTGCTACCTTCTTGATCTTCACAGATTACATGCGTGCTGCCATCCGCTTATCTGCCCTTTCCCAAGCTGGCGTGATTTGGGTGATGACCCACGATTCCATTGGACAAGGTGAAGATGGGCCCACGCACCAACCCATTGAAACTCTAGCTTCCTTGAGAGCCATTCCTAATTTATTAGTGTTTCGTCCCGCAGACGGTAACGAAACCTCTGGCGCTTATAAAGTAGCGATCGAGAAAGCGAAGCAAAACGCTCCGTCTCTGTTGGCGTTCACCCGTCAAAACGTCCCCAACTTGGCAGGTACATCCATTGAGGGCGTAGCCAAGGGTGGATACACCGTGGTGGATAGCGAAGGTACACCTGAAATCATCCTGATTGCCACTGGTTCAGAATTGAGCCTCGCCGTCGGCGCAGCCGAAAAACTCAAAGCTGAAGGCAAGAAAGTTCGTGTTGTCTCGTTACCTTCATGGGAACTGTTTGAAGCACAGGATGCGGCTTATAAAGAGTCGATTCTGCCGAAAGCTGTCACCAAGCGTTTATCTGTAGAAGCTGGCGCTAGTTTCGGTTGGCACAAATATGTGGGTACTGAAGGCGATACTGTTAGTATCGATCGCTTTGGTGCTTCGGCTCCAGGCGGTGTTTGTTTAGAGAAGTTTGGTTTTAGCGTTGATAATGTGTTAGCTAAGGCTAAACAATTGTTGGGTTAATAGCAACAGAATATTCTCAAAATATTGTGGGGTGGGCTGAAAGGCCCGCCTTTTTTATGTAAAGAAAGATTAGCTATAATTGGAGTAATAAGTTACTAATTGGGAGGAAGTTATGCAGGAAGTTTCTGAAGAAAGAGACGTACTTCTAGCCCGAATAACAAAAATTGTAGAACATTTGATGCAAAAGGATAGTAGCTATCAGTATTATCTAGATAAAGATAAAGCAATTAAAATGATATTTAAATACTATTCTGAGAAAGTTTCTATGGAGGAACTAAAAGCTATGTCTTATTTCAGATTAACAGGGTTTGTTGAGGGAGATATGATGACTTTGTTATTGATTGAAGGGGAAGATGATATAGACCTTAAAGAAATGTCTTATGTTTAGATATAGTAAATTCCTAAGCAGAAGAATGATTTTTTGTTATATAACTTAATATAATAATTAGAAACCAGCCGATCGCGTTATGATTTATAACACACTATACTTTCATAGTACAATAGTACTAAGTTAGTCCAAAATTACTATTTATACTGAGAGGCAGTATGAAAGCAGAGCTTCTCAAGAGATTTTTTAGAGCGATCGCAAGTTCAGATCAAGATGCGATTGATAAGCTTACATACCTAGTGATTGAGGAAGAACGCAGTAAGGGACATACTCTCTTAGCTGACCAGTTAGAGAATATCACTAAAAAAAGCCAGAAAGAGAAGCCTACTAACATCAGCAAACCTGCTTCTTCTCTTCGAGACGCTACGCGAACAGTACCAGAAAACTTACAAACATTAACTGAATTATCAACCAGTAAGCGATTTAATCTTCCTTTAGTAACTATCATACCAAGGGATCATTTGCGCCATCACATGGTGTTGCCAATAAATATTGAAAAACGTTTCTGTCGAATTGAACGCGAGTATGCGGCAAGAGATAGGCTTGCTCATCATGGATTGCGTTACAGACAAAAAATTCTTCTATATGGGCCTCCTGGCTGTGGAAAGACATTAGGAGCAGAACGTTTAGCTTGGAATACAGGATTACCACTCCTGAAAGTTCGGTTTGATGCAATGGTGTCGTCTTTTTTAGGCGAAACTGCGAGCAATTTAAGACTTGTATTTGAGGATGCCTCAAAAAGTCCATGTTTATTGTTTCTTGATGAATGTGACTCAATTGCTAAGACACGAGAAGACTCTCAAGAAGTAGGAGAAATTAAGCGAGTAGTCAATACATTTCTTCAAATTTTGGATGAGTATCAACCCTCTTCAGGGCTTTTAGTAGCAGCAACGAATTTGAATAAATCTTTGGATACTGCTCTTTGGAGAAGATTTGATGATTTGATCGCAGTACCCAAACCCGGAGAACAGGAGCTAGAATTTATACTGAAGGAAACACTATCTGCAATTGAAGTGGGATCTATCAACTGGCCAAGGATCATTGAGCAGATGAGAGATTTTTCTGCGGCTCAAGCTGTGAGGGTTGCACAAGATGCAGCTAAAAGAGCAATTCTTGAGCGAGAGGAGCTAGTGATTCAGGAACACTTAGAAGAAGCGATCGCAGAAATTAAAGTTTCCTAGTATTAATTTTTGGTGTCGGAGAAATAAATGGTTGAAAGTTCTCAGGGTTTTCCGCATATCCAGCTTAGGCTGACAACAGAAGGACGTGCTGCATCGCCACCTGGAGGAGGAGGAAAAAGAAATCCGATAACAGTCGTTAATCTTAGTAATCGTCAAGGACATGGAAATAAACTCAAAGGTTCGGTTGAATCCTTAATCTTTGATTGGCAAGAAACTCAAGAAGAACGAGAGCAAGAAGGGAAGCCGCCACTTAAATCTCGACGTATTATATTAGAAATTGATCCTGATTCTTTTAATCCAGATGGGTTGAAAGCTTATGGCATTGAATTGATTGCTGATACAGAAGATGGATATATTATCGGTGCATCAGCAGATTTAGAACTTAGTAAACTCCAAGAAAAGATAGAAAAATTTATTAATGAGCAATATGGTGGCAAGACAGTTGCTCAAATCTGGGAAATAATAGATGGTAAAAAAAAGCCATAATTAATTCTTTCTCCAAATTTATTTACTGAGTTGTATGATAATTGGCTCCCTATAAAAGAAGAGCAGATATACACTGTTGATGTAGGCGTTGCTTGTGTAGGAAATGAAATAAAACTGCCTAATTATCCAACAAAACAACCCAATGACAGTAATGATAGTTTCACAAAAAAGGTAAATAATTGGATTCAGAAACGTCAGCTAACAGAGGGAGAATGGGAAGAGATTTCATGGGAAAGACAAGATGAATTTGAGGAGCTTATTAAATTTTATAAAGGTAGTATTATCAAAGGTTTTCAAGATGATGGTGGTGAAATTGGCACGGTTCGTTTGCCTGACAGTTTTTCGTGTAGAGTTCAAATTTCAGGAAAAGGTCTAAAAGATTTAGTTGAAAATTTCCCTTACATTTTTGAAATTAGTGAGCCAGATCAGTTTTCTGAAATGCTTAATCAGGAAGAACTACCTGATTCTAATACTTCAAATTTTAAACTTGAGCCTCCAGATTCCAATGCTCCAAAAATATGCATTATAGACAGTGGTATTCAAGAAATGCATTCTTTGCTTAAAGTAGCAATTGATTCATACAACTCAACTTCTTGGGTTCCCGGTGAAACTGGTAAAACTTCTGATTATGTAAAAAATGGTGGTCATGGAACGAGGGTAGCTGGTGCATTGCTTTATCCAAAGAGAATACCTCGTAGTGGTAACGAGAAAGCTATTTGCTGGCTACAAAATGCTAGAGTGCTTGATGCTGATTGTTACCTACCTGTTCAAGTATTTCCACCTCAGTTATTAGAAGATATCGTGGAGTTTTATCATAATTTAAAATTAACCAGAATTTTTAATCACTCTATAACAGGTCAGGCTCCATGTCTTACTAGATATATGAGTGCATGGGCGTCAACTATTGATAATTTGACATGGCAAAAAGATATTCTTGTAATTGTAGCAGCAGGTAATTTACCTAGAGTTCCTTATCCTAAGAAGCCTGTTACAAGATTATCTATAAGAGAGCATCTTTCAGCAAATAGGCTATACCCAGCTTATCTACTAGAAGATTCATGTAGAATAGCTAATCCAGCACAAAGTTTTCAGGCTTTAACAGTTGGTTCTATTGCTTCAAATTTTTATAATTTACCACCTTATTCTTCGATTGCACAAAAGGATCAACCTTCAGCTTTTTCATGTTCTGGGTTAGGAATTTGGAATACTATTAAGCCAGAAGTGGTTGAGTATGGTGGAGATTTAGTCAAAGATGAAGGTACACCACCAAACATTACTTCCTTAAAAGATGTTTGTCCCGAATTAGTCCGATCAACTTTGTATGGTGGTCCAGCAGTTGCTGCTGATAATATTGGTACATCATTTGCAGCACCAAAAGTAAGTTATATTGCTGCGTGTCTAGCTGCTGAGTTACCAAATGAAAGTTGCCTTCTTTACCGTGCATTAATCGTACAATCAGCAAGATGGCCGGCATGGGCAATGGCAGATAAGGTGAATAAATTGCACGTTCTCCGTCAAATTGGTTACGGACTTCCCAATGTTGATTGTGCTTTGGGTAATTCTCCCAATCGAATCACTTTAATGACAACAGGAGAACGCCGTATTGTCGCTAAACAAGCTCATGTTTACCAAGTAAAACTTCCAGACCAATTACGTTCTCAAGGCGAATCACTGGAGATTCTTTTAGAAGTTACTTTGTCATACAAAGCACAACCACGTCGAACCCGTAGAGATCGCCGAAAATATCTTTCAACTTGGCTGGATTGGGACTGTAGCAAAAAAGGAGAAGATCCAAAGAGGTTCCTGGAAAGAATTTTAAAAGAGTATGATGCTCCAGAAGATACTGAAAAGGGGGATAAAGGTTTCCAATGGACTCTTGGTAAAAGATCAAAAAACCACGGAAAAATTGAGGGTGTTTCTAGAAGTGCAGGAACCCTTCAGAAGGATTGGACAGTTGTAAATTCATTTGAACTCACAGAAGCATTTTCTATTGCGGTAGTTGGGCATGAAGGTTGGAACAACGATCCTGAAGCTAGCGTTCCATACTCTCTAGTTGTGAGCTTTGAAGCTATACAAGCTAATATTCCAATTTATACGCCTTTTGTTGAAGCTCAAGTTGAAATAGAGATTGAACCCCCGATAGAAATTCAATCTACTGTAGTTAGCTGAGGCGCTCACAGCCCCGCTATTAAACATCTCCATAAATTAAATATGGATTATCCAAAACCCTTGTAGAGACTTAGTACTGCTACGTCTCTTTTGCATCAGATATCTATTAAGATTTGTATTTATCCTGTTAAAAGTGAAGGTTCCTACAGAGGTAATATTATTTACTAACTTGTTTTAGTTAAACTTAAATTCTCTGTGATATATTTATGTAATCAATGATACTTGTAATGTAAATAATATTGTAGTAAATATTAAAACTTAGTATTATGTCTAGTCAAGAACAAAATTCTAACAAAGCATTGAAGCAAACGCAGCCTAGCCCAACAAAGAAGAAGAAAGTACAACCTCCTCCAGACCTCAAAAAACCAAAGAAAACTGAATAAAAAGCATTAGAGATACTTGCAGAGGCTTAAATTCAATTAAGTCTCTGCAATTTTCATCAAAAATAAATCAGCTTATTTATTTTTTGCTTGAGTCTTTGCCTGTTCTAAAGCTATTTCTTTAATTGCCTGATATGAATTAACATTTGATGTACCTTCTATAGCTTTAACTGCCAAATCCTGAACTTGTTTCAGAGCAGATTCCAGTTGTTTAGAAAGATTTTCAATTCGCGTCTCTTGATTAGTAATAGTTTGTTCTAGAGATTGCAGCCTTTGTTCATAGAAACGCTTTTGTCCTTCCACTTCCTTAGAATATAAATCTGATTTTATTTTAGCTTGGTAGTGGGCGATGCCTTTACCTTCTTCTGTAGCTTTTTTAATGGCTGCTTCTTTATCTTTCGGAAAAGCCTCTACCTTGGCTTTTAACTCTTCAAATTGTTTCTCTCTTTCAGAAATTGCTTTCTCCCGTTCAGCCCACTGCTTTTCTGTTTCTTGTAGTAATTCTTCTAATTGCTTATATAGCGCTTTCTGCTCTTGTTCATATTCGTCATTTTGCAGTTGCCGCTGGAGTTCTAAATTATACTTGTACTCTGCTGCATCGCGTTGCCGAGTTTTATTCAAGTTTTCATTCCGTTCTTTTATCGCCCGTTGCTGTTCCTCTTGTTCTTTTCCCCAAGTATTTCTTTGCTCTAGTATTTCTTGGAATAACACTTCAGAACGTCGGCTATATTCTTCCTGATAAGCTTTAGTATTATCTTCATAGGCTTGGATGAGAGTATCCAAGATATCATCAGAAACTTCTAAATTATGCAGTTGTGTTAATTGTTGAATTTCTTCTTCTAAAGTTCGCCTAATTTCTTCCAACTTAGAGGCTTTCGTGGTTAGCTGTTCCGATAATTCATTAGCAGCACTGCCAAAACCTAATTGAATCTTTGCCAAGCTTTCAATTGTATTGTTCATCTTTTGTTGGACACTAGAAAGCTGATTCATAGCTGTTTTTTGTTCTAATTTAGGCTGTTCTTTAGTTCCAGATTGGTTTTCTTGGGCAACTTTATCAAGTTCTGATTTCAGTGCTACTTTTTCTTTTGCCAACTCCTCATACGCCTGAAGAATTTCTACTTTAGTATTCTTATCAGTCGGTTTTTTCCCCACCACAACAAACCTCCTCTTCAGGAATTCAAAATGATTAAGATGCTACGAACTCATAACTATTTAGGGTTAGAACTACCAAAAGCCCTCATAGCTAAGTCTTGTGCTTGTTTTAATGCAGTTTGCAATTGAGCAGAAATCCCTTCTATTTGCTCAGATTGTTTCTTAATTGTTTCTTCCAAAGATTGAATTTTTTGTTCATAGCTCTGTTTGTTAGATTCCCATTCTCTTTCAAATAAATCAGCCTCGATTTTAGCTTTTTGGCTTGTTTCTTTAATTGCTTCTTCTCTAGCTTTCTTAACGGCTTCATCAAGTTCGCTAGGAAATGTAGTTACCTTTTGTTCATAATCTGCAAAGAGTGGTTGGCGTTCAGCGAAGATTTTTTCTCGTTCTGCCCAATCTTTCCCTTTATTTTGAGAATTCTCTTGTATTTCCCTTTGTTGTTGGCGCTTTATCCCTTCGTAGCTGTCTGTATTGAGTTTACGAGTAGTTTCTAACTTATACTGAAATTCTTCTTGTTCTTGCTGGCGATCTTTGGCTAATAAATCGTTATATGCTTGAAGTTTTTCTTCATACTCTGCTTGCTCTTTTTGCCAGTCTTTCCGTCTGCTTGTAATTTCTTTTTCTAGTGCTTCCTTTTTGCTAATAGTATCTTGTTCGAGAATTTTTAATTTTTCTTGGTGTTCTTGACTTAAAACGTCTAGAGTATCTGCTACAACTCTAATTTGTTGTAGTTCTTGTAGACGTTGAGTTTCAATTTCTATAGCTCGGTTCAATTCATCTAACTTGGAATTTTCCTGAGCTAGTTTTTCAGATAATCCATTGAGAATACTGCCAAACTCTAATTGTAAATCAGCTAAACCTTTGACAATACTATCAACTGTATATGCAGAAGCTGCTTGCAGAATTTCTTGACTTTTTGCCTTTTCTGCTTCCTCTTGTTTGGTTGCTATTTTAGATTCAAGTTTTTTTCTTTGGATAATAATTTGTTGAAATGCTTGCATTAGTTGTTGTTTGCTGTCTTTGACTCCAACTGTAGTCATCTTCCAACTCCCTTCAATAGGCAAATGATTTATTGGGTAGCAAGCCATACCAATGACTACCCTATGCAGACATCAGAGTAGCCTTTTAATCAACATTTTTAACGCAGTGGAAATACTGAAATGATCGACATCTGACACTTAGTGGGTACGAATTTTCCACATATATGCCCTTCTGTTTTTCAGCTATAGTTTTCCCTGTGAAGCTTAATAGTACTTTTGTACTAAGACAAATATACCTAAACTAATCTCCTCTGTCAAGATAATCCTTCATGCAATAATGTCTTTGGATCTGGTGAAGAGAGAATCGAAAATTCAAAATCTTTAATTAAAAAACTATCTACAAGCTTGCAGCCACGGTGATTTATGATTTAGGAGACTGCTGTAGTGTATGTTACTTTATGTAAATAAAATCTAAAAGAATTAACCCTAGTAGAAGCACAGGTACAGTAAGGCGAGATAATAGACTTAATCATCCTAATTGATACAAGCACAGTCGTAGACTTTTGTGATATCAATGTATACCAGTGAATCGACCAAATATTCTGCCAGAACGGACATTGGACAAACCAGCCGTATTCTAGTAGTAGAAGATGAAGAATTAATCCAGGAAATGCTAGCTGTAGCTCTGGAAGAAGAAGGTTACGGGGTGATAACTGCTCCCGATGGGCGGTCTGCTATAGAATATCTCAAAAGTTTTGAAACCAATTCAGGGGAACTTCCCTTCGATTTGGTCATTCTTGATTTGATGCTGCCGCAAATCAATGGGCTAGATATTTGCCGTTTGCTGCGTCATCAAGGCAACCCAGTACCTATTTTAATGCTTAGTGCTAAGGGTAGTGAAACTGACCGTGTTTTGGGCTTAGAAGTGGGTGCAGATGACTACCTGACTAAACCCTTTAGTATGCGCGAGTTAGTGGCTCGTTGTCGGGCTTTACTCCGCCGCCAACGCCTAAGTAATTTACCACCAATACCAGTATTAAAATTTAAGGATGTCTCCTTAAATCCTCAAGAATGTCGCGTGTTGGTTCGCGGTCAAGAAGTGAGTCTTTCTCCCAAAGAGTTCCGCTTGCTGGAACTGTTTATGAGTTACGCCCGCCGGGTATGGTCACGAGAACAATTGCTCGATCAGGTTTGGGGGCCGGATTTCGTCGGCGATAGTAAAACTGTAGACGTTCACATTCGGTGGTTGCGCGAAAAATTAGAGCAAGACCCCAGTCATCCCGAATATATTGTGACTGTAAGAGGTTTTGGCTATAGGTTTGGATAATTAGTTGGGATAGTTGTTAGTTTTTAGTAGTCACCAAAAAACTAACAACTCGAATGCTTTTATTGGGATTTTTTCTGGGTTTAGCGGTAGGCATTGGGTTTTGGATTTGGCAACAGGTTCAACTTAACCGCTACCTAGGGCGCTTACTCCGACCATTAACCTCCCATTCTTACAAGATGGGACTGCTGCTGATTCCTGGGTTGCGGCAAGAAATAGCGATGGTGAAGCAGCAGCGACAAGATTTGCAGCAGTCGTTGCAAACTTACCAAGACCTGCTAGATTTTGCACCAGTGGGATATTTGCAGGTGGATGAGGAAAATCAACTGCTGTGGTGTAATCGACAGGCGCAGGAAATTTTGTATCTGCAAAGGTGGCAACCAGAACAGGTGCGCTTGTTATTGGAATTGGTCAGGTCTTATGAACTCGACCATTTAATTGAGCAAACTCGCGATCGCCAAAAACCCCAGACGGGAGAATGGATATTTCATCCATCTTGTGATGATGCAGCAGAGATGGCAACAATCAAATCTTTGGCTTTGCGGGCGTCTAGCTTGCCTTTACCCAATGGACAAGTAGGAGTATTTTTAGAAAATCGTCAACCCCTATTAGATATAAATCAAGTACGCGATCGCTATTTTTCCGATCTAGCACACGAACTCAGAACACCGCTAACTTCGATTCGCTTGGTTGTAGAAACTTTACAAAATCGCTTGGAACCACCTTTAAATCGCTGGGTTAACCGCCTCATGCAAGAAGTTGACCGACTAATTAACTTAGTGCAAAGCTGGTTAGACCTTACCCAAATGGAAGCAAACCCAAATATCCAATTGCAAGCTAAAGCTGTAGAATTGCGATCGCTAATTACATCTGTTTGGGAAACACTAGAACCCTTGGCACAGCGTCAACATTTGTCTTTTTCTTATTCTGGGCCAGAAAATCTGTGGATTAAGGCAGATAAAGCCCGGATTTACCAAGTTTTTCTCAACTTGCTAGACAACAGCATTAAGTACAGTCCTCCTTGCACAAGTATTCATGTTGAAGCGAAAATCCTATCCATAAAGGATAATGAGCCTGTTTCCTCAATCTTGGAAATAAATCTTATTGATTCTGGAGTCGGCTTTTCTGAGGCAGATTTACCCCACGTTTTTGAGCGATTTTATCGAGGAGATAAAGCGCGAACTCATTCCCCGCAAGATAGTAACTCCATAGGAGCGATCGTTGGCAATGGATTAGGTTTAGCGATCGTTGAGCAAATTCTAATCGCCCACGGTGGTTCAATCAAAGCGATGAACCATCCAGAAACTGGCGGCGCGTGGATGCAACTCCAATTTCCCGAAGTTATGACAAACTCCCTAAGCCAAGACTATAGTTAGTAATATCTTCACCTTTGAGACAACAAGTGTGAAAGCAGTCGATTATACTCCCAATCCTCAAAGACCACAACTCGCACGCGCCATTAGGCGCTTAGAACGGGATGTATTACGCATGGGTGCCTTGGTAGAACAATCATTTCGCCTCAGCCACCAAGCGTTATTTGCTCGTAACTTAACAGCAGCTGAGGAACTCCCCCGATTAGATAAAAAGATCGATCGCTTTTATAGACAAATCGAATCAGACTGTACGGCGATTATGACGCTACAAGCGCCTACAGCTCCCGATTTGCGCTGCTTGAGTGCCTTTATGCAGCTGGTGCGAGATTTAGAGCGGATTGGCGATTATGCTGAAGATTTAGCTGAAATTGCGATTAAAATTTTCCCCTACGCGCCTCATACGTCAATGCCCGACATTGAAGCTATGTCCCTTCACGCGCAGGCAATGCTAGCAACTAGCTTAAAGGCTTTGGGAGACTTCGATGAAGCCAGTGGACGCCGTTTAAAACATCTGGATGATACTGTAGATGATGCCTACGATCGCGTTTATCAGACTTTAGCCCAACAACGAGATGTGCCTGGTGTAGTCGAGCCAATTATACTGCTGGCACTGGCAATTCGTTGTCTGGAACGTATGGCAGATCATGCTACAAATATCGGTCAAAGGGTAGCATATATTGTCACAGGTCAACGCTCCTAATTGATATGCTGCCGATATCCCCGACTTCTACCCTCCAGGTATCTGCAAGAAGTCGGGGATCTAAATCCAGCGATTTAGTAAGCGCCATTCCATCCTAGTATTTTCATAATTATTTGCGCCTAGATACTTACTTAGTCTTCAGAAAATACTAAATACTTAAAAATAAGTTAACTAAATATTTTACTAAAAGCTTACCTGTTCTTAAACTTACACAATTAAAGTAGCGGATAAACAACTAAAAATTTTGTCTCTATCTCACAGATAGATACCTTCAGCAAAAGTTGTTACCATCAGAAGATTTTGAGTTAGTCCCTAGCTCTGATTGAAAAGAATAGACTTTCCGATATACAGGTAAATTTTGATACAAATTATTAGAGTTTCTTAATCATTGTCAATAGCAAGATTCCCTGATAATTGTGTAATTACGGTTAATGATGTATTCCCCAAGTCCTACTTCAATTTCTTCTGCCGTGTCAAATAGCTGTGCTTTCAGCACACAATTACCCCAGCAGATATTTACCCGCCGAGAAGTAATTCCACCTCAAAATGACGTACTCTGGCGCATTGAATATGGTGCAGTTCGTACCTTAACATGGAGTGAAGATGGAACATTCATCACTCTCGGTTATTGGGGACTAGGGGATTTGATTGGCTATCCTTTGTCTAAGGTGAAGCCCTACCAGATTGAATGTCTCACATGCGTGGAAGTAAGCATTGTGCCACCCCATTTGTGGCATCAGGATATTAATGCTTTGTTGTCTCATATTCAACAAGCAGAAGATTTACTAAGCATTGTGCATCGAAAACCAATTTCGCTACGCTTATGGCAGTTTTTAGTATGGTTAAGTGAAAAATTTGGCCGTGACGTAGATAAGGGCAAGCTAATTGATTTAAATGTTACCCATCAAGATATTGCTGAAGTTTTAAATACTACGCGAGTAACAGTTACGCGACTCTTACAACAGCTAGAGGAAGAAGGAACAGTTTTACGTCACAAACGCCGCATTATTTTGTGCCTACCAAATAAATTAATTAAAAACTATATATAGTTCAGCAGTATATTAACTGACTTGCTTGTAATAATCACAGACTAAATGTATAATCATCGTTGTGATTGTGTGTGAAATCCACGAAAGAAAAGTGTTTAAAGCATTTTTTCATCACTGGATTATTGTAGGTGTGAGTGAGAGTAAAAACATGACAAAACGATTCTGGAATCTTTTTAAGGTTAGTCCGGTTGTATTAGCTGCTACATTTTTCGTTGCTAATAGTGCCTTAGCAGGTGAAGTCAACGAACAGGTAACAAATGTTGGCGAGTTATCTGAAACTCAAGAGTCTAACGAAATGAGTCAGGTAACATCTGTTTCTCAGTTTTCGGATGTGCAGCCTACAGATTGGGCGTTTCAAGCTTTACAATCTCTAGTTGAGCGCTACGGCTGTATTGCAGGTTATCCTAACAGTACTTATCGTGGGAACCGTGCTTTAACCCGTTATGAATTTGCCGCAGGTTTGAATGCCTGTTTAGATCGGGTTAACGAACTGATTGCTACAGCTACTGCTGATTTGGTCAGCAAACAAGATTTAGCTACTTTACAGCGTTTACAAGAAGAATATTCTGCTGAACTAGCAACTCTGCGCGGTCGTGTTGATGGACTAGAAGCCCGCACTTCTGAGTTGGAAGCTAATCAGTTCTCCACTACCACCAAGTTGGTTGGAGAAGCAATTTTCGCCGTGTCTGATGTTTTTGGTGACAGTAGAGCCGCTCGTGGTGGCGATCCTACTCAAGATTTAAATTACAACACCACTTTTAGCGATCGCGTTCGTTTAAAATTGTTGAGCAGTTTCACTGGTACAGACCAGTTGGAAACACGTCTAAATGCTGGCAATATCGTCTCCAATCGTGGTAACGATGCATTGGGTACTGGTACTGGTACCAACATGAGCCGCTTAAGTTTTGATGGCGATACTGGCAACAGCGTTAGCATCGATAAACTCAACTATGCTTTCAACTTGACTGACGCAGTGCGTGTCAAAGTTGATGCTACTGGTGCTGAATTATACGAAAATATCAATAACTTCAACCCTGACTTCGCAAGCTCTGGTAAAGGTGCGCTCTCACGCTATGGACGTTTCAGCCCCATATATCGCCAAGGTCAAGGTGGCTCTGGTGTAACTGTTACCTTCAATCCTAAAGGCGCCATCAGCTTAAGCGGTGCTTATCTAGCTAGGACTGCTAACGACCCTACCCTTAATAATGGGTTGTTTGATGGTGATAACGCTATCTTTGGTCAGATATCTTTCCAACCCACCAAAGCCTTTAATATTGGTCTAAGTTACGCTCGCACTTATCAAACTGATGGTGCTGCTAATAACCTGTTCCAAGGTACAGGTAGTATTTTTGCCAATTCTCCTTTTGGGGCTAACACTCGTACCGAATCCAACAACTACGGTGTACAAGCTACCTTCCAATTTAGTCCTCAGTTGGCTATTAGTGGTTGGGGAGGTTACACAACTGCCGATGCTAGGACTGGTATTAATGCGGGTGCAGACGCAGATATTTGGTACTGGGCTGGAGCGCTTGCTTTGAAAGACTTTGGTGGCGAAGGTAACGTTTTAGGTGTGATCTTTGGTCAACCACCCAAAGTTACTGGTGGTAGCATCAAAACAGTTGCCGGCAATACTACCTTCGACGACAGTACTTCTTATCACTTAGAGGGTCTTTACAAGTACAAGGTTTCCGATAATATTCAGGTAACACCTGGCTTGTTGGTAATCTTCAATCCAGAGCACAACGACGCTAACGATACTGAATACGTAGGTACTCTACGTACTACTTTCTCCTTCTAAAATTGGAGATGAAATATAAAGCTGAGAATTAGATAAACAAAACCCCACCGAAAAGTGGGGTTTTGTTTAGAAAAAAATTAGCTATGTAGGATTGTAATCTGGCTGATTGGATATATCTTTTGGGGGGCGATCGCTACTCCAAGCCCACCACACAGAACCACAGTGACAGTAATAGAACTCTTGCCATTTGCGACGACGGTCTTCCGTAAGAACAGGCGATCGCCGATTTAGCCAAACTTTCTCTGCTTCTAGGCTACTTGAGTGGCAGTTAGGACAGCAAAAATCATAAGCGTGTATTGCCTTATTCGTCCATTCAGGTGGGAGGGTAGCAAAAGCGTCCATGTAGTTACAAATATAGTCTTAATGGCAAGCCAAAACTTTGAGGTTTGGTTGGCGGCAAAGAAATACTATAAAATCCCGCCATACTATCAAACTGCTGAATAAATATTTTTATGACTCGATCTGAATTTATTCAAGACTGCGAGAGCATCTCATAAATCAAAGGTTAACATGAAAACTTTATTTTTTACACACGTAGTTACTATGCACATTATGGCTAATAATTAAATTTATGGAGCCAAATGTTGAAATTCGCCGTTTGTTAGATGTGATGCCTGCTTCTGGTCGGATGACGACAAAAATCGTCAGTAAGCCAGAGCAAGCAAAAGTAATTGACGCTTCCTTTCCCCAACCCTGGAACCAAGCGCGACCGATATATATTAATTTTGATTTGTGGCGTCGCCTGACAAAGCCGCAACGAGACTTGCTGCTGTTGCAGATGGTTAGCTGGTTGACGGGGGTAAAGTGGTTTAAACCCGACATTTATCAAGGTGTGGTGTTGGCTGGGCTGTTAGGCGGATTCTTAGAAGCAGCACAATCAGATGTAGTGGGCGTTGCTGTCGCTGGAGGATTAAGTGCGATCGCTGCTTTTCGGATCTGGCGCACTAATAAATCTCAAGAGTCAGAGTTAAATGCCGATGCAACTGCAATTAAAATAGCACAGCGGCGTGGTTATTCAGAAGTTGAAGCAGCACAGCACCTGTTATCAGCAATTGAAGCGGTAGCCAAAATTGAAGGGCGTTCCAGTTTGAATTTTACTGAGTTGATTCGTTGCCAAAACTTACGAGCGATCGCAGGTTTATCACCAGTGGCTATACCAGAAAATTATAAGTAAAAATGAGTAATAATTCAGAAGTCAGAATCCATCTGTCTGAATAGTTAAATAATCAGAATAATATCTGATGATAATCGCCTTTACAGCAATCTTGATGATCTAAACAAATTGGATTCTGAACTCATAATGTTAAGCAATAAAATTAACAAGCTTACTTCAAAATTACCTTTGAATTCTCCTTGGTTTATTATTCTTCTTTTTTCTTTTCTTGGTTTAATAGGTATTCTTAACCATTCTATGTGGCGAGATGAACTAAATCCCTGGCTGATTGTCAGAGATAGTGAATCGTTAGGGGATTTAATTGCAAATATTCATTATGAAGGTCATCCTGTTCTATGGTATTTTTCTCTGGCAATCCTGAGAAAAATAGTCGCCGATCCTATTATCATGCAAATTTTTCATTTGGCAATTACTGTTGTTTCAGTTACACTTTTTTGCCTGTATAGCCCTTTTAACTATCAACAGAAATTTCTATTTTCCTTTGGGTTTTTTCCTTTTTACGAATATCTTTTAATTTCTCGAAACTATGCATTTAGTATGTTATTTGTTTTTGCATTCTGTACAGTTTTTGCATCTAGAAAAATAACTTATACTTATTTGGCAATTATATTGGGTTTACTAGCAAATAGCAGCGCCTATGGTTTACTAGTATCATTTTCTTTATTATTGACTTTGCTGGTTGAATTTTGTTTTGATAGTGAACATAGGCAGCACTATTTTAGTCAAACCAAAAAGTACGACCTGTTTCTAAGTATTTTAATTATCACATTATCTTTTCTTTTATCCATTTATATTATTACTCCTCCGGCAGATAGTTATCTTCACGGTGGGTTAAATAATGGTTGGCTAATAGAATTAGACATCCGTCATCTGTTGAGAAGCGTCGGCAGAGTATTTGGGAGTTATTTATTAATTATTCCTACACATAAAAGATGGTTGGATCTAATTGTTTGTGCGACAATTGCTTTATTTATTGTAGTTTTAACTCTAATAAAATTATCTGAGAAGCCAGTTATTTTATTTTTCTACATGATAGGGAATTGTATATTATTTGCCTTTACATACTTTAGGTTTATAGGTATGCCACGGCATTTTGGACATTTTTATTTAGTTTTAATAGCAGCTTTATGGCTGGGAAGTTATTATCAAAAGTCTATAATTTTACTGAATAAAATTTCTATTCTTCCAAGTTCAATTACATTTATTCACAAATGGCATTATCTGGCTTTGATGCTCATTCTCTATGTCCAGTTTGGAGGAGGAATTTATAGTTTTTCAAGAGATTTAGTTATACCATTTTCTGCTAGTCGCGAAACAGCCCAATATATTCACAAATCTGGATTGGATAATGAGTTTATTGTTGCCAGTCGAGATGCGAATATGGCTCCTTTATCGGGCTATCTCAATCGAAAGTTTTATTATCCAGAGATTGAAAAAATGGGAAGCTTTACTTTATTTAAAAAAGGTCGTCAAGAAGTGGAACAAGCTGAGATATTAAGCCAGATTAATTCTCTACTTCAAAATCAAGATGAGCGAAAGAAAGTTTTGCTAATTTTAAATAAAAAACTGAATGCCAACCGCAATGATTTGAAAATTGTTCCGATTAAAGATTTTCAGAGAGGCTGGGTGGATAATGAAAGATATTATCTTTATTGGGTAGATGAAGTATAAGAATAATGCACCACAGAACTTTGTAGTTTAATATGGTATAGACTTTTTTGTACTAGAGGCTCGGGATTTACATTTAAATCTGTCGCCAAAACACCTCAAAATAACGCTTTTACATCCTTTGACTAACTTGCCACTGCTGATAACTAGCTGGGATGCGTGAGGCTAATCTACACTGGAATAAGAGAATGTGTGTTTAACTGACTTAGATATCCAAAACTGAGGAGTTTTGTCATACCTTCTCGATGCTGCTTATGAGGTGATTACCTCGTGTGGTAAAACTTAACTTAAATTCTGTCAGTTACTAACGGAGTTGATGGGAATGAGTACCTTAATTTTTATTGGCTTGATAGTGGTTTACGGAGGCGGCGCTTGGAAGTTTTGGAAGGGGTTTGAACGGACTAATTTTAATCCAAATTTGACCAATCGGATTGGTTTATCTTTGCTATGGCCAGCTTTGTTTATTACAAATCAGTCTTATCGTCGAAACTTTAGAAAGGCGTTGAAGGGCTAGAGATTACTATTAAACCTAACGTCATCTAATCCTGACGGTGGTATATATCTCAAATAAATCTAACCTACAACCTCGCTCCCCTATTAGGGAAGCGAGGTTAGGTTTGCTCCTTTTACGAAGGAGAGCAATTAGTGAGGGATAAGTTTGTTAACCGTTGGAAAATATTTCAGCTGATGAATTTATCAATTATTTACCGTTGGTTAATAGATGGATTGCTCCACCTACCGCTGCACCATCAACAGCATTTCCAAGGGTATCTTTCTTATCGCCAGTAATTACACCAGTCAATGCGCTAGCTCCTGCACCAACTCCGACATCTTGAGCAGCGCTCCGGTGACGGCGATTGCGAGTATTTCTCAGACCATTTGCACCATTGACGGCTGCACCAGTGACACCACCTTTAACAGCATTCCCTAATACACTGCCATTTCCCCTAACAGCTCCGGTTACAACATTGGTAACAGCCCCAATACCTGCATCTCTTAGTACTTGGTCATCAGCAGCAGCGGGTTTTGCGGGAACTAAAGTTACACCAGCTAAACTTGCAGCCATGAGGCTGGGTAAAAGTGCGCGTTTTAGGATTTTATTCATTGTGTTACCTTCTCAAAACATCAAACAATTTTCTAAAAACTAAAGTTACTAGAGTCTGATAAAATTTGAATTTTTTATCTGAATCACAGCAACTATTTATTGTTTGAGAACATATTCATTGTTGCATTTGCAAAGTCATAACTGCATCTACTGAAAGCATGAATGTAGATTCAGTCCACAGAAGGCCTTGCTAATTTATTAGGCAATGCTAGGTATTACCTATTGACACAATTAACTAAATATGAAATGTGTATTTTTTCATGACTCGCAAGCTTTTTCTAATCAGAAATCGCGTAGTGTTTACCCTATCTATCCAAAGGTAGTTGCCAAAATAATTAAACTAATTTGTCGGCGTTAATATTTAATTCTCTGAGTTTAGTGGCCAAGCGTTGCAACTGCTCCCATCCTGTTTGTAGCAAATTACCCTGATTATCTCACCAGCGCAACCAGGGTAATTCCAGATTTTGATAGCGAACTTGCCAATAAAATGTCAAGCAAAGGTAGAAAAACCGAGATTCGGCGGAATATCCTGAATTCGCCCAGACCCGATCGCTCGTAATGCTTCTTTGAGTAAAATATCCCCAGTATACAAGGCACGTCCGACAATTACGCCAGTCACGCCTTGAGGTTCTAACGCCAACAAACTCAACAAATCAGTGACAGAACTTACCCCGCCAGAAGCAATTATCGGGATGGAAATTGCTGCTGCAAGTTCTCGCAAAGCTTCTAAATTTGGGCCTGTAAGTGTACCATCCCGGTGGATATCTGTGTAAATTATGGCGGCTGAACCCAATTCTTGCATTTGTACAGCTAATTGAGTTGCTAAAACTTCCGAGGTTTCTAACCAGCCGCGAGTTGCGACTCGACCGTTACGGGCATCAATACCGATAATAATCTGTTCGGGAAATTCTTGGCAGAGTTCTTGCACTAACTGGGGTTGTTCTACGGCAATGGTTCCGAGAATTGCCCACTGTATGCCTAGATTAAATACTTGTTGTACACTGTTGCGATCGCGCAATCCTCCACCAATTTCAATGGGTACTGACACTGCTTGAGCGATCGCTTCAATTGCCCCCAGGTTTACTACTTTACCTGCTTTGGCACCATCTAAATCAACTATATGCAATCTGGTAGCACCTTGATCTACCCACTGTTTGGCAACATCAGCAGGATTTTCGCTAAAAACTTGCGAGCGATCGTAGTCTCCCTGATACAACCGCACACAGTGACCTTCTAGTAAATCAATCGCTGGAATTACGTCCATTTAACTCTTCCTTATTGCAATCCAAACACTATTTATCGCTGAATTTACTATTTTTCATTTTTCATTTGTAATTGCCTTACAGCTTGCCCAAAACCCAGCACAAGCAAGATGTTAGAAAGCGTCAAGAATAGTTCTGCACCACCGTGCAACCAATCCACATTGGCTAAAGATTCGCCATAATGCAATACAGCATAAATCCCCGCCGGGATGGTAATGGCAACAAAGACGAGAGTGCCGTAAAATCCATACAGCGCCAAACGCGGCATTTGCGGACTGCGGCTGATAAACCACAAGAAACCCAAATAGGGAAACAGTGAAAGTGCAAACAGGGTTTCTTTAGAAATCATTGCTCTGATTTGATAGGTTTTGGTTCAGCAGTGTTAACAGATTTGGTAGAACGCCAAATCAAATACGCCGCCGCCCAAAGCGTAAAATTACCAACTAAAGTCATGGTAGCTTGAAGCGTTACCATCCATTCCAAAGATTCGGCGTTGTCGAAATAATGCCAGGTACAAGCACACATAGCGCTGACTAAAGCTGGTAACATCGCCAGGGATAATCCCCACCAGCTGCGGTTATTAGTCAGTTCGCCGTAAGTCCAGATTAACCAAATGGCGACAATCCACTCAATAACGCTAGAAACATGAATAATCCAGGTGGGAATCGAAAGGGTGTGCATAAGAAAGTTAGAAGTTGGGAGTTAGAGATTTGGAGTGGAGAGTAGCACTGTCAAGGTGATATGTAGCTTGAATTTTATATTTGTTTAAACAAACCTTTATTATGCAGCGCCAAATAAAGATTTTTATTTGTAAGCGTCTTCTAAATTATCTAGTTTGTCAGAATTGCTCGTTGAGTTGAAGGATTTGCGCTCAAAACCACCTACCTCTGCCAAAGTATAGAGGGGTCTGGCTTTAACTTCTTCGTAGATGCGCCCTATATATTCACCTAAGATACCAACACTGACTAACTGCACAGATCCGAGAAAGAAAATTGCCATCAAAATAATCGTAAACCCAGTTAAAGGCGAATGGGGGACAAAAAGACGCCAATACAAGACTAATAAAGCCATGAAGATGGCCGCAGCCGCTGCTAATAACCCTAAGTAGGTTGATAACCGCAGTGGCACTATTGAAAAGGACACTAGACCATTGATAGCAAGGGCTAAGGATTTGCTAAAAGTGTATTTAACTTCCCCAGCAAAGCGGGGGTTGCGCTCGAACCGAATTGCTGTTTGCTGAAAGCCAACCCAAGAACGTAAACCACGAATATAGCGGTTACGTTCTGGCATAGAATTGAGAATATCTACAATCTGTCGATCTATTAGACAAAAATCACCAGTATCAGTAGGAATCTCTACATCTGCAAGCTTCTTAAGGATACGATAAAAGAAATAGGCAGTAAAACGCTTAAACCATCCTTCTTTAAGGCGTTGAGTGCGTTGAGCATAGACGACTTGATAGCCCTGTCGCCATTTTTCAACCATGTCGGGGATTAGTTCTGGTGGGTCTTGTAAGTCAGCATCAAGGATGATAATAACTTGACCTCGGACAAAATTAAGACCAGCAGTTACTGCAATTTGATGACCAAAGTTACGAGCAAAGCTCAGATAGCAAATGCGCGGGTCTTTTTGATGGAAGTCTCGTATTAATTGTAGGGAGCGATCGCGGCTACCATCATTGATTAAAATTAATTCGACAAGCCCATCCATCCGATTCATTACTGCACTCAGTCTGCGGTATAGTTCTGGAATAATTTCTTCTTCGTTATAAATTGGAACAATGAATGAATACTTTGGTAACATCTAGAAATATTGTTTAATTTTTGAACAGCCAAGCTGACAGACTGCTTGTAATCATAAAATTTGGTTCTTACCATACCTAGTAAGACTCAAGTCAGATTGTTCTAGTTTATTTATTCTTTAGGTTGATGTCATCTGAAGAGTCTGATTGTTTAAGCTTTTCTACTGCTTTTTTGGGGAAAGTTCGACGATGGCGATACCAAGTAGACCCTGCTACGAGCGTTCCAGTTAAGCCTAATGCAAGGACTAGCGGCAAAAAATCGCCTGTATTTACTGCCTTCAGTCCAGAACTACCCAATAGTACAAAAGGTAAGACACTAGGAACAGTACCAAGTGTTGTACCTAGAACATAATCTTTAAAGCTGATTGAAGTCAGTCCCGCAACGAAGTTGACCAAGCCATAGGGCATGATTGGTACTAATCGGATGGCAAACATATAAAAAAGCCCTCCACGACGCACCTCAGCATCCATAGCTTGCCAGCGTCCTGCTAGTCTTTTTGCAACTGTTTTGCGTCCAATAGTCCGAGTAAAAACGAAAGCCATTATAGCCGCAATGACTGCTCCAACACTAGTCCAGACAGTACCCAGCCAAGGGCCAAAAATTGCACCTCCAGTTAAATTTAGTACTGTTGAGGGCAAAACTAACATGGTTGCCACAACGTACAAAGCAATATAAATAATAGGTGCCCAGATACCAGAAGATTTCAGCAAAGCTTGAATTTGTGCTGGTTCAATGCCGCCAAGAAGATATACGGTTATACCAGTTGCAATTATGCAACTCAGCGTGAGTAACAAAATACCAGTTTTCAAGTTCCACATTAGAACTCTACTCCTATTTTTTGTGTAACAAAATCCATCTTTTTCAAATTTAAATCCTTGTAGAGACTCGAAATTTCGTGTTTCTACAAGGATTTTTCACTAGATGTCTATTGTATTAGATAGTTTTAGTGATCAGCGATCATAACCTTTATGCAAGTATCGAAATATCCAAGCACAGACAAAGAAACTACAAGGTAGTAAGACTTCTGTCGATGAAGCCGGAAGTGAACACTTCGGAGTCGAAAAAATGTAAGTAATTATAGCGGCTGCTATCCTGCTTAGGACAAGTCTGCTATGTATAGCTGTGACAGTAGCTCTCTGATGATTTGCTAATGAATGTCCTAAGTTGTTTGACCACTGCTATAGAACTTGGGAATAAGTTTACCATCTATATGGGAGACAGAGATTCATTTAACAATAGCTATTAATCCAAAATCTAAAATCCAAAATGGTCAAGATGCGGGCATTATTGTCTGGGTATTACGGTAAAGGTAATGGTGGTGACGAAGCTTTATTGGCAACGCTTTTGCAAATGTTGCCATCTCACGTAACGCCTGTGGTGCTTTCTGGTAATCCAGAGGAAACCCGCGATCGCTACAATGTAGAAACCTACGATCGCATGGCTCCTTTGGCTGTACTGCAAGCTTTACGTTCTTGTGATGCCTTGATTTGGGGCGGCGGGAGTCTCATTCAAGATGTTACCAGTACTATCAGCCCGTTTTATTATGGCGGACTGATGGTATTAGCCCAGAAAATGGGTTTGAAAACTGTTGCTTGGGCGCAGGGGATTGGCCCATTAGTGCGTCCACAAACTTGTTGGTTAGCACGGCAAACTTTTAGGAATTGTACCAAAATCAGTGTCCGCGATCGCGCCAGCGCTGCTTTATTATCTGAGTGGCAAATTCCTTGTATTATAGCTCCTGACCCGGTTTGGGCGTTGGAATCTAAACCAGTACCAGGACTTTGGGATTTACCTGCGCCGAGAGTTGCAGTAACGTTGCGATCGCATCCCCAACTTACAGAAAAACGTCTGGCAAATTTAACCCGTGCTTTGGTGGATTTTCAAAAAGCCACGCAAGCATTTATTTTATTACTGCCGTTTCAAAAAAGTGAAGATTTAATTATTGCCGAAGCCATTCAACCACACCTTAAAGATGTTAGCAAGATTTTGTGTTTGGAAGATCCACAACTTTTGAAAGGTGTGTTTCGCGGCGTTGAAATGGCAATTGGAATGCGCCTGCACAGTTTAATTATGGCTGCTGCTGAAGGTTGTCGCTGCTTTGCTCTCAGTTATGACCCCAAAGTAAATCGTCTCATGGAAGACTTGGAAATGCCTGGGTGGGATTTGGCGAGTTTACCCGATGACCCCAATTTGATTAGTCTGACTTGGATGGAGCACTATGCTAACGGCGATCCGTTATCACCAGAGCAAATAAAATCTTTAGTAGATAGGGCATTAATACACTGCGAATTATTGAGACAAAGTTTTCGTAATAATTAAGACCAAAACCCCAATAAGCAAGCGTACTGTACGCAACCGATAACCACTATAAGTAATCTCCCAAAATGAGTATTATTGCGAACATACTAATTTCAGAAACCTAAGCTACGGAGCAAACCTTACTATCTCTCCCCAACCCTCTCCATACACGTCTCTCTCCAAAATCAAAATCGTTGTAAATACTTCTAATTACCCCGATAAGTTGGGTTGATTTGATCCCCTCAAGCCTTCTATTTAAAAGGCTTGAGGGGATAAAAGCTTATGGAACAATGTTAGAAAACTTGTGTGTACACCTTAGCCTAAAAGAAGAGCGTTAGGGAAAAACTTTTGTTGTTGGGATGGGGGTTTCAAAACCTTCCCCTGAAGTAGAGAGAGAAATGGAAGCGAGGTATTTGGTATAATTTACGATTTATAAAACCTTGTTTTATGGTTAAAAGGGAGTAATTGTCAAAATTTTGTAAATTGATTATGAAAATACATAAGTATCCTTTCTTACGAGTAAATTCAGGGATATTATGTAGGATATACATGAATAATTGTTAATTAATGATAACTTTTGGCTTTTGGAACCTACTTATAGTAACTGTTGTTGCTTTAGTTCTGAAAAATAATTGGCGATTAGATGATGAAAAAGCAGCCTGGAGAAATTCTTTATTCTTAAAATCCCCTCCAATCCAACGGTTGATGCAAAAATTGCATCAACCAATTGTTAGCTTTATTGTTCAAGCAAGTGTTGTATTAATCGTTACAAGAATCCTTTGTTATACAGGTTGGCTAGTTTATTTACTAAATCAACCAGATCCACCCTTATGGGATTTTAAGTGGTTTTATGTGGCGAGTAGATTAGCTCATCAGCATTTGAGTCCCTTTAATGCAGAGATTTTTAATCAAAGCTTTTGTAGCCTAACTAAGGCGTGTAACTTGATTCCACCCTTTGTTTATCCACCTAATATTATTCCTCTCATCTGGTTTCTCGGTTATTTTTCGAGCAGTACTGCATTTACAATCTGGATTGGAATGCATATATTAGCAATCGGTTTGGCTTTATGGGGAGCGAATATCCTGCTGGAGTCGAAGTCACGAGCTTTGAGAACTATTTGCACAATCTCGGTTGTATCGATTTATGGTTTAGTTAACGATCTTCAAGTTGGTAATATTGCTATTTTTGTTGCAGTTCTGATCTTATGGATGTTTATCTGGGCTAAAAAAAATCAAGATATTCCAGCAGGAATTTGCTTGGGTATTGCCATTTGTAAACCAACATTGGCTGCATTATTCATTCTGTATTTTCTACTGAAAAGACGGTTTTCTTTAGTTTTTATATCTGTTGTCACAGGAATTTCTCTAGTATTTTTAGGTCTAGCCTTGACAGGCAATTCTTTGACACAATTTCTACCAGATGTATCTCGTGGATTTTCACTCTGGATAAAAGACCCATCGAATAGTCCCTATCTTTCGATTAGTCGTATCGATTTGATGGTCGTGGGACCAAGATTATTTCCCAATAATCCGTTTTTTGCCAAGCTATTTTCAGACTTGATTGTTCTGATACTTGTTGGTTTAGTAGGTTGGTATTGGTATTTGCAACAATCTCTCACAGCCTGGGCAAAAGAAATATACTTAACAGAAATGGTACTAGTTTCTTGCTTGAGTATTGCCATTAACTATTCACAGCAAACTAGTTCTGTGATGTTAATACCTGTTGTTGTTTTTCTGCTAAATGATTTGCTGCATCAAATTAGGCATTGTACATTTTCTAGGAAAAGAATGTCTGTTTGGTTAGCAGGAGTTTGCTGTCTAGGGGTACAAACAGCAGTTATTCATGGCTGGGTCATCGGCTCTCTAGCAAAAAGATGGAATATAAAAGCAGGGGAATTGCCATACATTATGAAAGTAACTATCTTCGCCCTACCGAGTTATGCAATTTTAGGAATCACCCTGAGTATTTTAGTCTTAACAATTAGTTCCCTGCGTCAAAAACATGTTGTGAAATTTGAACCTTTGAATCGGATATCAACTTTGTACATTAAAAGTCATAGGTAGTGATAGGTAAGTAAGTAAGTGGGTGTGAATAATTAAATTTACATTGTGTAAAATAGTTAGATTTCTTCTGCCTTATTTACTTATTTAGGACTTACGTAAACAATAGCCGAAACCCTGATTTCCGGTAAGCGCAATTAATTCATGAATTGCCCTTACGGCTTGTAGTTTTGCGTAAGTCCTATTCATTGATGCTAATTAAAACCAGTTTTACCTTTTCCCACTGACAATCCCTGACCACTGTACTTTTTTTTCTTTCTCCCGACGGTAAGAAAAGAAATGCTCTGGAGTTTGGAAAGTACAATAAGGTGCGATCGCAATTTGTTCCGCACTAATCCCCATGTTTTCCAGTTGTAAGGTATTCACTCGCCGCACATCTAACCGTACCTTTCCTGGATTAGGGTCTTCTAGCAAAGGTGAATTTGGTAACTCATGTAATGCAGTTACAATTTTTTCTTCGTCATTGTGTGATATAATGCTAGACCCGATTTCGGCAGCCACTTCGGTAGAGACTTGGTAAACCTCACCAGCGATCGCTGGGCCCATTGCAATGCGTAAATCATCAAGTTTGCTGCCTTGAGATTGTAATCTAGCGATCGCTAAGGGGACAATCTTCTTGGCAGTCCCTCGCCAGCCTGCGTGTAATGCTGCTACCCGTCCAGTTTGCACATCCCCAATCAACACGGGTGTACAATCTGCGCTAGCGACCCAAACCGCTTGTAGAGGCTGTTCGCTCATTAAACCATCTGCCGATGCTAAATCCTCCTCAGCAGAGCTTAAGAAGCTTTCAACTTCTTGGGGGGTGAGAACAGTATTGCCATGAACCTGCTTTAAGCGATAGACTGATGCCTCTGGGTGCAATACTTCTGTGATAACTTGTGGCGATCGCGGCCAAAAATGCTGGGTAAAGAAGCCGTGATGCCAACGTTCCAGAATACTACAAGTTAGATAGGGCAGTCCTTCCCAATTGCGCCAGTGCCAAGTGTGCATCTTCAACCAAACCTAAACAGAACTCACTCATCAGCCAATCAATGCTAACTTGAACAACGGAATTTAGGTTAACTGCTGTGGGATTTAATCTGCAAAACTTGGAAGCAGCCTTGCAAGCAGGGCGTAAGCATACATATTTACCATTTTCTCTTCACTTTTTTGAAAGCGTCTCCTCAACCAACCAAACCCTCTGGAACTTACTCAACCAAGGGGCTATTTCAGGAACAGTAGTAATCGCAACTCAGCAATCTGCTGGGCGGGGACAATGGGGACGCCAGTGGATTTCTCCGGTTGGCGGATTATATGTTTCCGTGGCGATTTCTTTCGACCACAAAATAGAAGCTACTGACAGCTATCAGCTAACTTTCGCTACTGCTTGGGGAATTGCGTCGCAATTACGCCAATGCGGTATAGATGTTGGGATAAAATGGCCCAACGATTTAGTTTTAAATGGTCGCAAACTAGGCGGCATTTTGACAGAAACCAAAGTAAGCAAAGGACAAATCACCCAAGCAGTAATTGGTGTTGGTATTAACTGGACGAACCCAGTCCCAGAAACTGGAATCAATCTGGAATCGTGGCAAGCTTCCCAAGATATTAGACCAATTTCTTGTCTGGAAATGCTCACCTCTAGAGTCTTGCTGGGGATAGAATCCGGTATGGAGTGCCTTTTTCAAGAAGGAGTAAGCATACTCTTGTCTCGCTATTTAGATTTGCTTACAAACATGGGCGATCGGGTCTACGTCAATAATCTTTCGGGTACAGTAGTTGGGGTAACTTCTCAAGGAAATTTAAGAGTTGATTTAGAAACACATCATACAAAGGAACTAATTACACCGGAAATTTATATTGAACCCGGTACAATCAGTTTGGGGTACCATAAATCTTCCGTTTAAATTTGAGGTTTGTTCAAAATTTCGCTCTTTGGGCAAAACAAACCACTAGCATCATCTCTTTAGGCTAATTACACACAACTGAGAGAACAAATGACGCAGCGCAATAATTCTGCCCATCATCGTTTGCATTACTTATGGCAGCAAGGTCTAACAAAAAAACGTTTTGCCTCAACACTACCAGCCCAGAGCCTCTGTTGGCTGAGTAGCGTTAGCCTCCTTAGCGGTGGCTTCGTGTTTGCCCAAACGGAAACACAAATAGACAACATTGTTCCCACTGTTGAAAGTTCCCAGCCAACAGCAGTTACAAATCCAGTTAAAGCCTCGACTTTTAAGAAACAGGCTGTTGCACCGGAAACCCGTCAAGCGCAACCGGAATTTTCCCAACGGCGAACCAGACTCAGACAGAGACTAGGTAAGCCAGAGGTTGCTCAATCAAAAGAGCCAGTTAGGCAGTCTACACCCAAAATCCAAGCTGCTGAACCTGTGGTGATTATCAGACAGTCAAAGCCCAAAGTTGAAGCCTCTCAAGTTACTCCTGTAAAGGTGAGACAGGAAAAACCCAATACCCCTGCCCGCTATGCACCTGAAAAACTTCCAGTAGTTGCTCAACCATCAAATAACTCTAACAGCCCTGTCAGTGCAACAGCGGCGAAAACCAAGGATTATAATAACGCCTATATCGATCCTAATAGTTATGACAGTGGTGCAACAGGTACTTATCAAGCACCAAACTCTGTAATTCTTACAGAACGCTCCAGTGGTTGTCGAGCCATTTTGCCGTCAGGGCAAAGTGTATTAGGCGGCGCTTGCGCCAAAGCACCCCAGAGGAATGTAGCTGATTCTAATGGTAAACCAGCACCTAATTGGCTCAGAAGAAGTCAAAACGCCCAATTAGCAGTAGTTCCACCAGCGCGGAAAATTGCAACTACTGGCAACACCAGTAAATGGGGTGCTGCTCAAAGTAGTTCTAGCGGTGTCACCAAGAGCGCATTTCGCTCGAATCGGTTTATCCCGACTCCCACAGAATTCAGCCCCACAAGAGTGAGTGCAACTCCCATTGCACCGAGTGGTGGAACTTTACCGCCACCAATGGCAGATGGTAACATTGCACCCCGCCCCAGCAACGTAGCTTACGACTTTTCACTGGCATCAGTATTGCCGCAAATCCCCTATATGGGGAGAGTTGCATATAGTGGTACGGGAATGATGTATCCCCTGTCTATTCCCGCTTCCATCACTTCTGTATTTGGTTGGCGAGTTCATCCAATCACAGGTAATCAACGCTTCCATGCTGGTACAGACATAGGTGCGCCTACGGGTACGCCAGTTTTGGCAGCTGCTGCTGGTCAAGTGGAAACTGCTAACTGGTTGGGCGGTTATGGTTTAACCGTTACCCTGAATCACAAATCGGCTCAACAAACCCTCTACGGTCACATGTCAGAAATCTTTGTTAAACCCGGTCAGTGGGTAGAACCTGGAACTGTCATCGGTCGAGTTGGCAGCACTGGGAACTCCACAGGCCCTCACCTGCACTTTGAAGTCCGTCACCTGTCACCAAGCGGGTGGGTTGCTACTGACCCAGGTGTGCATTTACAAAGTGCCCTCAGTCAGTTAGTGCGAGGTTTGCAAAC
>JADEXV010000410.1 GCA_015206945.1 Nostocales cyanobacterium LEGE 12452 | reverse complement strand
GTTGGGGGTGGGGTGATTCGGGTTTAATAAGTAATCAAGCGGACATAATATTATCCCTACTTAGGTAAAATTTTGAAGATAATATGTAGTTTTGCTGTAGTCGAATATTTCAGTCAGGGACTAACGATACAATCACTATACAGTTTTATTGTTACCTCGATCAGCACATTATCATTAATTTGTACAGTACCTAATTCATAATAATTACGAATTACGAGTTATTTAAGAGGAATTGTTGATGAGTACACAACAGCTAGAGCAGGTAAAGCAATTGCAAGCCACTGTGAACAAGATGGAAGTAACGCTGGGTGCGATCGCTGATGCTGTAGTCTGGGTAGGAGAAGACCGACTCATTCAATGGTGCAATTCTCGCTTTGAGTCTCTAGTAAACCAACCTCACGCTACTGTCTGCGGTGCGAAGTTAACTGACTTGCTACCCCTCACACAATTAGGACAACCAGTTGCTTTATCCTGCTATCCTGATATGCAGATACTCAATGGGGAGTATGAAACAACAAATTATCAGTTGCAGCAAGATGAGCAAATAACATTACAAATTTCTGGTAGCTGTACCGGATTGACTAGCGATCGCTGTGCAATACTGGTGATTCGGGATATCACATTGACTCAACGAACTCAAGAATCCTTACAAGAGATTGAGGAGCGATTGCAGACATTAATTAACGCTACACCCGATATTATCTGTTTAAAAGACGGCGAGGGAAAATGGTTGCTTTCAAACCAGGCTAACCTAGAATTTTTACAGCTACAAGGCGTTGATTATCTAGGCAAAACAGACTCAGAACTAGCGGAATTTAGCAATTTTTATCATGATGCTTTGCTCAACTGCGATAAAACAGATGAACGAGCTTGGCAATTGGGATGTGTGCATCGGGTAGAAGAAGCTGTTCCTCGCCCTGATGGGACAGTGAGCAGTTTAGATATGATTAAAGCTCCCCTATTTCATCAGGATGGTAGACGCAAAGCCTTGGTAGTTTTAGGACGGGATCTGAGCGATCGCAAACAAACCCAAGTAGCTCTAGAAAACTCTCTATCTTTGTTAAGCGCTATCTTTGAATCGATTCAAGATGGTATATTAGTAGTCGATAGCTCAAGTAATATCACTAGTTATAACCAAAAGTTCTTAGAAATGTGGTCAATTCCACCAGGACTTTTGACGGAACCAGATCATCCTCAGCGACTAGCGTATCTGGCAAATCAGCTAAAAGATTCCGATGGATTTTTGCAACGAGTCCAAGAATTATACTCACAGCCGGAATTAGTTAGTTACGACTGGTTAGAACTGGAAGATGGCAGAGTCTTTGAGCGCTACTCTTGCCCTCAGCGCGTCGGCGAACAAATTATTGGTAGAGTGTGGAGCTTCCGCGACATCACCCAACGCCAAAAGGCGGAAGCAGCACTGCGACAAAGTGAATTACAATACCGCAGTATTTTTGAAGCAATTAATGATGGACTATTTATTACTGACATAGAGACTGAAAAAGTCGCCGAAGTTAATCCCGCTGCTTGTCAGATGCACGGTTACTCTTATGAAGAATTTCTCACTTTACATCCATCCGCTTATATTCACCCAGACTCACATTCTGTTTTTCTAGAGTTTGTCGAGAAAACACGAGTTGGCGAGCAATTTTATGGACAAGCAGTTGATATCTGCAAGGATGGCACTTTCATAGATGTGGAAGTCAAAGGAACAACTTGCGTTTACAATGGCAAGCGACACATCTTAGCAATAGTGCGGGATATTACGGCTCGCAAACGCACTGAGGAAGCCTTACGCCAAAGCGAAGTCCAGTACCGCGATTTGGTGCAAATAGCCAACTGCATCATTCTGCGGTGGGACGGCAATGGTAACATCATATTTTTAAATGACTACGGTCAAAGGCTTTTTGGTTTCGATATAGATGAAATTACAGGAAGCAATGTTATTGGCACAATTGTTCCAGAAACAGAAACTTCTGGGCGCGATTTGCAGAGATTAATGGTTGATATTTGTGAGCATCCAGAAAACTATCTATTTAACGAAAACGAAAACTTATGTAAAAATGGCGATCGCGTCTGGATCGTTTGGGCGAATAAACCCATTTTAGATGCCCAAGGAAATTTAATCGAAATTCTTTCAGTCGGCACTGATGCTACAGAACGCAAACGTGCCGAAGCAGCCCTCCAGGAAAGTGAGTTAAAATTCCGTAGCATTGTTGAAAATGCCAACGATCTGATATTTGTCCTCTCACCAGAAGGAATTTTTACTTATCACTCGCCGAATGTGACTGCAACTATGGGCTACAGCCTGGAGGAAATCGAAGGCCATTCTGTGGTGGAGTTTACCAAACCTGAAGACTTCGCAATTAGCGCCGCCGCCTTACAAAGGGCGATAACTGGTGAAAAGCTGACTAATATTGAAGTGCGATTGCGACACAAAAACGGTAGCTGGCGATGGTTCAACTTTAACACTTCCACAATTAATACTCCCAGTGGTGAAATTGCGATCGCTGGTGTGGGACGCGACATCACAGAACGCAAGCAAGTAGAAGAAGCTTTGCGTCGTAGTGAAATGAAATACCGCAACATCTTTGAAAATTCCCAAGTGGGGATTTTTCGCACCTGCCAAAAAGATGGATTGATTATCGATGCTAATCAACGTGGTGCCGAGATATTAGGTTTTACCTCTGCTGCTGACTTAATTGGCAAGTATTTCACAACTGATTTATATGTCAATCCAGATGATCGCGCACTACTTTTAGCAGAGTTAGAAGAGTCCGGCGAAGTTCGCAATTTTGAAGTAGCACTGCGACGCTTGGATGGATTTGTTGTTTGGGTACTGTTATCACTTCGTCTCAACGCCGAAGAATCCTGTTTGGATTCTGTTTTTACAGATATTAGCGATCGCAAACAGCAAGAACAAGCTTTACGGTTAATTGTTGAGGGCACAGCAGCAAAAACAGGCAATGAATTTTTCAATTCTTGCGTTCGTTACCTTGCCGAAGTCTTGCAGGTTCAATATGCCCTAGTGACTGAGTTTGATGATGAGCCAAAAACGAGAGTCCGCACTTTGGCATTTTGGCCTTGCGGGGCTATTAACAAGAATTTGGAATATGATTTGCACGGTACTCCTTGTGAACATACCTTGCGAGGCGACCTTTGTCACTACCCTGAAGCAGTACAAGCTAGTTTCCCAGAAGATGCAGATTTAGTGAGGATGAATGCCGAGAGTTTTTTTGGCGTTCCTCTCACCAGTTCATCCGGCGAAATCATCGGACATCTAGCAGTGATAGATGTCAAACCCATGAAGCCCGATCCGGGACGGGAACTGATTGTGAAAATCTTTGCTGCCCGTGCCGGTGCCGAATTAGAACGCAAACAAGCAGAAGCAGCCCTCCAGCAAAGTGAGTTAAAGTTTCGCACTATCGTTGAAAAGGTCAACGATATGCTGTTTGTGATCAATCCTGATGGGGTATTCAACTATATTTCTCCTAATATATTGAACACTACCGGATTTGCCCCCAGCGAAATGGAGGGTAATTCCTTGGCATCCTTTACTCATCCCGATGATGTGCCAATATGTTTCGAAGCCGCCCAAACTATCCTGGCAACAGGTGAGGGAATTTCGGGAACTGAGTATCGCGCCAAACATCGAACTAAAGGCTGGGTTTGGCTAACTGCTAATGCAGTCCGCACACAAGATGCCCAAGGTAATTTTCAGATTGTAGGTGTAGCTCGTGATATTAGCGATCGCAAACAAGCAGAAGCAGCTTTGCAACGTCGTACTCAAGCCGAAAGTTTAATCAGCAGCATTTCTCGGCAATTTATTGACCAAGATTTAGCAACAGCAATTAATTTTACACTTCAAGCGATCGCTGAATTTATTGATGCCGAACACAGTTGCATCTTTGAATGCTCCCAGGATCAACGTGAATTCAACCTGATCCATGAATGGTTTGACGAAGATGTTTCACCATTGATTGATATTGCCAAAGGTTCGCCTGTAGAAGTTTTCCCCTATTTCTACGAGCCGATTCTCCGTGGTAGGCATCGACAAATCTCTTCTGTGGAAGATTTACCCCTGCATCTACCTGAGCGAAAACTTTTTGAAAGTATGTCGTTTCAATCTATACTAGCTGTGCCAATGGTTCATGCTGGCAAAGTAGTTGGGTTTGTAGG
>JADEXV010000409.1 GCA_015206945.1 Nostocales cyanobacterium LEGE 12452 | reverse complement strand
CTTTTGAGCAAACTGAAATCGGCAGAAAATTCCAACAAGGGACGGGATTGGGTTTAGCGATTAGCCGTAAATACGTGCAACTGATGGGAGGAGATATTAGTGTCAGCACTACGCCTGGTGTCGGTAGTACATTTGCCTTTGATGTTCAGATTGCTCTAACTTGCCCTAGAGAAATCCCAATAAACCAAATTAAATCACAAATTAGAGCTTTAGCACCTAGTGAAAAGGTATACCGCATCCTAGTAGTTGACGATTCCAAAGAAAGCCGTATATTGCTAGTTAAAATTCTCACATCTTTAGGCTTTGAAGTTAATGAAGCTACAGATGGTAGTGAAGCGATCGCTAGTTGGGAATCTTGGCAACCACACTTGATTTTTATGGATATGCGAATGCCAGTCATGGACGGTTATGAAGCCACAAAAATTATTAAAGCTAGAGAAATTGGGCATGGGGCAGCCAATACGTCGCGGAGGTTCCCAAAATTGAAACAACTGGTGTCATCGGGGAGCCAGTACCTTGCAGAGGAGTTAACCGATTCAGTCGAGGGTGAAATTCTGAAAGTTGTACGCAAAGAGTCTTTCACACCAGAAACAACTGGTGTCATAGAAAATGATACTTCTAGTACGTCCACTTTGCGATCGCGGCTGCCAACAGCTTTGGCTCCCCCTTACAACTTATCTGGAACAATGCCGGATCGCTCCAATACAAATACAATCATTATTGCCCTAACTGCTAGCGCCTTTGAAGAAGAACGCCAGAAAATTTTGTCCATTGGCTGTGATGATTTTATTCGCAAGCCATTCAAACAGGAAGTATTATTGGAAAAACTGAGCAAACATCTGGGTTTAAAATATACCAATCAAGTAGAAACCACAAACACAGTCGTTGTCGATCAAACTACACAGATTTTTGTAAGTGTTGCCGAACTCCTGGGCCATTTATCACAAATGCCACCTGAGTGGCTCCAACAGATTCACTATGCCGCAGCCAGCTGTAGCGATGAACTGATTTTAGAGTTACTCAAGCAAATTCCATCAGATAATGCTCAAGTTTTCCAAGTTCTCAGGGATTTAGCAAATAACTACCAGTTTGAGAAAATCATGGAATTGACTACAACAAACTTAGAATGAATTACGAGCATTTAGACCCTAATAAAAAAGATATTTTGATCATTGATGATATGGCGGATAACCTCCGGGTTTTATCCTCCATATTGACAAGGGAAGGGTATAACGTTCGTAAAGCTTTGAACTGGCAAATGGCACTGACAGCGACTCAAACTTTATTACCTGATTTGATTCTACTCGATATCATGATGCCAGAAGTAGATGGGTATGAAATTTGCCAAACCTTTAAAGCTTGGGAGTTAACAGCCGATATCCCAATAATTTTCATTAGCGCTTTAGATGATGTTTTTGACAAAGTTAAAGCCTTTAAAGCTGGTGGTGTAGACTACATCACTAAACCTTTTGAGTTTCAAGAAGTTTTAGTGCGTGTGCAAAATCAACTGGCATTGAGATCGGCGCGATTAGAAATATTGAAACTAAATGTTGAACTAGAACATCGGGTAAAACAGCGGACTGGAGAGCTAGAAAAAACTCTCCAAAAACTCCAGCAAGAAATCCATTCCCGCCAGAAATTGCAAAGTCAACTGCTAGATATAGCACTGCATGACTCCCTGACTGGATTATCAAACCGAGTTTTGTTTATTCGGCGACTAGAAAATGCTCTAAATCGGGCGAAACAAGAATCTAGTTATCAGTTTGCAGTACTTTTTTTAGACTGCGATCGCTTCAAAGTTGTTAATGATTCCCTTGGTCATCCGGTGGGAGATGAATTGCTGATAGCTATTGCTCAACGCTTACAAGCATGTCTGATCCCTGTTGATACTTTAGCACGATTGGGCGGGGACGAATTTGGAATTCTCTTAGAAAATATCACAGATATCAATATAGCAATCCAAGTTGCAGAAAGAATTTTGCAACAGTTATCACTGGCTTTTCAACTGTCCAGATATGAAGTATTTATGAATGCCAGTATTGGTATTAGTTGGGGCAATAAAGATTACGATCGCCCAGAGTATTTGCTCCGAGATGCTGATACGGCAATGTATCGGGCTAAGGCTCAAGGAAGGGCTAACTATCACGTTTTTAACCCAGCGATGCATCAGGAAGCTATTCAGCTTTTAGAGTTAGAAAATGACCTGCGGAGGGCTGTGGAAAGGCGAGAATTTCTCGTTTACTATCAGCCAATTATTTCCCTGGCTACAGGCAGAATTTCTGGATTTGAAGCCTTGGTGCGCTGGCAACATCCAATTCGTGGTTTGGTTTCTCCCATAGAATTTATTCCTGTAGCTGAAGAAACGGGTTTAATTAATGCCATCAATACTTGGGTATTACAGTCAGCTTGTCATCAATTAAGCATCTGGCAACATTATCCAGTGACGCCAGAACCTCTAACTATGAGTGTCAATTTGAGTGCAAGGTTATTTTTGCAGCCGAATTTAGTAGAACAAATTGACCGAATAATTTATGAAAATCAAATAAATCCGGCATATTTAGAATTAGAAATTACCGAAAGTGTAATTATGGAAAATACCGATGCGATCAAAGAAATTCTTGAACAACTAAAGCAGCGAAAAATAAAGTTAATTATGGATGACTTTGGTACAGGATATTCCTCTTTAAGTTACCTGCACAGCTTTCCTTTAAATGCACTCAAAATTGACAAATCCTTTGTCAAACGGATGCAGGAAAATAAAGAGAATATGGGGTTAGTACCAGCAATGATTGGCATTGCCAACTCAATGGGGATGAGTGCGATCGCTGAAGGTGTCGAAACACAAGAACAGTTAGCCCAATTGAGAAGTTTAAACTGTAATTTTGCTCAAGGATATTTATTTTCTAAACCCATAGAACAACAGCTGGCTCTTAAATTGCTCACCTCAGCACCTCAATGGTAGCTATCAAATAGCACCTGGGAAAAATTTCGTTGTTGCTCCTTGGCTAGATATCTGTGAATGCTATCTACTATAATCCTTACAGCAGTTTATCCGGTTGCCAAAGGTGATAAATGACCAATAGCTTCGATAATCTGCAAAACTCTCCAGCCACATGAGAGTTAGACTATAAATATAAGTATTTCGCTGAAATCGGTCAACAAATTTTAAGGTTATTTCAAAGAAGGGTTTACTATCATCAATAATTATACGCATAACTTTTGATCAATAATGCATTTTAATCAAACTAACCATCAGAAAAGAAATATTTTGGTGGTCGATGATACTCCAGATAATTTGCGGCTTTTATCGGCGATGTTGACTGCACAAGGTTTTGAAGTGCGCAAAGCCTTAAACGGTAAAATGGCACTGACTGCATGTCAAATGGTTTTGCCCGATGTAATTTTGCTGGATATTAATATGCCAGGTATGGATGGCTACCAAGTTTGTCAACAACTAAAAGCTGACGATAAAACTAGTGAAGTCCCAGTAATTTTTATTAGCGCTCTGGATGATGTTGTCGATAAGGTAAAGGCATTTGATGTTGGTGGTGTAGATTATATTGCAAAACCTTTTCATGGTGCAGAAGTGGTTTTGCGAATTGAAAATCAAATTAATTTACGTTTGCTCCAAGTAAAACTGCAAGAAAAAAACTTTTTACTCCAACAGGCTCTTGACAACTTGAAAGCCTCTCAAGTTCAACAAATTCAGAACGAAAAGATGGTGGCGCTGGGGCAGTTAGTAGCTGGACTGGCTCATGAGATTAATAACCCGATCAGTTTTATTTATGGAAATCTCCAATATGCTAGTCAATATGTGGAAGACCTAGTGAAGATGATTGAGGTCTATCAGCAAGAATATCCCAAACCCACACCAAAAGTTCAGCAAATATCTAAAGATGTAGACTTGAATTTTATCATTAAGGATCTACAAAATTTGATAGGTGCAATGTATAGAGGCTCTGATCGCATTCGGGAAATTGTACTGGCGCTACAACATTTTTCTCGGCATGATGAAGCAGAGATGAAACGGGTAAATATCCATGAAGACATCGAAAATACTTTAGTGATGTTACAACATCGGCTCAGGGAAGCAGGCGATCGTCCGGCAATTGTTGTAGTGAAAGATTACGGTAAGTTGCCCCTAGTCACTTGTTATGCAAGTGAACTAAATCAAGTATTTATGCATTTGTTGAATAATGCTATTGATGCAATAGAGGAG
>JADEXV010000548.1 GCA_015206945.1 Nostocales cyanobacterium LEGE 12452 | reverse complement strand
GGCGTAATTGGCAGCTTTTGATAAAGCCGTTGCTGGTATATCTTCTGAACTTCATTTCTCCATCGGTCCAGGTTGGCGTTGAGCTCCATATATGCCTCGTGACTTGCCTTTGCCCTCTGGTTTATGGCGTCCCAGGATTTGGGCTTTATAAACTGATTTGTAGAAACAACAACCTGCTCAGTTCCGTAGCGGAAGTACAGAGAGATCAGGCAATTGCCATTTGGTTTTGGCTTTTTAAGATAGTATTTTGAAGTAGCCATTAAGCGACAACTTAGTTTACACAAATCTATCTTAACTGATTTGGTTTACAAAATGGTTTACGATAAAAATCCTTTGCGAGGTTGTATATTGTCTAACCCAATTTTATATATTTGCCGTTAGTAGCTCTGAATCAGAATATTTTAAAGAAAAACTCATGAAAGTGAAAGTCAAAGGTTCGATTCCGTCCATCACCACCAAAAATGCATTACGCCTTGATAGCCAACTATCAAGGCGTTTTTGTTTTCTCTGAGTCAATCCCACATTTCTCCAATGCATTAAAACACTAAAAGCAGGCAATCCACCTGCTTTTAGTGTTTAGTCCCAGGTGTTATCACCGCACAAAGCGGAATTGCTCCGAGGTGCCGTCTTTCTTGAAAACCTTTACCATATATATGCCGGTGGGCAGGTTATTGATGTCGATAATCTGCTGCGGGTTGTGGCCGGAATCGTAGACGGTCAAAGCGTTGAGCGTGCTGATTTGTACCTTTTTGACAGATCCCCAGTTTTTCACATCCACTGTAAGTTGACCAGCCGCGGCTGGGTTGGGGTAAATGCGGCCGGGATTCTTTTGATCAAAAAGAAGGGCATTGATCTTGCTGAATGCAAATGTCCCGTCGTTGTCGATCATTTTCAGGCGATACAAGTTGTTCTGACCGTTTACCGGTTCTTTGTGTACAAACTGATATGTCTTGTCACTATTGCTCTCGCCGGCTGCTGCCACTGCGCCAATGCGTTGCCACTGCTTGCCGTCGAGGCTATGCTGGATTTCGAATTCGCTGGATGCTGATTC
>JADEXV010000408.1 GCA_015206945.1 Nostocales cyanobacterium LEGE 12452 | reverse complement strand
AGCTTACTGCGTCGTAGGCGGCCGGCATATCCAGAGTGTGCTGAACATGATTCCAAGTTGGTGGGGTGTTTATCTTATAGAAGGTAGCGGCGAAGGCAGTTATGAATTCAGGTTAATTCGAAGGTCTTCCGATAATGAAGCAAAGAAACCCTCAGAAATTGTCAAACTGCTTTGGAAGGAAGAGGCTAAGCTCCTTGCCATAAATTCCCTCGGAATTAAGCTCAAAAGCAAATATACAAAAGCCCATTTTTATGACTTTATTGTAGGCAACTATGATGCTGAGTCAATAACTCCAATAGTAAGTCAGATCCTTCTCAGTCGCGCAAACTGGCGAACAACTCAGAATACACTTTTGTGAAATGATGATTAAAGCCAACAGTACTCCAAGTAGTGGGATTTCCAGGGCCTTTTTGTCGCAGTGCACATTGCGATATGAGCCTGTCTGCGTGGGAAAATGAATCCCCCGAATACTCAGGTAGCAAGCGAATTCTATCAGCTAGTTCGTGATACTGCAAATAGGTCGAGGAGTCCTTCAATTTTGTACCCTTGGCGACGTACCATTGACTTCCAATAGTATACCTAATTATTGCACTCCTACTCATCTTTGTTGGGTCAAACTCGAAATATTCAGGTGAGACTACACCATAGTCTCCATAGTTAATAGTGAAAAGTTTTTCAGCAAAGTGCGCAGACACAGTCCGATAGAACGACAAAAAGGCACGGTCAATATATGTATTCCCACTCTTAATATTACCTGTTGGCGGAAAATCGGCACCTACTAATGTAACAGATTTAAAGGATCGCAGCTGCTCGAGAGAATTTAAAAATCGGATGACCATTGAGGCAAACCTATTTTGGTTAGAAAAATTTGCGTTACCCAGATCTAGAACAAAATGGATATCCTTTAGGTCGATGCCCAGGTTAAAAATGAAGGCCTTAATTGAAGCATCAAAATCATCAGCTATCGAATCTTCAATAGACACTCTTATGCAAATTGATGTCAAGGGTATGTGCTCTTTTAGCCTAGCAATTCTCCGAATCGTGTTCATTCCCTCTGCCATTCTAATTACCGGTATGATATTAACGTTTTCTGCGAGAAGTAGTGAAGCAATGAAGACGTAGGAATCGAAGTCATCGTCATTAAATGAATCAATCAAGCTGTCGTCTACAAAAGCAGGTCTACTCCAACAACGCTTAAATTTTTTGATAAACTTTGCAATGTGATCAGAAATCAGTTGAGACTTCTCCTGTGATTCGTTATCCCACTCCATCGGCGTAATTTCGAATAATGGAAATACTCTCTCCTTTACAGCATTAGATAGGTATCTCAGCGCTGATAATTCTCCAAGCTTTGATTTCAGAATTGGCAAATAAAATTTACTCATTCCCTAATATAAAAAGTTTCCTTACCTTACCACTCCCGACCAGTTCTGAAAAAATAGAATAATTCTTATTCTCTCTTCTAATTCTCCCAGCTACAATTGCTGGATGAATATTTAGTTGCCTTGCAAATCTTTCAATTCCTGTTATTGTCGGCTTCATCAAAAACAAGGCATTATCCCATTTACTTTCGGGAATTAGATTGTCAGATGCAAATTTATCTGCCTGACTTTCGATCACATTTCCGTCGGGCGCAGTGTCTAGGTCATCGAAGATCACATTATCATTACCACGAAGATGCAACTTTATGTGGGCCAATTCATGAAAGAGCACAAACCAAAAATTGTCTAGTCTGTCGTATCGCAGCGTTAGCGCAACTACCGGTCTTGTATTGTTTATAAAAAAAGCCGCACCATCTAAATGTGTTCCATTCAAGTGAGGCTCAATTACTGTAACGATTCCCACTGACCTTAATTTAAAGATCGCCCTAATTGGTCCATCCTCATTAGAACTTAGTTCTCTTAGCTGCTTAAAAAATCCCTCCGTCAACTTGTTAGAATTAAAATCAGGTAGATTCCGGTCATAGCTCGCTAATTGATGAACGCGGGCGTACCACGCGGCGAGCGCTACGTCATTAATTTGGGAGTTTTGCCGAAAAACTTGCCTATTCAAAACTTTACTGACAGCCTCAGAACCCGAATTTTCAAAAAAAGTCTGAAGAATATCTTTCTTTGAATCACTCTACCCAGCAGGAATTAACCCGTCGAGCCAGCCCCGCCGCGACATCTCCGACGTAGACAATTTATCGATATCAACCTTCGATGGATCGAGGGGGCTATCGAAAATATTGGCAGCATAAGGAAGATCGAGGAAGGATGCTGCCTTTTTTAGTAAAGAAAATGGAGCTCCGTCAAAATTTGTCGCCTCAAGTTTCCTATAAGTAGAAGGTGCAATAGCCAGGTGTTTGGCCATTGCATCCTGCGAAATATGTTGTGAAATTCGATCTTTCACTATGAAACTACGTAGTTCCCGAAGACTTGCTATTGCCTTAACAGGCAATGGGCTGGATATTAAATTTTTATATTCACTAATTTTTATCAGCAACTCGTCAGCTTGAGCCTTAAGTGCGTTCATTGATAACGCCGACAACTGGTCAAGAGGATGCTTATTCTGAAAAATTTTCATTTGCCCATAAGCATCTTGAAGGTTATTGTATTGCTGCTCTGCAATCTTTAGTTCTTCGTCGTTGTGAATCATGGGATCACGGATAGATAATTTTTCACTCTGATAATTCCCTTACGCTCTCCAGAAAACGATTCTGTCTGGAAAAAGTCCAGAAATGTTTTCCCCGAAATTCCCTCAGTCGCTCCGGCGGGAAAAAAATATCCTCCAAACATCTGCTTTTGCAATCCAGTTCCCAGATGAACCATTATAAAAGCAGGATGAACCTTTTTTACGTCGACATTCGATGTATCCCAAAGAGCGTCAAAGTCGCCAGGAAATGCTTTTGAGGTTACAAAGCTACCATCTAAGTATACTTGCGAGCACCCCGCTTGAAACAAATGTTCAGTTGCGATTTTAAAACCATAAAACAATTTTGCGCGGTGAGAGTTACCTGCAAAACATTTGGAAACATCGTTGATAGTTAAATCATAAATACCCTCCGGCAAAAAAGGAAAGGGCGCTGCATGGTGGTCAATAAACTTAGGAAGCATGAGACAAAAAATGAATATTGATTGGTCTATTGTCTGCTTAAGACAAGTACTCATTAGCATTCGGAGGCAAATATTTTCCCATTCACCTCGTATAACCAATCTATCTCCGCATTACTGTATTCAACGACTGGCAAGCCACCATGAAGAAAAATTAAGGCAGAAAGGAAAATTTGAATCATCATGTTCGAGAGGACAGGTTATATCTGCCATAATCTTAACACAATCCAATCAAATGTCAAAATAGTTTTTATTTATTGACATACCATTTGTCCGAAACGCTGCTTCGCAGTCGTTTTCGATGTTGGCAGATTCGCCCGTCCATCACAATCTATTTGTCCTGTGCGAGCGATTGTTCGATATTGAGAATAAGTTACTTATCAAACTATCAACCATGAAGACCCTGACAACAAATAGATTCGTATCTCGGGAAGAGCTCGTTTCAATCCTGGAACAGGACCTTTCGCACGACTACAAATACGAGCTGGTCGATGACAAACAGGAAAAATACTTGATCGTGAAAAAGAATGCGTTGATAGGCGCCAAGATTTCTAATGTCGCCAACAAAATATCCATCGAAGGCGTGACGCCAACACTCGGCGGGTATTTGTTCACTCTTGCCGCTACATTTTACACCGGTATGTTGTTTCTCGGAGGAATAGCGCAGCCATGGTTCGATTTCGAAAAATCGGTTGGGAAGGTACTGTTGAACAAACTACAATAAGAAATTCGTCGTCCTCTTGTCGGCGAGGTCTAATGAAAGGCCCACCTTAAGAACGTACCTGTATGAACGCTTCAAATTCAGCAGACGTGAAAAATAACCAAGACAAAAAGATTAGCCGCGACTCGGCACCTGGTGTAGTTAGTCGATCCTTTTTGGAGATATTCCTACACTATGCCTTGTTCCTGCTGAAATAATGTCGCCTGCAGGGCCATCCCTTTTGGTTTCAGAAGTCCGGCCTGCAAGAGTCGTTGACCCATTGATCTAGGGAGAGTGACACTTGATCTAGGAGATGGGAACATCAGAACGACTCGCGTTTGGTCAATCGCTGCCCAGCGATATCTTGACCATCTCTGCGGTTTTAAGTAATTTGGCTTCATTCCGTTGCCAATACTTCCAATATTCCGAATCTCATGCCCA
>JADEXV010000033.1 GCA_015206945.1 Nostocales cyanobacterium LEGE 12452 | reverse complement strand
GAGGAGGATAGATAATTAATGACCAATGACAAATGACAAATCAGCGATTAATGATTTGGATGTCGTGATTGGAACGCAGATTTGTATCAGCCCAAGAACATATCAAACCTTCCGATCCTGGATCGATCAATTGTTCTGGCGATGGTTGTCGTCGCCAATTTTCTCCTTGCTTGCGGATGGGAAATAGCAAGACGGGGCCTAAATGACGCACACCTGGGGTTTGTTGCAGTAATGCGACAATATCTGATGTATAAACTGGTCGCCCAAATGGCCAACCTTTGCCGTCGATTCCTCCAGTTAAGGGATTTAAATATTTATACAGCGATCGCCTCAAATTCCGACGAATTTCTTCGCTGGCAAAAGGGTTGTTGTATGCTGGCTCTAAAGCAACTTCTGTCTGTACCGAAACGCCTACGTAATTCGGCTCTTGTAACTCTACTTGTACCCCTAATAAGCGTCTTTCATCTAAATAACTCAAAATTTGCTCTTGCAGGGCATTACTGAGAGCAAAATCTTCTGGTGTCATGCCATTGCCTTGGGCGATCGCATCTGTATTCGCATAAGGAACTACCAGCAAACTAACTATACCAGCTTGTCTGCGAGAATTTGCTGGCAAACACCGGACGCGGGCGATCGCACCTGCACCCGCCTGTTGAGTTAAAACTTCAAAATCTTCAGCAGTGACGGCGCGATCGCGCGTGCGGAGGATGCGGGGAGCCTTCATTACAGCTTGTTCCAGTGACTCAGCATCCGCCCCATTGATTGCTGGTACACGATTGACCACACTAGTAATATATGGATATGCAGACTTCAAAAACTGAATTGCTCCAGCTTGAACATTGCCTTCTCTACCACCGCCTGTACGATAACTAACCATCCTAATTTCTGATCCACGGGGAGGAATTGCCCCATATTGGTGTTCAGACTGGTTATTTTCCAGAACTTGTACAGATGTGTCATCCAGTGATGGTTGCTGAATTCGCGATCGCACCTGTGTTTGTTGTTTAAGTTGGCTAGGTTCCCGAATCAGCGGCCCGAATTGGATTGTACCAGTGATGGAATCGATGGTGTAATGGAAGTTATGCGGCCCAGAATCGGCAAAATCTCTCACTTCAGTCCACTTTTGAGGCAAACCACCAGCAGGAGTAACTAAAATATACTCATTTTCTCGGCGTTCTAAAATTGGTGCTGTTTGTAACTGGAAACTTTGACCGGGTGTACCATCACTAATTCCCAATCGCTCATCTTGAATCAGCGTACTATGGCTAGCCCTAACAGTACCGCCAATTGAACGCACTGCTAAACCAATAATTCGTGGCGGACGATTGTAACCAGATTCATTGGCTTCCGTGGAAACAAAGCTACAGCGCAACCAGCGACCTCGGTAAGAGGTAAAATTAGCCACAGGCCAAATTTGAGGTAAATGCAGACGTACCTCTGCACCTTGAGAGGGGTTTTCACCCTCTTGGGCGATTTCATAAAAACTGAAACCACGAGTTTTATCATCTGATTCTTGCAATAAAACTGATTGCCAATTTTCCCCATCCCAAGCTTCCCATCTCCGGGGTGGTTGATTGGGGTTAATCCCAGCAGGAGTAGCCGCAGCACCTTGGAAAATAATTTCTAAAACATTAGCGTCTAAAGGATCGTCAGAATTAATTGCTAAATAAAAGCAGTTACCAGGTTGGGGTTCCTCTTCAAAAATCGGTTGTTCGTTACCTGTCCAGTAACCGTTAGATTGACGAGTCCAGGAAGTTGTGACTCTTTCGCGCAGAGATTGGGGAATATCTTCGGTAGTTTGGGCAGTTAAGAAATGTTGGATGCGGGGTTTGCCGATAATTAGAGGAGAATCTGTGCTGAAGGTAATTGCTTCTGTAGTTTCAGTGCGAATAGTTGAGGCTTCTAATCCTGCGGGAATAGTGTAGGCTTCGGGAAGTGCAGCGCTTAAATAAAAAGTTAATTCTGTACGGGCTGGGGCGGGAGGCTGGAGACGAATACCTAGTAATTCTAAAAAAGCAACATAATTTTTTCGGGGTACTTGGTTGAATCTGAGCAACATCTGGTCAGTTAACCAAGCAAATAACTCAATGAGCGTAATTCCTGGGTCGCTGAGATTGTGGTCAGTCCATTCTGGACAGTAGCGAGGAATACGCATGATACATTCTTGCACCAAATCATCAAAGGCGCGATCGTCTAAGTTAGAAGAAGGTAATTTCGGTAAAAAATCAAAGTTCATACCAATTTTAAAAAAGAATTTGACAGATACAAGCCTAGAAACCCAGATGAAATTTAGCTTCTCAATTTTTAATTTTTAATTCTTAATTTTTAATTGTTATCACGATTCCTCCCCAGCTGACACCAAATAATAAGGATAAACAAAACTATAAATATCGGGGCCGTCTTTAAGTCGATAATTGATGATGATGTCTACTCTGCCACGCACTGGATCGGGATCGGTGACAACTTCATCGATAGTAATGCGTGGTTCCCAAACTTCTAAAGCTTCCAAGACATAAAGGCGGATTCGCAGTAGGGTATCACTATTTAAAGGTGCAAACGCCAGTTCCGATAAGCGCGAACCAAACGTCGGACGATAAACCCGCTCACCTACTCCCGTGCGGAGGATAATCCAAATAGATTCTTTAACTTTTTGATCTTCACGGCTAAGTTGTATCCCACCTTGCACACTTAAATGCAGTGGATAAGCCCAACCTGTTCCCAAATAGGCTCGTTCACGACCATAAACCATATCTGGCACTTAGACAGTTGTACATGGATATCTTCAAAGATATCGGCACAGAAGGTTTAAGCCTATTCGCCAAAGGTCGAGGATGAAGAAGTGGGGGGCACAGGGAGAAAAACTTTTAACTCCTCACTCAGCACTTTGCTATATGCTGTATTTTTGGTGCGAAACTGCCATTGGTTTTGGGTTGCGCTGTAGCTTAACTCAACTTCTAAGAATCGGGTTCGCCTTTGGAAAGCAATTGTACTAACAATCTCCGTGAAAAATCTAGCTTTACTATCTGCGACAGCTATTGCTGCTACATCTGGATTAGTTTTTGGGACAATGCAAGCCGCCTCTGCTCTAAATTGGAACTGGAATTATTCTGATACTGGTAATGACATCACGGCCGGCGGTACTTTCACCACTAATGACAGTCCTGACGATTTAGGTTTTTACCAGATTCTGGGAATTACTGGTACACGAAATGGTGAAACAATTACTAGTCTCCAACCTGCCGGAACTCCGATACCAGGAAACGAACCTTTTAATGTTGACAATCTAATTAGTCTTAATACTCAACAGTTAACGGGTGACGGTTTTGGCTATTCCACTTCTCTTGGAAATTATTCTAGTCCATTCTTCGCTAGTTTTTTGCCCACACCAGGTTATTTAGAGGTTTTTTCCGCACCGCCATTTATACCAGGTTCTGAAAATTTCGGACTAGAAGATAGTGAGTTACCCATTAGTTTTTTTGCAACTATAGTAACCGTCCCCGAACACACCTCTATTGTCAGCTTACTTGCCTTAAGTACTCTGGGCGCACTTTCAGCACTCAAACGTAATAAGTCATCTAAATTCACTGACAACACAGAAAAAATAATCTAGTGAAATAGCCCTGCGGAAGTCCCCATCTTCAATGTACTCAGCCGCCAATCAAAACAGTGGGATTACCTTTGATAATTTTATTCGGTGGCCCCAATGCTTCTAAAACAGTGTCGCCCATGCGAGAGGCAGGCAAATTGTTAATCAGCACTGTCTGACTACCGTCAATCACAACCCCAGGACCGTGAGGAGGTAAGGGTAAAGGTGTGGCGCAATTATGAATATCAGCACCAGCAGCGGCGGCGGTAATTGCACTACCCATAGTAGATGCTGCTGTTGTCTTTGTAGTTTGTTCAGCAGCTAAGGCAGCAGGTGCCCCTGGTGTACCGGCCGCCGCTAAGGTAGCAGCCTCAGCCGCTTTGATAGCTATATCAGAAGATGTTTTGGCAGACTGCAAACCTGGTACTGCTGCTGCAAGCACACCCCGCCACGCAGGTAAAGACCCAATCAACACATTGGGACTACCCGGCCCTCCTGTTAAAACTGGGGGTAAGGGGTGCGCCACATTGTCGGTAATTCTTGCTGCTGGTCTACCCATCACAACCTCCTATAGTGTTTTTCATTAACTATTTCACCGAAAATTACAAATTACCTTAGCGTACCAGTGAGTTTTCTCCCAAGGGCAAACAAGCATTCTCCTGCCCCCTGCCTCCTGCCTCCTGCCTCCTGCCTCCTGAAAAATTAATTAAGTCGAATCAACGCACCTTTGACTGTAATCGTACCCTTGGCTGAAATGTCTATATTTCCAACAGCATCCAATGACAGATTACCTTTTGATTCCACTGAAACAGATTTAGCCATATCGTCCATTTTGATTCTATGACCGCCTTTGGTTTCAATCTCTATACACCTTTGACTGTCATTGAGATATATTTTGTGACCGTATTCAGTTTCTACACGAATACCTTTTTTGCTAGTTCCTTTATCTTCTTCAACAAATTGTAGAGTATGACCTACACGAGTTTTAATAGTGCGTAATCTTACACCGTTTGTAACTGAATCCCTTACTTTTTCCGGTGGTGCATCCTTGCCATTCCATACCCCGCCAATAACATAGGGACGGTGGATATCGCCATGCTCAAAACCTACTAAAACTTCATCATTTACCTCTGGTAAACAGTCAAAACCTCTATTTTGGCCTGCTCCCACAGCTACAACTCTCGCCCAGTCACTTGTATGTTCTTCTGTGAGAGTGGGAAACTTAACCTTTACCCTACCCCATGCCTCTGGGTCTTTATTATCAGTGACAATCCCCACTAATAAAGTCTCAGATGGCTGGAGACGTTTTTCTGGAGATAGAGTTGTGAATAAGCTACCAGAACGTAGTCCCCGGACACTGAAATAAGTTTCATAAACGCGCTGACTGAAGAAATGGCGGGTTTCTGTAACATAATACTTACCACTATAGCGATCGCCCATACCCTGAAGATTAATAACCCGTCCAGGACGAATCTCAGGATTACCTTCTGCTTTGGCATCTGCATAAACAAATTCTCCTCCTAGTTCATCACACAAAGCCTGAGCCATCGTATCTGCTTGTTTTTTGCTGGCAACAGGTTTATCTACAACAATCATTTTGGGAGATTTGAGATTAGAAAATGCATTACTAGTACTACTTCCTAGCTGATTACCTGTCTCGGTTATTTGCTTTTCTTTCTTGGCTGTTCCACTAATCAATTGTTTCTGGGTATAGTCCCAGGCGCGTACTTCCACAGAACTTATCTGTTCAGCACTAGTAACACGAGTACTAAATTTATTAATATCAACTAGCCATTTTAGTGATAAAGCTCCCTGAGTTTTCGGTTTGCAAAAATTTAGTTTTTCCTGTGTAATAAATAACTCAAAACCAATGCGGGCAGCCCTTTCTCGCAAAAACTCCATATTAGTTTGATTTTCTTGGAAGACATACTTATGAACTTCACCAGTTGCCTCTATATTGCCAGGCTTTATGCCTACTTCTTTAACTATTTGCTTGACTATATCACTATCAGTTTTATTTAAAAAAGAGCGATTGTAACGGCCTCTGTGCAGACGATGAGAAATATCATAACCGCGAACAATGATATCAGCTTCAGATTTTTCATTGAAGTGAACTTCCATCGCTGTAATTTCGCCTTCAATCAGGAATTCTCCTACCTCCTCTTGAAAATTATTATCTAGAGTAGTACTCGAAGTAAAACCTAACTTTACTTTTTTCCCAATCTTAAATAAAGGCTCATGTCGCCAAGCTTTGTTTTCTGCTCTGTCAGATGCGGGAATATAGCTGTTATGGATTACTAGCGTAAACATTGCTGGTAAATGTAGGCTTTCTTCGATTGTTATTTGCAACAAATCCTTCATTAATTCAGGAGAAGCCTGTTTTCCATCTATCTGTATTTTAGGCTCGCTTAAATAAAGGCTTTTTTTAGGAGGCATAACTATTACTTTATAACTTATGAAATGTTCAGAGCCGCTTTTAATGACAAAGTAAATACTAATTTATCACTTTACTTATTGTGTCTTACTTAGTGCTTGTCCCTTTTGATCTCCCTCACGAGCAGCGCCTGTAGAAGCAGATTCACGTCCTCCAGGAAGGTTGTTCTTATCTACTTCTTGCAAGGCTATATCTACCAGTGCCCTTACTGGTGTACCATCACTCAAAAACATATTTAAAGTGTAAGTCAAACTCGTGATTACACAATAAAAATACTCATTTCCCCATGTAAATATATAAACAGGTGGTCGTTTATCAGTTGCTTTGCTGATAGTTTCTACACCTTTTTTTATTTTATCTACATATTTGGTCATCACCGACTCTTTTGTTTCATAAGTATCATAAAGTAACTGTTTGAGTGTAAATTTGTAAGGGTCAACGCCAGAAAAGTTTACTTTTGGAAGTAGAGTAGTTCCTCTATTACCATCCTTACTTTCCCACTTAACAGTCCGAGCGAAAGTAATATCTGTAGGATTAAACATTAATTCAATATCTGGCGCTTCACCGTTATAAGCTACAAGTTTGGCTTTCTCAAGTTGCGGTTGACGTTTTTGAATAACAATAATTGCTGGACTTGCCATTTGAGTATTTCTCCAAAAATTAGTTCTTGAATACAAATTTACCAAGGTAATCTACCAGAGGAGCCACCATGACGTTCTCGCTCAATTTCTATCCGTTGTCGTAATCTGTGATAAACTTCACGAGCTAGAGCTTCAAGATCGGCTGTATCATCTTTATCATCTTCTTGAGAAAATGAAGATGCGCTCTCTATAGTCTCAGTTACTGGTGCTATTTCTCTAGATATGTCGGGTGGAGTGACTTCTCCACCATCTGCAAAGCCTCTAGGTGAAGGAAGATGTTTAGCAAAAACTTGTGGTGATTCTGAAGCATGAGAAAATTCATAATTTGGGCTATTAGATTCTCCATCATTAAAATTAAAGCTAGTGAATTCATCATTTCCATTTAGTAAATCTTCTACACTTGACCATTGAGAAGGTGTATTTGACCATTGGGAAGATTTATTAGTGGTGGAATTTGTTTTTCGGAAAATCAGGGGAGGCGATGAGTATTGAGGTGAGGATTCACCTACATCAATTGTTTCATTGTGAAGGGTATGAATCTTTGGAGAATTGAGGCTCGAAAGTTTCTGTTTATTAATATTCAACCCCAAGGAAGAAGGAATTAAAGAATTCGATATCTCAGGTGAATCAGCCTCAGCACTTTTTAGCTGTAATGAAGTGTCTGAAAAAGAATCGACTTTAGTCGGAGTCTCTGGAGAAATTGTTTCTTCTGGTTCTGTAGGATTGGATGTCTGTAAACTTGGAAGAATAATATCCTGCGGTGTTCCACCCGTGTTGATGTGATGTAGTAGGGGTAGATGCTTCTGTGCATCCCTGGTATTAATCACAAACTCTCCAGGTGTAAGCATTGCAGGTACTGTATCTGAAGGTGCTATCTGCTGGCGATTTTCAATGCGGGAATCTGTTACGTGGCCGCCAGTAGCATAACCTTTAGGTGCTGGCAAATTTTCTGCGATCGCATTTTGCTCAACTTGAGGTAATGTATTTACCTCATTTTGTGCGGACGTGAGATTATCTGAGGTATCAACAAAGGCTGGTATTTCAGGATTTTCTTCATTTGTTACCGCAGAGGTAAATTCTGATTCTACTATTTGTTCATTGTCAATAATTTCCCTGAAAATATTCGCAGTTTCACCAATCTCAGACGATATGGCGCTAATTGTTGGTGTTTCAATAATCTCAGGTGATGTGGCGAAAAGTGGTGCGATCGCAGTTTCACCAATTTCAGGCGATATGGCGCTAATTGTTGGTGTTTCAACAATCTCAGGCGATGTGGCGCTAATTGTTGGTGTTTCAGAAATCTCTGGCGATGTGGCGGAAAATGGTGCGATCGCAGTTTCACCAATCTCAGGCGATATGGCGCTAACTACTAGCGTTTCAGAAATCTCATTTGATGTGGCGGAAAATGGTGTGATCGCAGTTTCACCAATTTCAGGCGATATAGCGCTAACTACTGGCGTTTCAGAAATCTCATTTGATGTGGTGCTAATTGGTGCGATCGCAGTTTCACCAATTTCAGGCGATATAGCGCTAACTACTGGCGTTTCAGAAATCTCATTTGATGTGGCGGAAAATGGTGTGATCGCAGTTTCACCAATCTTAGGTGATGTAGTGGTAATTATTGGTATTTCAGAAATCTCAGGTGATGTGGCGGAAAATGGTGCGATCGCAGTTTCACCAATCTCAGGCGATATGGCGCTAATTGTTGGTGTTTCGGAAATCTCTGGTAATGTGGCGGAAAATGGTGCGATCGCAGTTTCACCAATTTCAGGCGATATGGCGCTAATTTTTGGTGTTTCAACAATCTCAGTTGATGTGGCGAAAAGTGGTGCGATCGCAGTTTCACCAATCTTAGGCGATGTAGGAGTAATTATTGGTATTTCAGAAATCTCAGTTGATGTGGCGGAAAATGGCGCGATCGCAGTTTCACCAATCTCAGGTGATGTAGGAGTAATTATTGGTGTTTCAACAATCTCAGATGATGTGGCGAAAAGCGGTGCGATCGCAGTTTCACCAATCTCAGGTGATGTAGGAGTAATTATTGGTGTTTTAACAATCTCAGATGATGTGGCGAAAAGTGGTGCGATCGCAGTTTCACCAATCTCAGGCGATATAGCGGTAATTGTTGGTGTTTCAGAAATCTCAGTTGATGTGGCGGAAAGTGGTGCGATCGCTGTTTCACCTATCTCTGATGATGTAGGAGTAATTATTGGTATTTCAACAATCTCAGGTGGTACTAAAATGGGCTGACTTTCTGTAAACTCGCTATTAGTACTCTCAACATAGCTGTCACCTTGCAGTGAAGTCAGATTTGTTGAGACATCTGAGACATGAACCACCATACCAGACTGTGACTCTGAAATTATTAACGGTTCATTATTATCAGAGTTTCTGAATAAACTAGGTGTGTCTTCAATATAGACTGAGGTAGGTGTTAACTCAACAGGTATACTCGCTGGAGATTCACTTGAAACACTAGAATCAATTTCTTGTTGTAGTGCAATAAAATTTTTGGGAATTGAATACTCAGAATTAGGTGCAGCAATATGCGCCTCTACAGTATTTTCATCATTCGCCAAAGGATGGAATAAAGTAGGTGCATCATCAAGTTCAGGTGAGGTTAGTGCTGACGGCAAACCTAGAGAATTATCAACGACGGCATTATCCAGTTGCAATGTAGGTATTTCCAAATTAGCCTCAACAGACAAAGGCTCATCTGATGCTAATAAGCTATTTTCATTACTATTAATATTAATCTTGTTTTGAACAATATTCTTAGCCACAGATGATTTGGCTGCTTTCTTAGATTTGGATTGGGATTTTTTTTCAAGTGGCTTTTGAGATTTATTTGCTTTTTTTGATTGAGATTTACCTTTAATATTTAATTTTTCTGAGGTATCATCACTTGCTTTTTTATCAATTTGATTTGGCAGTATCTCTGGAATACTGTCTTTTACTAGTTCACCAGTATTAACATGACTATTTTTTGGTAGAGCTATTGAATCAAAAGAATCAGATTCAAGTAAAGGTAAATCACTATTTATATCTTGATTATCCCAACCTATTAATGGTTGTATCGATGGTTCATTTTCACGAGATAATAAAAATTTAGAGGATTTAACTAATGGTAGCTTAGTTTGTATGGGGCTAAGAAAATTACTTCGTGAATGCAGAGAATGAGACTGTTTTCTCAATACCATTCTATCAGGATTTGATAAAGATGATATTACCCCAAGTGGTTGAATATTGTTTCCTAGTGGAGATTGAATAATTTGCATAGTTATCGGTTAAAAATAGCCAATTAGCTAGAAACGAAATATCCACTTTTTTGATTCCGTTGTACAGAAGTGCCTCCTCCTGTAGTTCTTGCAACTTGTAAGCCTTCATAAGCTAAAGTTAATTCTTCAATGGCAACTGCCTTTCCATCTGCTTGAAGCGCAGGTGTTTTCCAGGTTATAGGAATAGCACCAATCAAAGTCCAACTCATCATCGTTTCACCGGCTTGATTGAAAATCAGAATATTGACATTGCGTCGAGATGTTTTCTTCTGTTCATCAAAAACTGCATTCATCCAGTTCCAAAAACCTGGATGATCGGTAACTCCACGTTTAAGAGTTATGTCTGCAAATTCTGTATGACCTAAATAAATTCTTTGTTGGTCGTTAACACCGCCTTCCTGAAAAATATTTTTCTTAATTTGAATACTTAATCCTGTGCATTCAGCAAAAGAGGCAGCAATCGAACTGTCTATTTCTACGTAGAAACGATTAGTCGTGACATAATTTAATTCGTGAGTAATGTTGCCGTTATTAGCGCCTGTAGCCATCACAACCACCTTTGAGAATTATAATTACCTAGCCTTTCCCGCTGCGATCGCAAATCTTCTAGCAAAAGTTTATACACGTGTTCTGTGAGTTGGTTCATCAGCAGTGAATCGTTGAGATATTTATTTGCCGTTTTAGCCGCCTTGCTAGCATCAGATGCCGCCGAAACCCCGGCGTAGCCAGCAGTACCGCCAACATCTCCATCGAAGGTGAAAAAACTTTGTTGCTGTTTTGAGTCCATAAATAAAAAAACTCTCCCTAAATCCAGGCTAAAGGTACTGCATCAGAATCAAAACTAGCCAAAAGTCGAACTTAGTAGAAGCGCAAGGCCTTGCACCCCTAAGTTCGCTGAAAGTCCCTTAGAGGAATTGTGTTATACCAATTTGAAAAATGATTGATGCATAGATGAGGAAGAGAAAAGGGCGATCGCTTAACCTTTAACCCTCGCAGTTGCACCTTTTATCCTCACAGTTGCACCTTTTATACTCGCAGTTGCACCTTTTATACTCGCAGTTGCACCTTTTATCCTCGCAGTTGCACCTTTTATCCTCGCAGTTGCGCCTTTTATCCTCGCAGTTGCGTCTTTTATCCTCGAAGTTGCACCTTTTATCCTCGAAGTTGCACCTTTAACATTCATCATTTTACTTTTGAACTTAAAGCTTGCACCTCAGAATACAAATTGTCGAGTTAAAAGGGCGTAGGTTTAGCCGATCGGAGACATTACTCAACCTCTGAGCTTAACTAATAAGCTAGTTTTACTCATCTAAACGGTGTGCGATCGCATTCAGCAATATCTCAAAGTCTGATTCACTGTGAATATCAGGGGTGAGCGTGTTCATATCTTTTAGCAGGTTAGTCAGTTCTGGGATCGTGTTTCGTATTTCGGTATATAAATCTATATCTTCTCGAAATCCTTCCATCTTAGCTGCACTTACTTCTTTCATAGCTGCATCTAATTTGTCTCTTCGTTTTTCCCAATACTTAATATATTCAATTCTTTCCTCCCCGACATAAATTTTGGCATCAGCTAACACAATCGGGAAAATGCGGTCATAGAAATTCCCATGTTTTGCAATTTCTGCCAGTTCATACATACAATTTTCTGATTTTAAATAATGATCGCTGATGACTATAATCACGCATTTACCCTGACTTAATCGCTGCATAAATACTTTAAATCTTTCTTTATAGGCAACAGCATTTTTATCACGAATAATTTTAATACCTTGCGCTTGAAATACTTTCTCTATTTGTTTTACCACGGTTTCGCTGTGATTATCTCGTAGAGTATAGGAGATAAAAACCTCCTTTTGATCGTTATCTTTGTGCTGATGTGAAAAAGATTTATTTCTCTCTTGTTCTAGTTCGCTTTGTAATTTGGTAACTTGGAAGTTATTTTCCCTATATTCTTGATCGGATGTGAACAAAACATCATCAATTAGTCTGCGGACATCTACCATTTCATAGCTGCTTTCGCACTCAATTTGGTAGCGTTTAGCATCTAGGCGTTTTTTGAGCTTGTCCAGAGAATAGGAATTAGGTGTAGGTAGGTTTTTACAAGTTTTGCAATTACAAGGAACTAAAGTTTCATATTGCAAACGTTCGTAAGAGTTATGGATTTTTTCGAGTTCATGGGTGATGACAGCCATCAATTCTTTTGTACTGTTTCCAGCTACACGGATTTTAATCTCCCGTTCGTTGTAGTTTTCAATGATTTCAGCACGAGTTTGGTCTTTTTTGAGAACAACACCGTTTTTCCAAACAAGTTTTTGCTGTTCAATCCAAGGATGCGTCTCGACAATAAAGCGCGTGAGGATGCCTTTGGGCATGAAGAATTTATAGGTGTAGCGTAGGATAAGATTGTTACAATCTTCCCAGGTGAAATCAGGTTTGTTGGCAGAAAGTAATTGAGGAGCAATATAAGTGTCGGAACGACTAGGTATTTGGTAGCACAGTTTAAATTTCATCATTAGGTGCAACAGTTCTGGTCGCATCTTTGCATATTTGGCTTCATGCCAAATATTTGCTAAATCATCACGGTCAAATTGACCCAGTTTTTTAATGACTTGTGGATTATCTAACACTTTGTAAACGGCATCTGTACCCCAAGTTGGCTTGAGAATCACGGTTTTTCTTAACAAGTCATCGTCTTGAAAGTGTAAGCATACGCCTAAATCATGCAGATAGCCACTGAGTAGGAGTGTGTCCTCCTCTTTAGTAAAACCATGTTGCTGACAGATTTTCAGATATTCATCAAAACTAATATATTCATAGAGGTTATGTTCTAAAGCTTCCCGCACTTTGACCCAGGTTTTAGGAAGTTTTGTACCTACATGAGGTAGGCTACTAATAAAGTGCTGAACTTTATCCAATATTTGTGTTAGACCGCGATTAGTAGCAAGGTTTGTAGGAAGTGTTTCTTTAAAATTGAGGAATTCGTTTCGTAAACCGTTCTCATTTATTTCCCATTTGCGATCCTCCTTTTCATTTTTGATAATGAGTAAAGGACTATCAGCGCTCAACAATTTAACCACATTTAGCCAGTAGTAAAAATCTGTATCTTGCTTGCGAAGATCAGCAACTACGGCATAAAGAGAGCGTTTGGTGAGAAAAAATTGGTGAGTAGTATGATAAATCTCTTGGCCACCAAAGTCCCAAATGTTGACCTGAAATTCTTTACCCTTGAACGGGAACTTCCATTGAATAATATCAATCCCTTCAGTAGAACTTTCATCCTTCTGTAGGTCATAGTTTGGGTTTTGAATTTTTTTAGCTAGCGTAGTTTTACCTGCACCACCTTCTCCCACAATGAGTAACTTGGCTTCGTAGAGGAGATCGGTTTTTTGTTCTAGCTGCTGCCTGCAAAAGTCAAGAATTGCTCTCAACCCTTTCCTGATAATTTCTGGTGGAGGTGATTCTAAAGGATTACTGGTGAGGTAGAGGGTTTGCAGGTTGGTGAGTTGGCCAAATTCTGGTGGCAGACTGCTCAGTTGATTGTAGCTGAGGTCGAGGGTTTGCAGATTGGTGAGTTGGACAAATTCCGGTGGCAGACTGCTCAGTTGATTCTTGTAGAGGTAGAGGATTTGCAGGTTGGTAAGTTGGACAATTTCTGGTGGTAGACTGCTGAGTTGATTACTGCTGAGGTTGAGGATTTGCAGGTTGGTGAGTTGGACAAATTCCGGTGGCAGACTGCTCAGTTGATTACCACCGAGGTAGAGCGATTGTAGGTTGGTGAGTCGTCTAATTTCCTCTGGTAGACTGCTGAGTTGATTATTGTACAGGTAGAGCGATCGCAGGTTGGTGAGTTGGACAAATTCCGGTGGCAGACTGCTCAGTTGATTGTCGTTGAGGTTGAGCGATCGCAGGTTAGTGAGTTGGCCAATTTCCGGTGGCAGCGTTGTTAAGCCTTTGCTAGAAAGGCCTAATTTTGTCACCTTGTCTCTGGCAGCTTGTTTAATAATTTGCAGCAGTTCTTCGTTTGTCATTTCGGGTTTTACAGAGGCGATGCCTGACGACGAGTTGCTGCTTGGACGCGCAGCATAAAAATTGACCTAATTAATAATGTAGCCTGTATGAAGTATTGCATAGAGGCAATGTGCGTTAGCGTAGCTCGTCCTAGATATCGCAGACTCCAGATGACATCATATTTCAGCTTAGAGTATAGTTTTAGACGACATCAATTTTTAAAATGATGTTTATACTTAGAACTCAGTAAATGAAAGCAGGTGCATAATGAAACTACAAGATTTCTTGGGAAAAGATGAGAAATGGTCGTTTGATGCGATCGCAGAAGATGAAGACTTGGCTCGTCAGATTCAGGTATTGTTAATCGGCTTAGGTTTGCTGGAACCTCCAGCCGATGGGAAGTTTGGCCCTGTTTCTGTGATAGCTCTCAAAAAATTTCAAGAATTAACAAAAACTGAAGAGAGTGGCTTTTTAGGAGCAGTCACAGCCAAAAAACTGATTGAAACCAAAATAGATGATCTTCCTAAACCCCCCTTAAAACTAGGCAATGACATCGCTAGTAAGATTGTGAAATATATGCTAGCCAAAGGTTATCAGGTATTTACCAATCCCAAAGAATACAACATTGTTTATGTAGAAGGCATAGATGCAGACTGGACTCTCAACAGTGATACACCCAATCAATTTAACGATCGCCGCATTGTTATTGAAGTAGTAAATGGCATTCCCAAAATCGTAGATCACTGGGAAGCTACTACAGAACCAGGGAGGTACTACACTTATAATCCGATGAATCCCAAAGGAGCAGCTAGGATTCAGTTTGGACAATACAAAGCTTGGGCTGTTGGCACTCACGGCACAGCAGAGCCTCACGAAGCATTAGTGCAAGTTGGAGATATAACAGTTTGTAGAGATTTCAACAGAGATTTTAAACGGACTGGCGACAAACTTGATACAGGTGATAATTTTTACGTTAATCAACACTACGGCTTTGATTTCCCCCGGAATGATATTCGCCTTGCTAGCGCGGGTTGTTTAGTGGGGCGTACCCGTGAGGGACATAGAGAATTTATGGCAATTATTAAACAAGACCGTCGTTATGTCGCTAATCGCAAATATATTTTTTACACAACCGTGATTCCTGGGGATGATTTACTGTAAAGGTTTCCAGGATGAGGGAATAGTTAATTGGTAGCATTTATTGTTGTGATGCAACGTTTAGTAAGGTAGCAGATTTGTGCTACCTTACTTTGTCTAAGAGGATGTTTGAAAAGTCCTCTTGTCGGTATCAAAAATTTTAGATCCCCCTAAATCCCCCTTCAAAAGGGGGACTTTGATTCCGGTTCCCCCCTTTTTAAGGGGGGTTAGGGGGGATCTAAAGTGCTTAAAGTCACAGCGAAGCACTTTTCAAACAACCTCTAACTTTGTTCTTGTGGTTGTCCTATTTGTGCCGTCAATTTCTCTTTATCCAGCCTGCGTTTTTTGGCGTAAAGTTGAATAGTGACTGCCATCAAAACAATCATGGCGAAAATAGCCCAAGCAGCGATATCTGTAGGTAGATTATTTTTAAACACAGCCAGCAAAACGATCGCTACTAACATAACTGTAGGCGCTTCATTTAAAGCCCGTAATTGCTGACCACTCCAGCGACACTCATCTACTGCTAATTTCTTCATCAGCCGAGCGCAGTAATGATGATAGCCAATTAAAATAGCCACAAACAGCAGTTTGATATGCAACCAACCCTCTTTTAAGATATCCGGTTCAGTGCTTACTAAACCGATGGCCATTGCGATCGTCACGAACATTCCTGGGTTAGTGATGATAGAGTAAAGGCGCTTTTCCATAATTTGATACTGATTTTTCAATATCGTTCGTGCTGGTTCCGGTTCTTCGTTAGCTTCAACGTGATAGATAAAAAGACGTACTAGGTAAAATAAACCAGCGAACCAAACTACAAATCCGACAATATGAAAAGCTTTAAACCATGAATAAGCCACGAATCATAATCTCCTTTACTTGTAATGGTAATAAAAAGTAGTCAGGAGCCAGAATGGGCTACGCCCCGCTGCGCTAACAGAATTCAGAATATTCCACCCGTTAAAGGGTGAGTTTTAACAAGAAAAAACATTTTAATTCTGCCACTCAATCTTCCATTTAACAGACTACAGTGATGATTTTGCATCCTCTACTAATTGATTCTGATTCCTGAATTCTGACTCCTGAATTCTGACATTCATTTTTATAATATCGATTTTTGCCAGAGCTATATTGTCAATGAGCATCTTTACGACGCACAAAGGGTAAAAGGTCTTCCAAAATCGCTTCGTGGTAGTGTTCTTGAGGATAATGTCCGACGTTATTAAGTTTTATTAATTCAGTATTTGGTACAGAATTGGTAAAGGTTTCGGCAATATCTACAGGTAGCCAAGGGTCAATCATACCCCATTGAATCAGAATTGGTTGTTGCCATTCTTTAAAGCCAGTTTGTATTTCTGTCATTGCAGAATCAAGCTGTAAATTGCGAATACTTGCTAAGAGACTTCGACCAGAAGAAGAACTTTTTAAAAATGGTTTTCGATAAACATCTAAATCCTTATCTCCTATGCGATAACGGCTTCCGCCTTCTAGCGTCCGATCGACTAATAAGGGGTCTTGGGTCATGACTTCACCTGCTAAAGGTAAACCCATTTGTTTAATTTTCCAGGGCAATTTGGCAGCAGTTGAAATTGGTGTATTTAAAATAGCTAAATTAGCAATTTGTTCTGGATGACGCAACGCATATTGTAGTCCTACAGAACCTAAAAAACCTTGGACAACTAAAGAAAAATGTTCGAGTTCTAAAGCTTTGATAAATCCTTCTAAAGCTGTGATAAAAGCATCGGGAGTGTAAGCAAAATCTCGTTTTTCTGGTTTGGCAGAAAAGCCGTAACCAATCCAATCTGGAGCGATCGCTCTTGTCCCCTGATTCGCCAACGCAGGTATAATATGACGCCAACTATAACTTTGTGAAACTAAGCCGTGTAGCAACACCACAGGCGCTAAGTCACTTCTGCCGATTGGTAAAGATTCCCGATAAAACCATTCCAGTGAATCTACATTGATTTTATGTTCTGTTATTGACACGTTATTTTCCTATATTGGGCATCCCTTCGGCTTACTTCGACTACGCTCAGTACAAGTCGCTCAGGGCAAGTGGGAATTGGGAATTGAGTTGTTTGTTATTCTTCTCCTGCTCCTTGGTCACTGAGCGTAGCCGTTGGCGCAGCCTCTGGTAGAGAAGTGCTGCTCCCCTGCTCCCCTGCCTCCTACCTCCCTCAGCGACTCAGCAACCTATCCAAAATTCCAGGGGATCTATGGTTGATTTACAGTAGGGCCAGCTACGCAAAGTTGCTTCCATTCCTGCCTCCCAGTAGGGTGGTTCCAATCCCAGTCCTAAGCATAGATGAGATAGGATGCTAGCAAACTGCTCATTATGACCAAACTCTCCTAGATGGGCATGGGCGTATTCATGGACGACTACACCAAACCAATCTCTAGGTGCAACTCGACCAACATCTACCAGAATGGTAATTGGGTTTGTGAGAATGTTACACAGCCCATCTATGCCGAAGGATTGAGCTATGGGGACTGCAAAAATTTGGATTTGGCGACGCTCTTGGGGATGAAAACACTCATGACAAACTTCTAGATAGGCGTTGATCTGAGCGTTTACAGCGTTAATATTTTCGCCGATCCAAGTGCAAATGGGGATGCGATCGCGCAGGTTATCAAATACATCCACCATACCCGGTTCTAGGGCAAGTCCCTGTACTAGACGCAGATAATCTTGCCCACGAGTAAAAGCATCGCTCTGCTTGAGATAGTTCACCAGCCCAAAACTGAATAAAACTGTCTTTTTTCCAGAACATCCGTCCCAAGTTTTTCTGTTACTTCTTCTGTGCTGGAAACCTCAACAGAATTTTCAATGCGGGTTTCTGTACAAAATGATGCCGTGCTGAAGCCGCCAAACCGTTTGACTGTACTGGTTCGCATTCGCATATTTGGGCTGGCGAACCAAAACCGTTCAATGGAACTCATTGTTTCGTATTCGGTTGTCAACACCAGTCCATCTTCATCATCCATGTGAAAAAGACCAACTACAGGCACTATTTCGGCATAGCCTCTTTCGCGGAGTAATTTGCCTTGCCTTGGATTATCGCTATCGGGCACGATTGCAAATATGGTTTTCCCCTGATGATTCTCCTCGTCCTCTCGATCCCAAGCCATTGTTCCTAGCCAACGAACGCGTGACCCTCCTATTGAAAGGCTAGGGTCAATCTCATGATATCGGCACAGCTCAATTATTTCTGGATGATCGGCATCGAGAGTTTCTACCTGTATATCCGATTCTCCTGTCTCTGAGCGCTTGAACGCCAGATGATGAGTTGCACGTTGCGATCGCCACTTACCAGCACTTAGCTGGAAAAATTCCATTGCGTCTATCAATCTTATGACTCCTACTTATTACTCCTGCGGATGATGTTTTACGAGGTCTTTATTTTTAGAGTAGTTGGTATATAAACATTCTAAACATTACAGCGATTAGTGGTCAGGTTCAATGAATACCCTACAAAGAGAGAGATAGACATGTTGTCATGTGATTGTAAACTTTTATAAGCATGATTTTATATGGCTTGACAATGTAGACATTTTACTATCTGAATGCTACACTGATAAAAAGCGATCGTCTTCCATTAACAACAAATACCTTTCGATGCAGTCAATCACAGGAGTGAATGATGGACTTTCCAGTCGAATTAACTTTAGAACAACAATTTCGCTTACAAAATTTGAAAGACCAGGTAAAAAGTTTGAGTCAACAAGAGGCTCAAGAATTTTTACTAGAAGTTTTACGGCAGATGATGGTGAAAGATAATTTGGTCAAACATCTCCTAAAACAAGCTTGATACAGTAAAAAACCAAATTTTTTCCTTAAGACTTACGCAATGGCAAAGTTCCATAAAAATGCGTAAGTCTTAATTTTTTGCCCAATTTCGGCTAAATTTTGATTTTTTGATCGGGACAGCGAACTATAGGTAAATATTACAGATTGTTACTTTGTCTCTCATAGTAAAGACTAGGGTACTATTGATCCCCTATGTTTTTGTTTGGCTACTCGCAGTGAACCTGATCGAGAACACGCCAGAAATAATATCCGCCATTTGTGAATATTAAGGAGAACTCATGGTTCTTGATGCTTTTTCCAGAGCTGTAATTGCGGCTGATGCCAAAACCGCTCCTATCGGTGGTGCTGACTTGGCAGCCTTGAAGTCTTTCATCGCTGAAGGCAACAAGCGCCTTGATGCAGTGAATGCGATCGCCAGCAACGCTAGCTGCGCGGTTTCTGATGCCATTGCTGGGATTGCTTGTGAAAACACAGGTTTGATTCAATCTGGTGGTAACTTGTACCCCACTCGTCGGATGGCTGCTTGTTTGCGTGATGCTGAAATCGTTCTGCGCTATGTAACTTATGCGCTGTTGGCTGGCGATTCTTCCGTATTGGACGATCGTGCTTTGAACGGTTTGAAAGAAACCTACACAGCTTTGGGCGTACCTACTGGCTCTTCTGTACGGGCTTTCCAAATCCTGAAGGCTATCAGTGTCGCTCACATCACCAACACCAACACTGAAGCTAACGCTGGTAAAAAATTCCGCAAACAAGAAGTTGTTCAAGGCGACTGCTCTGCTCTAGCTGCTGAAGCTGCTAGTTACTTCGATCGCGTTATTTCTGCTTTGAGCTAATCGCTCATGGCTAAAGGCTGTTAGCCAAGCAAACTGAAATTAAAACTCGATCAAATCTAATCTGGAGTATAAAAAGCAATGAAATCAGTTATCACTACAGTTATTGGATCTGCTGATGCAGCAGGCCGTTTTCCAACCACCTCCGATCTAGAATCAGTTCAAGGTAGCATTCAGCGTGCTACAGCTCGTCTAGAAGCTGCTGAAAAGCTAGCTTCTGGTATCGATGCCGTAGCTAAAGAAGCTTATGATGCTGCCTTTAAGAAATATCCTTACCTGAGCCAAGAAGGTGAAGCTGGCGACACTCAAGTTAAGAAAGACAAGTGCTTGCGCGACATCAAGCACTACTTACGCTTGATCAACTACAGCTTAGTTGTGGGTGGTACTGGCCCTCTGGATGAATGGGGTATTGCAGGTGCTCGCGAAGTTTATCGCTCTTTGAATCTGCCCACCGCTCCTTATGTTACCGCAATGACTTACACTCGCGATCGCGCTTGTGCTCCTCGTGACTTCTCTCCTCAAGCGTTGGTTGAGTTCCGCAATCTCCTCGACTACGTAATCAACTCCCTTTCATAGTAATAGGGATTGACTAGACGTAGACGAGCGATCGTCATACTCTAAAACTTAGGGACTCTCAGTCTGTTGCTTTGCCTGTATCAGGTTGGGTGATTGACCAAGAGTCCCTCTGTTGTTAATAATTCGTAATGACGCTCCTACGTCGCTAACGCTGCGCTAACGTAATTCGTAATTCGTAATTATTGAACTTGGGGGATTTAAACAGGGAAATTTTCTTTTATGACAATAGATTCTCTATTTGCACAGTTAAAACACCCCAATCCCAATTTGCGGGAACGAGCCATGTGGGAACTGGCTAATGTCCGTGATGAAAATACCATTCCTCGGCTGATGGGTATTTTAGATGAAGAAGATGTCACTTATCGTCGAGCTGCGGTAAAAGCACTGGGTGCTATTGGGACAGATGCTGTTCCGCTACTGGTAGAGTCATTAGTAAATAGTGATAATGCAACCATTCGGGGTAGTTGTGCTAAAGCTCTAGCACAGGTTGCTGCTAATCATCCTGACGTTCCCTTCCCGAATGAGGGTTTACAGGGATTGCAAACAGCGCTCAATGACCCAAATCCCGTTGTTTATATTGCATCAGTAATGGCACTGGGTGAGATTGGATCTCCTGCCTTTGAGATTTTGGCTGAAGCTCTGAAAAAAATAGATAATGTGGCGGTAGCTGTGGCGATCGTCAATGCACTCGGTTCGATGGGTGATATCCGCGGAGTGGAAGTGCTGACGGCATTGACAAATGATGAATCTATTGATCCGTATGTTCGAGAGTCAGCGGTAAGTGCTTTGCCCCGATTAGATCAAGTGATTAAATATAACCGATAGTAGCGATCGTTAATTATTCGCTCAAGTTGGAAATTTTCATCGCCTTATTCCCAAGCTTCTTCCTCTAACTGTCTCTCAATTTGAGAAATCGCCAACTTCATCACTGCCTGAACCCCCGCTTCTTCTTCCTCAGTTAATGCGGCTTGCAGGGGTTCTAAAGCAGCACCATCACCAATTTTCATCAATGCCAAAGCGGCTGCTTTTCGAGTTTCCCAATCAGTATGACGTAGTAATTCAACAAGGCTAGGAATTGCCGATCGATAAGTCAGGCTACCCAAAGCAGCTGCTGCTTCACTCCGGACAATTTCAGATGGATCGTTGAGGGCATTAATTAAAATATTAAATGCTCCTTCTTGAGTGCCTTCTTGAGCAATTTTAGCGATCGCACCCACCACCGCAGCCCTAACTTCAGCGGAGTCGGAGTTAATCTCTCGATATAAATGCTCTTTCGCTTCTGCCCCAATAAATCCTAACGCCCATACGGCATGACCTTTAGCACTTTCTGGATACTCGGTTGAGGCTAAGATTTTCAGCAATGCTGGTACAGCTGCCTCACCTATTTTGGCAAGCCCTCCCACCGACGAGGTTTTGACCACCATATCCTCATCATTTAACAGGGCATTGACCAAAGTCGGAACTGCGATCGGGTCAGCAATGAGTGTCAAGGTTTTGGCGCTGGCTCTCCGCACAACTGGGTTGGGATGATTTGCCACAGCTTCCATCAATAAAGGGGTCGCTGGTTTGCCGATTTTACCCAAAGCCTCTGCAAAACTCAACCTAACCATGCCCCGTGAGTCCGCCATACTCTCAACCATCTGCTTTATTAGCTCTTGGTCATCTGAGTTGAAGGTGTTTAAGCTTAATTGCTCGCTCACTACTGAAAATAAAGCATCAGTTTCTGCATGGGACAGATTTAACGAATCTGCCCCGGATTGAGTTTCGGAGTTGAGCATATAATCTCTAACTAAATTATCAAGACAAATGACTAGTTGCTGCCACTCAGGGCAGCCTGTTGATTACGGAGTTCCTGGAGGGCAGAATCAATCTTGGCAAGCTCAGGCTCTAGTTTTGCCATAACGCTTACTTTCATCAACTTAGCCCGTTTTGCCGTTTCCGTAGTTTCTTGAACTAGACGTTCCCGATATTGCTCAAGTTCTGCAATTACTTCTGCTACATCTTGAGCGGTTATGTTATTGGCTGTTGTGAGTTCAGAGATTTCATCCATAAGTTTGGTTTCCTAAATTTGTGTTTATATGAATGATGTGCGATCGGTGTTCCCAAAAATGCTTGTATTTGGTTACTCGCTAAAGACTAACATTTAGCTGTTACATAAAACTGAACAATTAGCAAGAGGCAACTGAACTAATAGCTGACAAATGCATATATTATGATCTTCTCAGATCGCGTTACCACTGGTAAAGCTTTTTGATGTAAATCTTCAAAAGTTTAACCCAACTACATTCTGGAAAAAGATCGTGGAAACGACAAGAAACAACCCACTAGATATACGTCATATTAGTCCTAACGTCAGAGAGCTAATTAAGCAATACGCTGCTGTAAATAACTGTACGCAGGCGGAAATGCTAGAGCGTATTGTTTTAGAGTGGAACACCCAACAAAGTGACAGCGAACGACCATCAGGAGATGAGGATGAATAGCTTTTTTGTACAGTTTTTTTGAGGGCGATGATGCGGTTTTTTGGTTTGTTTGGCTCTACCTCGTTATTTTGTACTCGCCCCGTCTACGCTTCATATTCCCAGTCCCCAATCACTAGTAGCCAGTCCCTAGTACGATAGTAAAAGTGACTTCAAAGCAATTATCCAAGAGCCATTTATAGACCAATGGATAAACGTTTTTTTAAAATGTTTGGGCTAACAGAAGAAGAAGCGATCGCAATTATCGATACACCATTAGAACAACTCGAAGACGCTTCTGATAAGTATATTGCTGTTTCCCATTTAATTAACTTCCCGACTGAGCAATCGATCGCGGCTTTGGTGCGGGCGATTGAAACTAGTAACCCTGATGAGTTAGACCACCGCATTGTCCGACGCAAAGCTGTGGAAAGTCTGGGGCGATTGCAGGCACAATCAGCTTTACCTGTAATTCGGCAATGTCTTAAAGATGATGATATTTATACTGTTGAAAATACCGTGTGGACAATCGGAGAAATCGGGACTAAAGATCCAGAAATTCTCGAAGAGGTAGCGCAACTTCTTGATAAACCAGGCCAAATTTATCGAGTCATTATCCACACTCTAGCTAACGCTGATTACCGTCCCTCCCTTGAACGCGTGCGGAAATTTACCCAAGTTGAGGATGAACCTACCCGTAGTGCGGCGATCGCTACAGTTTGTCGATTCACGGGTGACTATTCCCAAATTAGTGAAGTGATAGCGCTACTACAAAGTTCTAGTGTCAATGCACGGCGAGGTTGCATTCAAGACCTGATTGATTCCCGCTACTACAAAGCCATCCCAGAAATTGCCCGTTGTCCTGTATCTCTAGTGTTTCGGTTGCGAGCATTGCGGATGCTTTTGGATGCGGGGGTTCCCAGTGGTGAAATTACCTTTACAGAAATTCAACCTTACTTAGAGCAAGTACTCTACGATCATCCCAACGATCTCGATCTAGTACATGAGTATGATGCTACCCCTGTTCTAGATTTTGTGATTAACGAACTCTACGAAACCGATTTTGGACGTTGCTATTTAGCGACAAAAACCTTACTTGATATCTATCCACAAGAAGCACCCCAAGCACTTCTAGTAACTTATGGCGACAAAGCATATAACGACTATGGCGCTCATTATCATGTAATGAAACTTTTCGGCTGGCTGAAATATGCTCCCGCCTACGATTTATTAATAGAAAACCTGCACAACCGCGAACCCCAGTTTCAAAAATCTCGTGCGGCCTGTGCGATCGCTCTTGGTGAATTGGGTGATTCACGAGCAATTCCTGAAATTAAAATTTGCCTGAATACACCGATTTGGGATTTGAAATACGCTTGTTTATTAGCGCTAGACCGCTTAAAAGACTCCTCTGGTCGGGAAATTTGCACTAGCGATCGTGATTGGCTAATTAGGGCGAAAGCGACAAGTAATCAATAGCGCTGGCGACTGGAAGTCGCGGCTACACAAACAAAGTCCGCCTCCGCGGACTAAGGAAAGATTGAGGCTTGAAACCCACGGAGGCGGTTACTGAGCTTGTCGTTCGCGCAGCGTCTCGTAGAGAAGTGTGGGTTTTGTCTGTGTAGACGTGGTTTCTAACCGCCTTTTTACTTGCTACTGGTGCTAGTGACTGCTTCGTTTAAAACTAACTTTGGTTCTGGTGTCTCCTCTTCTTCTGGCAAACCGAAAATTGACCTGTACAACTTTACGTACTCCTTAGCAGATTGATACCAACTAAAATCTTCACTCATACCCCGTTTTTGTAGTTCTTGCCATTGCGGCTTGAAACGGAAGCCTTCCCAAGCTCGGATCATACAAGTGAAAAGGTCTAGCGGTTCATAGCGATCGAAGCAATAACCAGTACCAGCAGCATTTTCAGGATCGTGATGGGTTACGGTGTCCACTAATCCACCTGTACGGCGGACAATGGGTACAGAACCGTAGCGCAAAGCCATCATTTGGCTAATACCGCATGGTTCAAAACGGCTGGGCATCAAGAAGGCATCAGTACCAGCGTAGATCCGGCGAGACAGGGCATCATTATACAGTAAGTAAGTTGCCATACGTCCGGGGAAGCGGGATGCTAATTGCCACATCTGAGTTTCATAGTTGCGATCGCCTGTCCCTAACAGCACAAACTGGGCATCTGTATAAGATAGGAAGCGATCGAGGATTTGCAATATCAAATCAATGCCTTTTTGTTCCACTAATCGGGTAACAATCCCAACAAAAAAGGCTTTGGAGTTGACTTCTAATCCTAATTCTTGTTGCAGAGCAATTTTATTGGCTTTGCGTTTATCTAAAGTATCAGTAGTAAAGGTTTGCTCAATATATTTGTCATTTTCTGGGTTATATACCTCGGTATCAATACCGTTGATAATCCCAGATAATTTACCGCTAATAAAGGACAGCAAACCTTCTAACGTTTCACCGTAAGTAGCTGTCTTGATTTGCTCCGCGTATGTGGGTGAAACTGTATTTACCTTGTTGGCAAATTGTACCGCCGCCGCCATGACGTTGTGTCCTTGCATATACCAGGGACACCAAGTAATTTTTTCTAAATACCAACGCCACGGCCCTTGATAAGCTAGGTTATGAATGGTAAACACTGTGGTGATATCAGGATCTTGGTGCATCCATACGGGAATCATCCCTGTATGCCAATCGTGACAATGGATAATATCTGGTTTCCAGTAATTCCAGGCAAACTCGGCTGCACCATTAGCAAACAATGTGAACCGCCAATCTTCATCATCTCCAGAATAGATGCGGCGGGGCGTAAAGGCGGGATGTCCAAATAAGTACAAGGGGACATCAGTACCAGGCAGAACACTTTCATATACTGCAAAGTGCTGGAACATGGCATCTCCCCACCAGATGGGTTCTTGGGGAATTTCCATTTTGTCTGGCAGGAAGCCATAGTAAGGCAAGAATATCCGCACATCATGCCCCATTTCTCTCAGGACTTTGGGTAATGCCCCGACAACATCACCCATTCCTCCTACTTTCGCAACGGGTGCTGCTTCTGCTGCAACAAATAGAATCCGCATGGTAATTTTTGCTTCCCCGAGTCTATATTGTCAAATTAACTTTCTAAATCCCGACCAACGCGACGTGTCGCGTCTGGCACATCTTTAGTGCAACGGCGATCAATTCTTATCTAATCACATTGGCTTGCCCAATTGCTTAGGAACCGCGCTGAATCACCGCAAAAATTTCTTCCAGAATTTCTTGCGCTCCTTGTTTCCGCAACAGTTCTGCTAGTTCTTGACCTACTGCTTCGGCGTTGTTAGCAATTCCTGTGACGGTATCTTTGACGAACTTTTGACCATCTACACTGGCGACTATCCCTGTTAAGGTCAAATTCTCACCAGATATTTCTGTATTTACACCAATAGGTACTTGACAGCCGCCCTCTAAAGAGCGGAGAAAAGATCGTTCGGCGAGACAGCGATCGCGTGTTTCGGTATGTTCAATTGCTTTGAGTAGAGATAGCACTTCACTATCATCAGCACGACATTCTATCCCTAAAGCACCTTGTCCAACGGCGTGGAGGGAAATTTCTTTGGGTAAGATTTGATGAACGCGATCGCCCATTCCCAATCTCTCTAACCCTGCTGCTGCCAAAATCAAAGCATCGTATTCGCCTGCATCCAGTTTTGCCAACCGTGTAATCAAGTTTCCCCGCACATCCTTAAAGGTAAAGTGAGGAAAATGATGGCGTAACTGTGCTAACCGTCGTAGAGAAGATGTACCAATTACCGCACCTTCTGGCAACGTATCGATTTGTTTATCTTTGTGCTTTTCATGCACCACTAATGCATCTGCTGGGTTTTCTCGTTCAGTAATTGCTGCTAACGTTAACCCTTCTGGTAAGTGAGTCGGCAGATCCTTGAGAGAATGAACTGCAAAGTCAATCTCTTGATTGATCATTCCGAGTTCAAGTTCTTTAGTAAAAAGTCCTTTATCGCCAATCTTAGCTAATGCTACATCCAAGATTTTATCGCCTTGGGTAGACATGGTGTGGACTTCAAAAGTGATATCAGGAAAGCTTTTCTGGAGCTGCTCTTGTACCCAGTAGGTTTGAACCAGAGCAAGTTGGCTTTTGCGCGAACCAATCCGAATAGTGCGTGGGGGACTAGAAACAACTGAAGTCATAAAACAATATATCAAAGGAGGCGATAAATTCACTCTCATCTAGACTACCGTAGTCAGGGACTCATGCGAATTTTGGGTTTTAGATTTTGGATTTTGGATTACAATTCTTTACCAAAAGCTTGTTTGTGAAATCTCAAATAATAGAATTTTTATGCATTGAGGGTGTTGCGATCGCCATTGTGAGCGATCGCTACATCTCAAGTTTCAGCTAGTACCCACCAAATTTTGGGAAATAACCAAATGTAGTCAGCAAACTAAACAAGACAATCAGTGTCAGCGTCGAAGCTAATAGCAATAACACCACATCTCTGTCAGAACTGCGCAAGAAGGTCTGTAAATTAAAAGGCTCAACCTGCTTTCTCGTCAAAGGAAGCGTTAATTTATCGCGATAATCTTCGCCATAACGAGCCATTCTGGCAAAAGGTAATTCCCCTAGAGAGCGTCCTTGTAAAATTCGTCGCCGTTGATAGGGGACTGTATTGTAACCAAAGTTACTCATATACTCCTCACTATCCACCAAATCGTCGATAAACCTGTGCAGTCCTTTACTAGCCAGGACAATCGACCAGGCTAGTTTTTCGCGTTCATTGTAAACCTCGCGACCCAATAAGCACTGTATGCATATCTGCACAAAGCGGTAATTATTGTTGCTTTCGTAATTGAGTCGCCGAAATGCATCAGATATTGCTAACCCTCGAATGAAATCCCTAACTGTAATTTGACCAGTTCTGAGTTGGGATTCTAGAAAGGTTTGGCGGTTGCTATCTAGCATCTGTTGTTCGTGGAAAATCTGGCGATAGGCTGCCTTAATCAAAGCATCCATTTCTAGTGATGATTGCAGATATTCGGCTGTATAAATTCTAGGTTGCTCGTCGCCAAGAATCTCATATCCAGATACACGATGATTTCGAGATGAAGGGGAATAGCTTAACAAAGGAATAGGCATATTAGAGCTAGAAATTTGCAGGGATTGGGCATTGTATATGAGGCAAAACAGTTCCGTTAGTGAGGCGTTGAGTCAGTTCCGAGTTCTGAAGATTCCCAACTCAGCATTCCTGAAGGGCATTTGTTGCTCTTGTCTCCCTTATCCCCAGTTATTAGCCCTTTGAGTTGTAATTGCCGCAAAATTAACTAGTAGTATGCCAAGTTCAAGTTCGTAGTAAGGACTGAAGTCCTTATTTTCTAAGCACTAAAGTGCTTACTACAAACTCTCAAGATTAACTTAGACAAAGTACTAGTAGGCTGTAGTGGAAGTTTTCCTACCTTTAATAAGTTGCTCAAGCAACTTGTCTGATTAATTGAGATGTTAGCTGGATTTACGCATTGATGGGAGCGCAACTCAAAAGCTGCCTAAAGTTTAATTCAATTGCCCTTCGCTACTAAACGGATAAACTTGCGATCGCTGATTTCACTTTGCTGAAACTACGACTTAAGACCAGTAATTTGCTCACTTCCCATAATATAGGAATTTCCTAAAGCCTGTCTATATACAATTCTGATGATGGCTTTAAATTTTTCTACCGACTAACCAAATAACCTTCCCGTTGAGTGAGTCTTTTGAAACAGACGGCTAAAAATAGACTTCTTTGGAAAGGTTTTAAAGGTTCTTGCCTTTTCTTGGTGGTATGATGCGATCGCACATCGCGCTGAAATTGGTCGATATATCTAAAAAACTCAGCCCGAAAAGGGAAGTTGAAAATTTACAGGAATGCTAAGAATAATTTGTTATCTTCATTAGTTATCCAAGCTTAGTTATTATACCTTATGAATCGTTCCGCCTGTCTGATCTTCAATCCTGTTGCGGGTCAGGGCGACCCAGATACAGAGCTAGCAGAAATTCGGGCAATATTAGAGCCAGAGATCGATCTAGATATTTATTTTACAACTGAAGAAATCGATGCAGACCAACTGGCATATCAAGCTATAGAGCGAGGAGTAGATGCAATCATTGCTTCTGGGGGAGATGGTACTCTCTCAATAGCGGCGGCGGCTTTAGTGGGTACTGATATCCCATTTGGGATCATTTCCAGAGGGACAGCGAACGCTTTTGCCACAGCTTTAGGAATTCCTGACACGATTGCAGGTGCGTGTCAGACAATTTTGCAGGGAGCAACCACCCATGTAGACGTAGCTTATTGCAACGATCGCCCAATGGTACTTTTGGCAGGTATTGGCTTTGAAGCTGACACTGTAGAATTGGCAGACCGAGATGCCAAGAATCGCTTTGGGATGATGGCCTATGTTTTGGCAGGAATCCAGCAATTAAGAAGCTTACATAACTTTGATGTTGAAATTGAAACTGAAGACAGGATAATTAAAACTAGTGCCTGCGCAGTAACAGTAGCAAACGCCGCACCTCCCACTTCAGTTTTGGCTCAAGGCCCAGCAGGTCTGATTTATGATGATGGGTTACTAGATTTAACGATTGTAGCTCCCGCTAACAAGGCAGGAGCGATCGCTGCTACGTTTCATCTATTTCAAACGGCTTCCACAGGTAACGCCGTTGAACGGGATGATATTGGTTTTCTGCGAGCGAAACAATTTAAAATTACCACTGAGCCACCACAAAAAGTTGTTCTAGATGGTGAAATAGTAGGCACAACACCTGTAGAAATTAAGTGTGTACCAGCAGGCTTAAGAATTTTTGTGCCATTAGTAGAAGAAGTTGAGCCTACCGAAAAACTAGAGGGACTCCCTAATCTGACTATTGAGATGAAAGACATAGTAGAAGAATGAGGGCATGGGGCATAAGAGGCAGAGAGGCAGAGGTGCGGAGGGGCAGAGGGGCAGAGGGGAAAAATTTAGTGCAACTTCCTCTGCTCCCCTGCTCCCCTGCCCTCATTCTCCTGCTCACCTTCAATTGAAAACTCAGGAGTAGGTTGCATTGAAACTTGTATCTGATCCAGCGATCGCTAAGAAAATTCGGAAAATGAATCAGCGGGTACGGTGGCAAGATCCGTTAATTGTGGAACGGGATATCGACCAAACTCGGCTGGTTTTGGAAGATGGTCAAACAGACAATTCTGAGTTCTCATTTTTAGTTATAGGTGATAGTGGTTCCGGCAGACACAGAGGACACAATCCCCAACGACAAGTAGCTGAACTTATGCTGCCCCATCACAACGAATCCCGGTTTATGCTGCATACGGGGGATGTAATCTATTTAGTGGGATCGAGTGAATATTACCAGCAAAACTTCATCCAGCCTTACCGAGAGTTTATCTCCGGCATAGAGCATCGCAAACGGATTGCTTTTGACCAGATGGTTTTTAAGCTGCCCATTTTACCTGTGCCGGGAAATCACGATTACTATAACTTGCCGATTTTATTAAGCTTGGCATCCCTAACAACATTACCCATTCGTCACCTGTTGCGATCGCGGTTAGACCTAGATGTAGGTTTACATGGTTCAGGATGTGGTGACGCTTACGCAAAGGCATTTCTCGACTATCTGAAGGCGTTTCAGCTTCCAGAAGAGTTAGCCAGTCACTTAGATCGGCACTACACAGCCAAGACAGATACAGGTCGTTGTCTTTCATATCAACCTGGGCAATTTACCCGCCTTCCCAATCGCTACTACACTTTTCGTTATGGCGGTATTGATTTCTTCGCTTTGGATTCTAATACCTTTAACGATCCACCACCGCTACCGAAAACAAAAAAAGGTAACGCCGATCGCAAACTCCTAGAAAAACGCCGTGAAGATTTCGAGCAAGAAAAGCAGCAAATCATCGAAACTTCAGCCAAACTTCGCCCCGAAAACCCTAATGAAGCCGATCAATTAGACGACTTCCATGCCAAGCTGTCACAAATTGAAGAAATTATTGTTGATATTGATAAGCAACTAGCTACTAATAAAACAACACTGACTGACATTGAACAACTGGATTGGCTCAAGCACAGATTAATTGAATCTTGGAATAATCCTGAAGTTCGGGGAAGGATAATTTATTTTCATCATCCTCCTTATGTAACTGAGGCGACGAAGTGGGAACAAGCACAAACTCTAATCGTTCGCGATCGCTTGCGTGGCGTGTTGGATGCGGTAGCTAAAGAAATCGGTTCTTTAAATCAGGGTCGTCCTTTGGTCGATTTGGTAATAAACGGTCACGCGCACTGCTTGGAACATCTGGAAACGATGGATACGGGACACGCTGATTCTCATATCCACTGGATTGTTTGTGGTGGTAGCGGGTTTAGTTTGCGACGCCAGCGAATTGAGGGAGCAGATTTGATGGAGACTTTTGGGAATGAAAATAGATTAGTAGCGCGATCGCATCTCTTCATCGGTCGCAACGGTCAAGGTTCTCAGAAACGCCGACCTTATTCAGGTTTACGTATTGACGTTAAAGGCGATAAACAGCCCAAGTTTATTGTTCGTCCTTTAGTTACCGAATGGTATCAGCGGCAATGGCATAATCGTGAACTTGAACCACTAATCATTTAAAGAATGGGCAAAACTCTCTTGGATATCTGCTGGGGAAAGGGAGGCGGTAATATTTTGGTATGCCATTGGATATTTACTGTGGTAAATCTGTTTGTTATGATTCCTACTGGTAAATGCGATGTCTACGACAGGCTACGCCTACGCACAATAGTCACAGAGGCACAAACAATTACGATTCGGTTAAGAATTATGGGCGCGATGGTTTCTTACCAAAGCCATAGCGCATTGTATCCATAATCCAAGTTTGGAAGTTGTCAATGTAGCTAAATATCACTGGCACTACCACCAGTGTCAACAGAGTAGAAGTTGTAAAACCGCCCATAATGGCAATTCCCATCGGTTGGCGAACTTCAGAACCCGCACCAATTCCTAATGCTAAAGGCAGAATGCCGGCGATCGTTGCAAAAGAAGTCATTAAAATTGGGCGCAGACGTGACACACCTGATTCAATGAGTGCCTGACGTTGGGTTTTGCCTTCTTGCATATTGATGATGGTATAGTCAACTAACAAAATTGAGTTTTTGGTGACAATCCCCAACAGCAATACGATACCAATCAGGGCATATATTCCCAAAGGTTTTTGAGCAACCATCAAGGCTACTAATGCGCCGCCTAAACAAAAAGGTAAGGCTGCCATAATCGATAATGGATGAAGAAAGTTGTTATACAGCAGTACCAGAATTGCATAGATACACATTAATGCCAGCCCCAACGCACCGCCAAAGCGACCGAAAATATCTTGCATAATTTTGGCGCTGCCTGATGGTTGCTGTACTACTCCTGGCGGTAAGTTTTGCATCGCAGGTAGTTGGTTGATTGTCTGGACTGCCTCTCCTAAAGAAAGCCCTTGTAAATTGGCTTCTACAGCGACTTGACGGGCGCGATCGTAGCGGTTGATGGTAGCAGGGCCGCTACCAAAGCGGATATCTGCTACTGCTATGAGGGGAATCAATCTACCATTTTGACTGGGGACTTGCAGATTTGTGATTGTGTTAATGTCAGCCCGCGCTTGCGGATCGATTTGTACGCGAATCGGGATTTGACGATCGCTTAAATTAAATTTTGCCAAGTTGGCATCATTATCACCGATGGTAGCCAGGGACGCAGTACGAGCGATCGCTTGCACTGTCACTCCCAAATCTGCTGCCCGTTGCGGGTTGGGAATTACCAAAATCTCTGGTTTTACCAAACTTGCAGTAGATGCTACTTCTACCAATCCGGCTAGCGATCGCATCTGCTTTTCTAGGGCATCAGCAGCTTGATTTAATGCTTCGGGATTTTCACTTCTGAGGACAATTGATAAACCTTTACGACTGTCACCCGGTGACTGACTTTGAAAACTAATTCTAGCTCCTGGTATTTGCTCAAAGTTAGGACGCACTTGTTCCTCAAACTGTTTTTGGGAAATATTTCGTTTCTCTCTGGGTTTGAGATTAATCGCAAGGCTGGCAGAATTGATCTCTTCTGTTGCTAGTACACGTTCAACTACTGGATTTTGCCGGATAATATCAGTTGTTTGTGTGACTACCTTGTTAACGTCTTCTAATGTGGAACCAGGAGGAAGTTCTATAGATACATTAGAAATTCCAAAGTCGCCATCATCAACGAAACCCTTGGGAATTAAAGGAACCAGCGTCAGACTGGCAATAAAAAAAGCTAAAGCGATCGCCATTGTTGTCAATCTATGGCGTAACGCCCACTGTAAAAGCGATCTATAAGGTTGAAAGCCTTGACGCTTTTCATCTCCAAGTTTTCTACTTCCGTTCCCGCCCCCTGGAAGTGTAAATTTAAAATTAAAAATTTTTATTACTCCCCCGTGCCCCTCTGCCCTTCGGTCACTGAGCGTAGTCGAAGTGTGCCCCTCCGCCTCCTTTAAAAGATACGCCCCCATCATCGGCGTAACCATCCGCGCGACAAGAGTTGAGAAAATTGTGGAAACAGCAACGGTAACGCCAAATGGCTGAAAAAATTGCCCCGGAATCCCACCCATAAAGGCAACAGGCATAAACACTGCAATAATCGTCGCTGAACTGGCGATTACCGCTAATCCTACTTCGTCGGAAGACTCAAAAGCCGCTTCCCAAGCAGACTTGCCCATAGCGATATGCCGTTCCATATTTTCAATTTCCACAACGGCATCATCTACCAAGTTGCCCACTGCCAGCGCTAATGCTAATAAAGTCATGTTGTTGAGGGTGTAACCAAGGGCTTGCTGCACTGCGAAGGTAGGAATTATTGATAAGGGTAAGGCAACAGCGGTAATCAATGTTGCTCGCCAGTCCCGCAAAAACACTAAAATAACGATGACCGCCAATACCGAAGCTTGAATCAACTCATCAATGGTGCTTTGGTAAGATTGACGGACAATATCGGCTCTAGTAAAAATTAAATCCAGCTTGACATCTGGAGGAAGGGTTTTTTCCAGTTGTTTGACTGCTGCTTTCACTCCTTCTTCTACTGTCACCAGGACGCTGCCAGTACTACGCAAGACTTGGAAAGCGACCACGGGTTGATTATTTAAACTGGCGGCTTGGCGTACGTCACCAAATTTATCTTCTACAGTTCCCAGGCTAGATAAAGGTACGGAACCACCTTGTGGCAACACGATTTCATAAGTTTTCAAAATATCCACACTGGCGGCACTTCCAAGTGTGCGGATACTTTGTTCGCTACCACCGACTTCGGCACGTCCGCCAGGTAAGTTAATGTTCAAAGCACGAATTTGGTCGTTTACCTGAGTGGCAGTGATCGCTAAAGATTGTAAGCGGTCTGGATTAAGATTAATGCGAATTTCTCGGTCAACACCACCCACGCGCTGAATTTGTGCTACACCACGAACTCCCAACAAGGCACGGCTAATAGTTTGGTCTACGATATTGCTTAATTCTTCTACAGAACGCCGATCTGATTTAACTGCGTAGGTAATCACGGGGCCGCCAGAAAATTCTAGGCGTTCCACAATTGGATCGTTAATGTCTTGGGGTAAATCTTGGCGAATTTGAGCGATCGCATTTCTAACATCATTGGTGGCGCGATCGCTATCTGTACCCAAAACAAAATTGATTGTCGTCTTAGAATTTCCATCGCTGACGGTGGAAATCATGTAATCGATATTGCCCAACCCCGCGACGGCATCTTCAATTTTTTTTGTCACTTGGGATTCTAGTTCCGCTGGCCCTGCACCTGGTTGGGTGACTTTAATCGAAACTGTTGGTACATCAATATTTGGGTTAGTATCAATCCCCAAGGACATGAAGGAGAACCAACCCACAACCGTCAAAATTAAAAATAAAACTATCGTGGGAACAGGTTTTTTAATCGACCAGGCTGAGATATTAAAAGACATTGGGAAATTTTAGATTTGGAATTTGGGACTTCGACTACGCTCAGTTAAACGATTTGGGATTCGACATCTCAGGATAAAAATCCAGAATTCAAAATTCAGAATTTAGAATCCAGAAAACTTTAATACTCAAGCTTGATAACACACCAATTCGCTCAAGTCGAGAAATCTTGTCAGGACTGCCTTATCAAGTGACTGCTCGACTTCCCGCTGAATAGCCCACTGATTGGATTCAAAATTCTGACTTCTGACTTCTGACACCTGTTTCAACTTGCAACTCTAACCCGATCGCCATCTTTGAGATAGCCTGCACCATCAACGACAACGCGATCGCCTAACTGTAACCCACTCTTGATTTCCACTGTGTCGTTATTGCCAGGATCTCCTAACTCTACTTTCTGGCTGCGGACTGTATTTTCACTCGATAAGATGAATACAATTACACTTGCGTCAGCTTGGGACTGCACTGCTTTTTGTGGCACTACCATTTTCATCCCTGAGTCAGTAGTAATTGCAGCACTAGCAAACATTCCTGGTTTCAGTAAAGTTGTTGGCGGCAAGTCAATTTTCACTGTCGCTTCCCGTCTTTGATCGTTCAGCTGTGGTTGTATGTCTCTGACTCGTCCCTGCGATCGCACCCGCCGATCGACATCAGAAGTAACTTGGACGGATGCGCCAATTTTCACCTGAGTTAGTTGAGTTTCGGGCACCTTCGCCTGAAGTTCTAGCTTTTCATCTCGGATAATCGAAAATAGTTTTTGTGTGCCACCAATCACAGTTCCCACTTGGGTTTGCGGCGGTACACCAGTGACATCCCCGACTCTAGCGAGTTTTTCGGCGATTACTCCCGAAACCGGCGCACGTACTACAGTTTGTCCCAACTGAGTTTGCAGTTGTTGCACCTTAGCGGCACTGCTTTTGACATCGGCTTTGGCTTTTTTGATAATTGCTTGGGCGTTATTAATATTGGCTTGGGCACTGCCAATATTAGCCTGGGCACTACGCACATTTTCTTGGGACAGGTTCACAACTTCGATGGCAGTTTTCACATTGTAGGAACGAGTATCAAGTTCTTGTTTGCTAATCGTCCCAGAATCAGCGAGTTGTTGATAGCGCTGATAATTCTTACCTGCTTCCTCTAACCTCGCCTTAGCTTGAGCTAAATCGGCTTGTCTTTGCTGGACTATTGCTTTATTTGATAGCAAATCTGCCTGTTTGGATGCCAAATCAGCTTGTTTGGATGCTACATCTGCTTGTTTCGATTCCACATCTGCTTTTGCTTGGCTAATTTGGTTTTGCAGTATAGAACCATCTAACACCGCCAACACTTGACCTTGTTTGACAAAAGCTCCTTCTTTGACATTTGCGGGGATGCTTTTGATTTGTAAACCGTTTGTTTGCGGTAGCACCGGAATTAAATCACTCGCGGCTACAGTCCCAGTCGTTTTGAGTGTACGGACAACACGGGCGGTTTCTACTGTGGCGATAGTAACAGTCATCGCTGGGTTAACTTTTTTATCCGCCACCACGTTTTGTTGACGGGATGGAAAACGATTTAATACACTCATCCCAACCAAGGCGATCGCAATTCCTAAACCAGTACCCAAGAATAATGGTTTCAACCATACCCTGGTTAGTTTTTGATCTGATTTGCTTAAAAAATTCCTATCTTCAGAGGTTATAGCTTCTTCCACCTCGACTTCTGAAAGACTTTCATCGCTCACAGTTACACCTCTACTTTCTGTCTATGCATACCAAATCTTGGTATTTTCTTAAAAAAACTTGAAACTGATTTACTTCGATATCAACTATGACGCATTTCATAGTAAATGTCTTTCATCTGCAAAAGTATATAATACAACTTTGTCACTAAGAGAAATTACGACTGGACAAATGATAATAAATTTTATGTAGATTATGATATAAAAAATCCTCTCATCTCATAGAGCTACTCTATGTCACACACCATCTGTATTTAGATCACTGCCAACCAATGCTTAGGTATGAAAAACTAATATAGCTCATCTAGATTTATCTAATTAGAATCGAAAGTATTTATGTACCTTGGTACACCAGTAAATTATTCTTTACACCTAATCAATCATTCCTCTAAAGCCTTGATGTTGCCAGGAAGCCATGCATCCAGGCATAGATAAAGCTAGCGTCTAGAGCTATACGTGAGTTACAAAGGAGCAAACTCCATTGCCTTAAATTCCAGCAAGGGTGGCCTTGATTAGGGAATTTTGAAATCAATCAAATCAATAAAAAATTGGTATTTACCAGAGTAAGCAGATATGTTCAATGCCACTGAAATTTTAATTGATGCCTTTGTAAATGAAATTCGAGACGGCTACCGTCGCACTTATGGCTGCTTTAAAAATGATTATCAGGATATTATCGCCTGGGCAGGTAACATGGCTTTGGAAAACATTGCCAATAGCGACGCCCTTTATCACAATGTTGAACATACAGTCCTAGTCGCCCTAGTGGGGCAAGAAATTTTACGTGGCAAACATATCAGGGAAGGCGGTGTTTCGAGTGAAGACTGGTTGCATTGTATTATTTCCTTAGTGTGTCACGATATTGGCTACGTTAAAGGGGTTTGTCGGCAAGACCGAGAAACAGCAAACTTATATGCCACAGGTAAAAATGGCAGAATGATTTCTGTGGCTGCTGGCGCTTCTGATGCCAGTTTGACGCCGTATCATGTTGATAGAGCCAAGCTGTTTATTGATGAGCGTTTTGGAGGTCACAAGTTAATCGATGCTGAGGCAATTAAGAGCAATATTGAATTGACTCGATTTCCAGTGCCTGCGGCGGAAGATCATCAAGATACAAAGTGCTTTGCAGGATTAGTCCGTGCTGCTGATTTGATTGGTCAACTAAGCGACCCGCGTTACCTGAAGAAAATTACTTCTTTATTTTACGAATTTGAAGAAACTGGTGTAAACAAAGTTTTGGGCTATAAAACCCCCGCCGATTTACGTAACAACTACGCTAAGTTTTACTGGAATGGCGTATATCCCTATATCCAAGAAGGACTGCATTACTTATCATTGACACAACAGGGAAAACAAATTCTCGCTAATCTCTACTCAAACGTGTTTGTTGTGGAACATGAAAAACAACAGGAAGAACAGCAGCGGTATTTGGAGAAGTTAGCAGTTGGGAGTTAAGAGTTGGGAGTTAGGAGTTAGGAGTTAGGAGTTTAGGAGTTAAAAATTATTAATCATGAGTTATGAATTAAGATAAAAACTTAAATAACTCATAACTCCTAACTTATAACTCCTAACTACTATGGATTGGTGGCGACGACTTAAGAAAAATCCTTTGGCACGCTTTGGGGCAATTTTGCTGTTAATTTTCTATATAGGAGTAATTGCAGCTGATTTCGTAGCTCCTTATGACCCCTATGCTTCACAGCCTAATGGTTCACTGCTGCCACCAACTAAGATACACTGGGTTTCTCAGTCAGGGCAGTTTATTGGGCCTTATGTTTATCCGACGACTCAGGGAGATACGAATTTAGATACAGGCGATCGCAAACTCATTGTAGACTCGACAAAGCCTTCGCCCCTGCGTCTATTTGTCTCCGGGCCAGAATATCGATTGTTGCAGATGAGTTTCCCACTACCGCCGAAGTGGGATGAAGTCACAATCTTTGGTGGTATCCCCTTAAATTGGCATTTATTTGGCACAACAAGTGGCGTCAAAGTCAATATTTTGGGCACTGATGACCAAGGCCGCGACCAATTTAGTCGCTTGCTGCATGGCGGTCGCATCAGTATGTTCATCGGGATTTTTGGCATTATCATTACCTATCCCCTCGGTTTGCTTATCGGGGGAATTTCTGGCTATTTCGGCGGTGTGACTGATAGCCTGATTATGCGCTTGGCAGAAGTGCTAATGACTTTCCCTAGTATTTATCTTTTGGTGACATTGGGTGCAGTCTTACCAGCAGGTTTAAGTAGTACTCAACGCTTTTTGCTGATTGTGGTGATTACTTCGGTTATTAGCTGGGCTGGTTTAGCACGGGTTATTCGGGGACAGGTACTATCACTTAAAGAGCGAGAATTTGTCCAAGCAGCGCGTGCAATGGGCGCGAACCCAATTTATATCATTGTCCGCCACGTTTTACCGCAAACGGCTAGTTATGTAGTTATCTCTGCGACTCTTGCAATTCCCAGCTTTATTGGTGCAGAGGCGATACTGAGTCTCATCGGTTTGGGTATTCAACAACCAGACCCTTCTTGGGGAAATATGCTTTCTCTGGCTAGTAATGCTTCAATCTTGGTGTTGCAACCTTGGTTAATTTGGCCACCGGCTGTGCTGATTATTCTCACAGTGTTGGCATTCAACTTACTTGGTGATGGGCTGAGAGATGCACTCGATCCTCGTAGTTTAAGAAGATAAGCCCTCAAAATAGCTTTTGTAGCCGCCGAAATAGCTTTTGTAGTTGCCGAAACCACTTCTAAAAATCTTTGCAACAAATGAATCGGCAGTAGGGGTACCACGAGTCTGAATACAGTCACCTAGTTAGCGTTTTCTGTGCGCTAAGCTAATCTTCTCTTCATTCATTTTTCGAGAATGATTCGCTTGTAGTAAGGGCTGAAGCCCTGTTTTGATGCAACTTAAATGCCGATTAGCTTACTACTACTCTCGGCTCAATCGAAAGTAGAGCGATTTCAAGAGGAGTTTTACCATGAAATTAAGGTTCGTTTACTTATAGATTCGGCTAACAATAGCAAAGCCTTTGAGCAACCAATAAATTAAGAAACCCAAAAGCATCTCTACAGATAATTGACAGATTTTTGATTCAATCCCAAAATACGAGTAAACTGAAAAGATAAGATAAGCGATCGCTTGTCAATGGTTGTAATAACCACTAAATTCCTGTTATCCCTGTTTAAGGGATGACTTAGAGCAGAAATAAAAACTGATGATTAAGTATCACTCGATCAAAGTAAACAGCTTTCTGAATGTAGGAATAAAATGGCAACTTTTAAAGAACAAGTTGTACTTGCTCTCATGGCTGCAACAGGCGCCATAGTAGCTACGGTAGCACCTGCGTTAATTGAAAATGAAAAATCTTCTTCAGAATCAAAGCCCACTATCACCGCCACTTCTATAACATGTGACAAAATGAGTCTTACAAAGGTATGCATTGATAATCTTACAGTGCAGATTAATAGCGATGAGCCTCAGCAAGTGAGAAAAGGCGATCGCCTATTTCTCAAATCTGGAGATACTCTAAGAATCTCAAGCCTCAATTATTGCATACCATCTCAAGCTCGAGTCAATAGAGTAGAAGTTAAAGGATATTTCTTTGAAAATGGGGTTACGGGGTATAAAAATCCTCTTTTTACTCGTATTCCCTTTCCAATTAATGCCGCTTGTCATCATATTGGTAGCTTTCAAAAAACTTGGACGCTGCAATCATCAGGACAGCACGGAGTTAGCATACCCATTATCAAATATGTTGACAGCAACAGAATTGTTGATCCTAGTTTTTACTTTGACTTAGATGTTGAACGGTAATTTTAGTCTTCTGTTTAAAAGCATCTCACTTTTGTAGAAAGCTCTTTAAATAAACCTCACCCCAACCCTCTCCAAAGTATCGGAGAGGGAGCATAAATCTTGTTTCCCCCCTTACCAAGGCAGGGCTGTTTCATTCCCTAAAAGGCGCTGATTTACAAGCGTTTCAAGCAAAAAAGACAGGTGACTAAAAAATCTGATTGGGCAAGAAAATGGTGAACGCACTTAAATTTGCTGGTTAAGGTGGTAGTTTTTCTTTTTCCCACTCAAGCAAATTTCTGACTCATACTCTTGACAAAATCCCTAAGACATCGAATGAATCAGCCCTGCTTACCAAGGGGGGGTCAGATTTAGGGTGTATTTGCAAAACTGAGATGCTCCCAGTGGGATTTATCAAGAAGATTAACAAAATCTCAAACAGCTTAATAACGAATTCGCGGGTCTACATAAGCATTTAAAATATCAATTAAAATACTAGCACTTACAACGATCGCACCAAAAAAGACGAGTACTCCCTGGACTGTGGGATAATCACGATCTGCGATCGCTTGATACAATCGATTAGCCAAACCAGGCCAAGAAAATGTTACCTCTGTCAAAATCGCCCCACCCAACAGAGAAGCAAAAGTTAATCCTAACACTGTAATTACTGGGATTAGAGCATTCTTTAAGGCATGGGAGGCTAAAATCTTATTTTCACCAATACCTCTGGCTCTAGCAGCTTCTACATAATCGGCTTGCAACGTTTGTTTTAAATTCACTCGCACAATTCGCTCAAAAATTCCACTGAGCAAAATTCCTAGTGTGAGACTCGGTAGGGCAAGATGGTGCAAAGATGTGAAAAACTGAGTGAAATTTCCACCGAGTAGGCTATCAATTGTATACAATCCAGTCACAGTAGTGGGAGCAGGCAGATTAGGCGGAAAGCGGTTGGAATTAGGAAACCAACCCAGTTGGACTGAGAAAATCAACTGCAAAAGCATTCCCGCCCAAAACATGGGAAGTGCGTAGGTGATGATACCAAACAAGCGCCCGCCGACATCAAAATATGTCCCAGGGCGGGAAGCCGAAAGAGTCCCAACCGCAATACCGGCGATGAGTGCAACCGCCATACTACATACTGCTAACTCCACCGTCGCCGGGAAATATTGCCCAATGATATCCCAAACATTTTGTCCGCGACTCATTAAAGAGGTTCCCAAGTCAAAGCGCAGTATGCTTCCCAAATAAGTTAGATACTGTAGCCACAAGGGAAGATTTAAACCGAGTTGTTTTCGCAATTCTTCTTTAGCTGCTTCTGGCGCACGTCCCCCAAGAATTGCATCTGCTGGATCTCCTGGTGTTGCTCTTAACAAGAGAAATACAATAGTGATAATCGTTAATAGTTGAAGTGGCGCAAGAAGCAACCGAGAAACAATGTAATACTGTAAAGCTTTAGAACGAGACATAAGTAATTTAAAGTTTAATATTCACAAAGCACTTTTAGGAACTATTTTAGCTATCAAATAGATAGATATTGAACAAGAAGTTTTTTTATCGAATAGTCAAAAGTCAATAGTCAACAGTTATTACTAATGACTAATGACTAATGACCAATGACTACTTTTTAAGTGTCTGGTAAAGCAAAATTTGGGTAGGGTTAAGTTTCACGCCATTAACACCATTTCGGGCAAATACATAGTCTTTGTTTTGCCATAAGGGAACGTAAGGTACATCAGTAGTAACTTGCGTTTGAATTTCGGTAAAAATTTTCTGACGCGCTTCGGGATTTTGTTCTTTGCGTTGCCCATCAATCAATTTATTTATGGTTTCGTTATAGTAGAACGAACCCTGAGTTTGACTGCCTCCATCTTCGCATCCTTTAGCCGCGGAACCTTTGTCACAAGATAAAAATGGTTGGACGTAATTATCTGGATCTAAAAAGTCTGGATACCAATCAAGTAAAGCTGCCGGATACAAACCCTTGGCAATGTCTTTAAAGAAGGCAGGCCCTTCCGCTTGAGTAACTTCAAATTGCAGTATTCCATCCATTTTGACATCCACAAGGGATTTGAGTGTCTGTGCTGCCAAACTCCGAGTAGGTGAACTAGAAGGATACCAAACTTGCACTTTTGCAGGATTTTCTTTGGAGAAGCCAGCAGTAGTTAATAATTTTTTAGCTTGATCGAAGTTAGCATCGCCATATTTATCTTTGAATAATGGCACAGAAACTTTAAACGTCGTGGGAATCATGCTATAAAGCGGATCTGCTTGACCAAGTAACACTCGCTCGTTTAAAAGTGGACGGTCAATTATGGATGCGATCGCTTGTCTTACCTCTAATTTATCTAAAGGCTTTTGATTCCGGTTTAATACCAGATAACTTACTACACTACCTTCAGCTGCGATCGCTTGCCAATCCCCTTTTTTACCACCTTCTTCCAAACTCCGATTTTGATCTGGTTGCAGCGACAGATAAGCTACATCGACTGCACCTGTACGAAAAGCATTAAACAAATTAACTGGACTAGTTTGAATTTGGAGATTAACACCCTTGTTAACTGGTTTTTCTCCCCAATATTTATCAAACACATCAAATCGGATGGAATCAGTACCATACTGTCCTAATTTGTAAGGACCAGTTCCCACAAAAATATTCGGCTTGAATTTACCAGCGCCGACTTCGTAAGCTTTTGGAGAAACGGCACAAATTCCAGGAAATGCCAGCAGTGAGGGAAAAGCTGCAAAGGCCTTTTTCAGCTTGATTGTCAACTCATACTCGCTTGTCGGTTTTATCGAATCTACTATATCAGCTAGTAAGAATGAGGGTTTTCCTTTATTTTCAATAAAGCGTTGGATGGTAAAGGCCATTGCTTGAGCGTTGAAGGGAGTTCCATCGTGAAAAACTACTCCCTGACGTAAGGGAATGGTATAAGTTAAGCCGTCTTGACTGACTTTGGGTAATCCTGTAGCTAGTTGGGGTTTAATTTCGGTGCTTCCTGGTTCGTAATTATAGAGGCGATCGCTCATATTAAACACCAAACCTAAAGATGCTAACTCATAAGCATCAGCCGGATCGAGGGTTCTTGGCTTCGCTGTTGTACCGATAGTAATACGACCATCACCTGTAGGGGTATTTACAGAACCAGATGGCGGCGTAGGTGGCTGCGGACGAGGAGCGCAACTAACAACCAAAAATAAACATAAACAGAACAAAGATAGGAATTGTGTAATCCGACCCCACCGTTTCACGGACAAGGAAAACCAGGTCATGGCAGTAATATATTTGATATCAGCGGTCAGCAATTCTACTACATTTGTGACTGTTATGCTGAATCTTCACAATTTATAGCAGTTTTTGTTTCGATGGAATACTCCGTAGCCATCTAAATCAAAAATTTGGCGGATACTCAACTTCATAATTAAGTTTATTGCTACTGTACGATGTCTACACCTATGCACTATTTGGTTACAAAAAATCATTGATAAAATACATAATTTGATATTTAAGAATTGTTAAGTATTGAAAGGTTTTTATTTAATTAAAATTTTCAACATTGGTAAAATTTGTCTTAAATTCATAGTTACTGGAAAAATAGGTCTTGGTAAGGTTTCACCTTAGCCCAAGTAGTATACGTTGAGATTTTACCTGTTGCTGCTTGATAACAGACCCCGATAGAGCGGTTTATCGTCAAGATTGGCTGTATTGTCAAAAAGAAGAGTGTTTGAACATCAGCGACTAAAGCGATCGCGATATTGTTAACAGCAGATTGAAAGTCGAAATAGTGAGACTAAGACCGTGAAGTATTTCTTTCTATCTGAGGGATGGGCAGTTGCAAGAGTCTGGGCATCTGATGGACTCTGGCAAATAACTGCATGGCGACGCCAACCAGATATTCAGCGAATGAATATTTGTATAGTCGAAGAAAATGAATTGCTCTGGCTTTATCGAGTTGAAGAAGCCGTTTTAACCGTGGAAGTGAAGCCAACAACACCAGTAATTGGTAGTGAAACCATCGGTCAAGTAGTACTCAAGCGTCTAATGAGCGCCGAACAGGTAATCGAACGCCTGGGTACAGCTGAGGCGAAGTGTCAATTGCAAAATATCCACTTGGTTGTTCAGTAGATAGTAGCTATGGGGTACAAGAAGCAGAGGGGCAGGGGAGCAGACGGAACTTAGTACAACTTCTCTTCTCCCC
>JADEXV010000407.1 GCA_015206945.1 Nostocales cyanobacterium LEGE 12452 | reverse complement strand
TTCCAATCCCATATCCCTGTGCGCAATCAATTCCTAGTGCCGTAATTCGGTCTAAAATCGCATCATTCTCCACAAACTCAGCAATCGTCTGAATACCCATCACACTGCTAATGCGCGTAATTGCTGTCACAATTGCATCATCCACAGAATTCTCGACAATGTTACGAATAAAGCTGCCGTCGATTTTGAGGTAATCCACAGGCAGAGACTTGAGATAGGCAAACGACGACATTCCCACCCCAAAATCGTCTAACGCGAAGCGACAGCCCATCTGTTGAAGTGACTGAATGAACTGCTTGGCTTTTATGAGGTTGGCGATCGCTACAGTTTCGGTAATCTCAAAGCAGATGCGCTGGGGTAAGATCGGGTATAGAGAAAACTGCTCATACAGAAAGTTAATGAATTGATCGTCGTTGATGCTAGAGCCAGAAAGGTTAATCGCATAGATGCTTTGTTTATCGCCAACGAGCGTTGACCAATTCCTGAATAGAGTCCGAATCACCCACCGATCGATCAGGTGCATCAAGTTGTAGCGTTCTGCTGCTGGAATAAACGCCATCGGCAGCACTAAATTTCCCTGCTTATCCCGGAGCCGCAGCAGCACTTCATAATGGTCGCCATTTTGATCTGTCGGAGCGATCGCAGCAATCTTTTGAGCATAGAGACAAAACCAATCGCTTTCTAAGGCTTGAGAAATGCGGTTGACCCACTGCATCTGACCACGCTGTTGCAGTCGCTCCTGGTCGCCAGCCTCAGCAACATATACGCGATTGCGACCCCGGTGCTTCGCGGTATAGCAAGCTGCGTCAGCTGTGCTGATAATCTCTGCAATGCTCTCGCTATTCTTGTCGATACCAACCAAGCCGATACTTACTCCAATTGAGAATACCTGCTCTTGCCAAACAAACCGGAACTCTTGAACGCACGAAAGCAGATTGTTGGCAACTCGTAAAGCTTCCTCCTGTGTACACTGATTGAGTAATAGACCAAATTCATCGCCGCCTAACCGTGCGAGTGTGTCAGTTTTCCGAATCTTCTCCTGCAATAAGGCAGTAATTTGACGCAGTAATTCGTCTCCAGCCAGATGACCACAGGTATCATTGACGATTTTGAAGCGATCGAGATCCAAATAGCACAATGCATTAACTTGGTAGTCTAACTTGGTAACGTGCAATGCTTGTTCAATCCGCCGCTCAAACTCCTGGCGATTCATCAATCCGGTTAAGGCATCATGGCTTGCCTGCCAGGATAGGTGACGCGAAAGCTGGCGGTTCTGAGTCACGTCATGAAATACCATAACCGCGCCAATAACTTGTCCCTCACGATTGCGAATGGGCGCGGCTGAATCTTGAATTGCAATCTCTCGATCGTTCTCAGTAATTAAGACGGTGTGGTTTGCTAAATTTACAATTCGATTTTCTTTTAACGCTTGCTCAATTGGGTTCTGAACTACCTCCCGTGTCGTTTCATGCACAATTCTCAAGACTTCTTTTAACGGCAACCCTTGTGTAGATGCTTGACTACATCCAAGCAGAGATTCTGCAATGGGATTGAGGTATTGAATCCTGCTAAAGGCATCTGTGGTAATAACTGCATCTCCAATCGATTGCAACGTCACCTGAGCTAATTCTTTTTCTTGAAAAAGTGTTTCTTCAATTTGCTTCAGGGCTGTGATATCGCGTCCCACTGATTGAAATTCGATAAAGCATCCTTGTTCGTCAAACAGCATTCGGTTATGCCACTGAGTCCAACGCACCTTATTTGCCACAACAACGCGATTTTCAATGATGACAACAGGATTATCGACACTAATTGAAGCGACTAATTGAACAACTCGCTCCAGATCTTCCTCAAAGATAATCGGTTGATAGCGGCTGCCGATCAGTTCCTCTGGCGATTGTCCAAAATAAACTGCATAAGCTTGGTTAACAAAGGTAAGTGTGCCGTCTAGTAAATATCGGGCAATGAATTCAGTCTGATCCTCTACAATGGCACGGTAGCGAATCTCGCTTTGTTTGAGAGCAATTTCTGCTTGCTTGCGTTCTGTAATGTCTAGAATAGCTCCATACAGTCTAACAGCCTTACCTTGAGTATCATAAGCTACCTCCGCTCTCGATTCCAGGTAGCGCAATGAGCCATCAGGTCGGACAATGCGATATTCAAGATTGAAAGGCTTCTTATTGGCGATCGCCTTTAGTAAATGCCTCTGCAACACTGGTCGGTCTTCTGGGTGAAGCATCTGGAGAAATGCAGCCTGCGTCGGTGCTGATTGAGTAGGATTTAAACCTAAGATACGAAAGGTTTCATCTGACCAAATTTGCTTTTGAGACTCTAAGTACCACTCACAACTGCCCAGATGGGCAATCTTTTGAGCAGTAGCTAGCAACGTTTCACTGCGTCGAAGTTCTTCCTCGGCTTGTTGGCGTTCGTTGATTGCGGCTTGCCGTTCTGTAACATCTTGGGCAGTCCCATAGAGGCGAATTACTTTTCCATCCGCGTTGAATTCTGCGTGTCCAATCCCCTCAATATAAATAGTAGACCCGTAAGTTGGAGATGCACGCAGAATGAGTTTGTAGGATTCGCCAGTTGACATTGCCCGCTCAATTGCTTGGGCTAATTTTCCTGCATCTTCTGGCCAGTACAGTTGCAGATTTTCTTGGTAGTTCGGCTCAAGCAGTGCGGGATCTCGATTAAAAAGGTCGAACAGCTGCTTTGACCAGGTAATTTTGCCAGTGGCAATATCAAACTCCCAATTACCGAGACGAGCAACTTGCTGAGATTCTTCTAATAAGGTTTTACTCTTGCGTAGTGTTTTTTCAGCGCACTTGAGATCGGTGACATCCACTACTAGCCCATCCCAAAGCACCCGGCCATCCTGCAACTGGCGTGGCGTGGAACGAAAATGGAACCATTTCAGCTGAGCGCTGGGCGTTTGGATGCGCACTTGTATATCAAATACTGAGAGATTCCGCCGCGATTCATCGACTGCTGCCTGGAAGAGTGGTACATCCTCTGGGATAAACTGGCGATAGAGTAAACTTGAATCTTTGAGTGCATCTTCTGCGCTGACTTCCATCAGTTTTTCAATCCCCGCGCTGATATAAGAAAAGCGATCGCTGCCATCCAATTCCCGGATTACCTTATAAATTGCCCCATTGGGCAGATTATCGCCAATTCGCCGCAACATCGCTTCCCGCTCTTGTAGTGCGAGTTCTGCCTGTTTACGTATGCTGATTTCCCGCTCCAGTTCTCGATTGGCTGCCTCCAGTTGTGCATGACTGGGGAGAGCAAGTGCTTTTGGTACCAAAGGTATAAGTTCAGAAGCTGTGTACAGTGAAACTATGGCTGTAATAGCTTTAAGGCAACCACTCAACCAATAAGTTGGATACCAGAGCGTCCAAATCTCCATGAGGTGGGTAGTGCCACAAGTAATAATAAATGTTGCAAATAGTAGAAATATCCAGTTGAAGGGCAAATCTTGGCGCTTGCGGACAAAATAAAGTAGCGTGATGGGGATGGAATAATAAGCAAGGGCAATTAAACTATCGGATACAATATGCAAACCCACTAATTCTGGTTTCCAAAGATAGCAATGACCGTGAGGAATAAACTGTTTATAAGCAAAAAGGCTTTTTCCAAATTCCAGCATCACGTTGTCTCAAACACAAGTTGTTTGCTCTAGATATTAGTTATTTATAATACTAAAGTTTCATCCAATATTAAGTAATTTACCGCCACAGGCATCGCGAATACTTTATGAGAATTGGCTAACCCAGTAACAGCAAAAGTTCTATCTTTGCCAAGTACGTCACAGAAAAGCCCTCGTATTTTTTATTACAACGCCAATTATCAATTATCAGGCAAAAATTGGGACATGAAATTAGGGACTGACAAAAAATAAATTATCCCAAAATATTTGTACATTTGTACGGGCACACAGCTGTGCATGGTTAATATGCATAGTAGAAGACTTAGTAGCGCAACCGGAAGGAGTGTACCACTTTATACAAAAATATTGAGCAAATGTAAGTCTTACGTCATAGAGATTAAAACCTCAGTATACTTAGTAAGATTTAAGTCGGATTCCTCTAGCTATTTTCTAATCTAGAACTTAAAATAGTCGTTAATACTGTTTGCGGGACTTTGGTGCGACTTCCGAACCTAGCCTGTAACGCTATCCTAGCTTGTCGTGCCGTCATTCCCCGAACAGTACCCCCAAAGAAAGGGGTGTTGGGGATAGGG
>JADEXV010000406.1 GCA_015206945.1 Nostocales cyanobacterium LEGE 12452 | reverse complement strand
TGCAATGACTGTGGAAATCATAACTAATTACCCGGATTTGATATAACAGCCCAACTTAATCATTTGCAAACAATAAGATCCCCGACTTCTTAGAGAAGTCAGGGATCTTAGTTTTGTTTTTAACAGGAATACCCTTAAAGGAGACGATGCAACAGTATCCCCTTGAGGAGCAAAACTTGTCAATTCAGTTATTTCTATACTTTCGGTTTCCTAGAACAGGAATTATCTAGGATAAATGTGGCGTCTATTGCCCCATCCTGGATTGACGATCGCGGCTAAATCTTCTTCAGATAATTTGCTGATTTCACTATCCAGTTCTTTGGCGGTGAAATCATAGCCACGCTCTTGAGCAATTTTGATGAAGGCTTCTGGATCGGCTGTTGCTTTGAGTCTTTGCTGTAACGCTTGATCTTGTTTTACAGCTTGAAAAAGTCGGGCAGCATTTTGCTGTGTCATGACAATCAATCTCCTGTTTGAAATATCAGGTTTGAATGTGATAGTTTAACTCTTGAGGATTCACGAACTTTTGTAAAGAATTTCTAGATGAGACACCGTATATTTAATCTTAAAACAAAGAAGAAGAATGTGTTGATTTTGATAACAAAATATAACTTTTAAGCTAATACTAACTAATGTTAATTTTTGGAAGATTCAGCCCTAAGATAGTAGCAATTTTTATCTAAAAAGTATTTGTTCTGACTTCTTAGAAATACAATTTATATTCGTGCGAGTAGGCGATGTCTACAACGCGCTATGTCTACACTTATGACGACAGTTGGCTAATTCCTCCCCACTCTTGGAAAATTAGCGATCGCACAAAGTAATTAACTGATTTCTCATCTTCAGGTTGACTAGACAGCAATGCCAAACGCAAAAATCCTGTTATAGCTTGACTTGACGCCTATGAATAAAATAGTATGTTAGATTGTCTGTCTAATTCCTGCTCGGATCAGGTAGACATATTACAAAGGCTGGCAAAAGCATCTCTACAGGAGATAAAAACCAGCTACCTGTACGGCAACCTCAAGGACAATTCCATGACCTACGCGATTATTGAAACTGGCGGCAAACAAATACGAGTAGAGCCAGGCCGGTTTTACGACGTTGAACTGCTAGCGATCGAACCAGATGAAAAAGTTACAATAGATGCCGTATTACTCGTGCAGCACGATGGCGAAGTCACCATTGGACAGCCATTAGTAACAGGTGCGACTGTAGAAGGGACTGTAATGCGACATTACAGAGGTCGTAAAGTCCTGGTATACAAAATGAAGCCGAAAAAGAAAACCCGCAAAAAACGGGGGCATCGTCAGGAAATTACCAGACTTATGATTGACTCCATCACCCTTAATGGTGCAGTGTTTGCTGCCCAAGGAGAACCGGAGAAGGAAACCCCCGTTATAGATAACACTGCTGCCGAAGAAGTTGAAACCGCTGCTGAATAATAAAAGAAGTAGATACACAAGAGGAAATTATGGCTCATAAGAAAGGAACAGGTAGTACACGCAACGGTCGTGATTCTAATGCTCAACGTCTGGGTGTCAAGCGTTATGGCGGTCAAGTTGTACGTGCAGGAAACATTCTCGTGCGTCAACGCGGCACCAAATTCCACCCTGGTAACAACGTCGGTATTGGCAGCGATGACACTTTGTTTGCCTTAATCGACGGTGTTGTAATGTTTGAGAGAAAGGGCAAAACTCGTAAAAAAGTTAGTGTTTATTTACCCATAACTGCTGCTGAGGCAGCTCCTGCTGAAGCAGTAGCTAGTTAGAGTATTAGAGTGGGCATCCTGCCGTTGGTGTCAAGTTGAGGCATCAGCCCAGATGTCAAGAAAGTGAACAGCCGTTCGTCGGTGACTTTGACGGACGGCTTTAACCAATTAATAATAGCTACCAGATTTCCGATGTTCCAAAGCCGTGACACCATCATTTTCCAACACTTCACCGCGATCGATGACGGCATAAATTAACCATCTATCACCACATTCAAGCTGATTTTGCACCGTACATTCTAAATAGGCTAATGCCTCATTCAAAATCAGACAACCATTCAGAGCAGTTTTTGTGTCCAGATTTGCAAAGGGATTATCGCCTAAAGTGCTATGACGAGAAAAATAGCGTCGGACATTTCTTCCTTCTTTAAGGATATTCAGCACAAATTTATCACCAGGATGATGCATTAAATCTGCATTCTGCTCGTTAGCGATCGCAATCATAATTCCTGGCGGGTTAAAAGTTGCCTGCGATACCCAAGAAGTTAAAACCCCTTTGTGAGTTTCTTCATCACGAGTTGTCACAACACACAGAGAACCAATGATCCGCCCCACAGCTTGTTCGGTACGATCTACATGGGTTTCTGTCACAATCTGGCGGGAAGTCCGCAGCTTTTTAGTTTTCTTCAAGTTTTGGGCAAAGGAAGCACCTGCTTCTTGACACTGCTGAAGAATCTCAGGAGTAGGGCTGAAACGCACCCGAAGTGTTTCAAACCCTAGTTGATAATTTGCATCTTTGAGCTTGCTTTCGATTAAATCAATTGCCTCGCCACTCCAGCCATAAGAACCAAATACCCCTGCTAACTTAGTTTTAGCTGCCACCGAGAGAACTATTCCTAAAGCAGTTTGAATTTGAGTTGGTGCATGGCCGCCTAAAGTGGGTGAGCCGATAATTAAGCCATCGCAAGTTTCTACAATGCGATTAATCTCCGCAGAATCGGCTAGTTCGCAGTTGATTGATTCTACATTAACTCCATTTTGAATTAAACCTTGAGCGATCGCATTCGCCATAATTGCTGTATTTCCATAAGCAGAAGCATAGAGCAAAGCAACACTCAATTCTTGAGATTTTTGCCCTTGACACCATTGACGGTAATCATAAGAAAAACGGCTGAGGCTGTAACGGACAACTGGCCCGTGTGCTGGGGCGTAACATCTGGCTCCCAAAAGCGACAATTTATCTAAGGCTACTTCAACTTGTTTGGCTTGGGGCGCATGAAGACATTCAAAATAGTAACGACGTTCCGCATCTAAACCCTTCCAATCTTCATCAAACAAAGTATCTTCGCAAATATGAGCGCCGAATAGTTTGTCTGTGTAGAGTATTTTTGTCGCGGAATCGTAGGTACAAAGTCCATCTGCCCATCGGGGAGTTGGTACGGAGATAAATGATAGAAGATGTCCTTGTCCTAAATTTAGAGTATCCTGCGATCGCATCGCTTGAATAGGTGATTCAAATTCGGGAAAGGCAGCTTTGAGAGCATTAGCGGCGGGGCGAGAACAAATTAGAGTGGCTTGAGGAACCAGAGAGAGTAATACTTGCAAGGTTGCTCTGCGGTTCGGATTGACATGACTGAGAACAATGTAATCGAGGGAGATGAAATCTAGGCGTTGTGCTAGTTGCTCAAGGTAAATTTCGGTAAAAGATTCGCCGGGAGGGTCAATTAAAGCCTTTTTATCAGCTTGAATCAGATAAGAATTCGCTGTAGTTCCCCGTTGGCGGGAATACTCTACCTCAAATTTTAATCTGTCCCAAGTTCGCGATCGTAGAATCAGAGTATTTTTACCAATTTCAGCAACTTGTACATCTCTGCTATGGTTGGACGTTAATGTGGCGGCAGACATAATAACCTCTGTTAATTGGGCATTGGCTAAATAATTCGTAATTCGTAATTGAAGAATGCAAACTCACAAGATTCATCAATGGAGGCATAAAAGTGCGTAACATGATTATTTCTGGGCAAGCAACTTTATCTGTGAGTAATAATTACGAATTACGAATTATGTTGACCATTGTTTTGTATTAATTCAGACTTGGATCGGCTTCTATAGCGTTTAGATACTTCTTGTTCCGGGTCGATACCTTCAAAGGTAGGGGGTAGCCAAACTCGGAGGAATAATAGTACTCCCAGCACTAACAAAAAGGCACAAGTTGCTAAAACTTGACTCCAACTTGTTTCTAGAACACCTTTAACAATGACTTCTCGCAAGGCGGAAACGATGGAAACTTCAACAGCTACCCCAATAGATACTCGATGTTCTTGCAGGTAAATAATCAACAATCGGAATAGCTCAACTAAGATAAGTAAAAAGAGAATATCGGCAGTAACAGCATGAAAATCTAGAGGGAGCATCCACTTTTGGCAGAAACACTCAAATAGCAAGTAAACCATTCAGATAAGCACAACGAACAGAAAGAATTTGGTTGACACTCCCAACATTCCACTGTGCGCCAGAAATTTTCATCCTAGCT
>JADEXV010000547.1 GCA_015206945.1 Nostocales cyanobacterium LEGE 12452 | reverse complement strand
GAGTTAGAACTCCGTTCATCCACCTTTGAACCGGATGAATCCACCTCAGAACTCCGTTCATCCACCTCGGAACTGGATGAATCCACCTCAGAACTCCGTTCATCCACCTCGGAACTGGATGAATCCACCTCAGAACTCCGTTCATCCACCTCAGATACTCAAGGGTTCCAATGCCCAATGCCCACTTGCCCTGAGCGGAGTCGAAGGGATGCCCCATGCCCCATACCCAAAATCGGCATCCTTTTTTACCGCGCTCATTATTTAGCGGGGAATACTAAAGTAATTGATGCTTTATGCGAAGCTTTGGTACAGAAAAATTTACAACCAGTACCAGTATTTGTTTCTTCATTGCGCGAACCAGATGTGCAAGTTGAGTTGAGTGAATTTTTCCAACCCAAAGAAGCCGAATCAATCGCTGTGCTGTTAAATACTACTAGTTTTTCTCTGGCACGCTTGGAAAGCGAAACACCCCAAACCGAACTTTGGCAAAAATTAGATGTGCCTGTGTTGCAGGTAATCCTCAGTGGCGGATCGATTGAGCAGTGGGAGTCACAGTTTCAAGGGCTTTCTCCCCGCGATATTGGGATGAATGTGGCGCTACCAGAAGTAGATGGGCGGATTATTACTCGTGCTGTGTCTTTTAAAGCCTTGCAAACTCGTAATCCTCATTTAGAGACAGATGTGGTAATTTATGAACCAGTGAGCGATCGCATCGAGTTCGTTGCTAAACTAGCAGCAAATTGGGCGCGTCTCCGTTCCAAACCACCCCAAGAACGTCGAATTGCCTTAATTCTGGCAAACTACCCCAACCGCAATGGCCGCCTCGCCAATGGTGTGGGACTCGACACCCCGGCTAGTTGTGTAGAAATCCTGCAAGCTTTACATCAGGCTGGTTATGAAGTAGAAAATCCACCTGCTCAAGGAGACGAGTTGATTCAACGGCTGACAGATGGTGTAACCATCGATCCAGAAGGTAGAGAATCGCTTCCGGTACACCAAAGTGTTTCTTGGGAAGAATACCAAGAATATTTTGCTTCATTACCGCCAGCAGTTCAGCAAGGTAT
>JADEXV010000405.1 GCA_015206945.1 Nostocales cyanobacterium LEGE 12452 | reverse complement strand
GAACAAGATTTATTGGGACTACGCCAATATATATAATCGGCGTACACGCGAATTTAAGCAGCGAATTTATAATAATTTAAGCATCTAGTTTCAGTATTTGACACCTGATTTTATGAAGCTATTCGACGTTATTTTATTAGTTGTTTTTCTCTCTATCCTGGCGTATGTATTTTGGATTTCATATAGAAACTGGAAGATTGAAACAGATACATTTCTGAAAAAGATTGATTGCTATAAGGACGAGTTATTGCAGAACCGGCACAGAGTAATTAATAATGCTCGTCTTAATGGTTTTCCGGTAGGGAACGTAATTTTTATTATGAATATTGACGGAATAAATGTATTCTATCATTTTAGTTCTTATCAATTTTTGCCGGATTTTTTACCTAATGAAGAACTAATGGCGGACGTTAGAGAGGCTACTCAGACATTTCTTGAATTCAAGGAAGCGCCTAAATCTTTTTCGGAAGCAATTGAGTTGGTAAGCGAGTATTACAATCATTTTCCTGATAGTGAAGCACATTTAAATAAGGACGATTTTTTTAATAAAGTCCCATACATTTTACCATTTTAACAGTTTCCTATGGATAATAATAGCAATAAATTCGACGCGCCGCAGATGATCGGCAAGGATCAAAAAACTTATGGATTAGAAAGGCAAGAGCAAAGTAAGATTTCTTACGTTGAGCTGCAAAAAGATGATAACGATAAGTTTAAGAGAACGGAGAACAAATTTGAAACCACTCCGGCTGAGCTGGCTAGGGGGGTTAAAGAAGGGGCTGTTAAGATCATTATGCCATCTAAGTCTTTCATGCAGGAGAGTTCTCGTAGGCAGTTTGAGGAAAACTTTAAGGCTCCGTCGATTATTGGAAAGGAGGACAAGACGTTTGGTTTCGACAAGCAAGACCGTAATAAGCTTTCCTACATTGAGTTAAGTAAGGAATCCGGCGCATGGAAGCGTACTGATAACAAATTTGAAACCGAGATTTCAGATCTAGTAAAAAGCATCAAAGATGGCTCTGTTAAAGTCGTCAAGCCGCATAAAGATTACATCTCTGAGAAAAATAAGCAGTCCGATGAGAGTAAAGTTGTGGACGAGAGGAAGGATCTCGAGAAGAAGGAGAAGATCGAAATCAAGCCGATTGTGGTTGAGCCCTTAAACGCCAGGGAAAAAAAGGAGGTTAAAGAGGCTTTTCAGGAAGGGAAGTTGGAAAACAATAAGCACGCAACGAATCTTTTCAAAAAATTCGACAAGCAGTTGGAGTCCGTACCAGATAAAATTCAAGGCAATAATCTGACTAATCAGGATAAACTGAAGCTGTTGGTTGGGGATTATAGCGACCACCAGAATACAAAATTCACAGTTCAAAAAGATAAAACAGTGAGCATGGAAGGCAAAGAAAAAGGACTGTTAACCAGCGCAAATAGTCAGTACTCAGAGCGCCAGATCGAGAAGCAAGCGGCCAAAGAACAGACGAAGGTACAGGCACCGGCATTAGCGGTATAAACGTTGAGTATAGTAATCTTGAAAGTGGCCTGATCGTTTTCAGGTCATTTTTTTTTATTTTTTGATGTAGGGAAACCCCGCAGGGACGGGCTATCCGCTATATCTTTTTTCTCCGCAAAAAGGATGCCGCTTCTATCCCTGTTTCGGCTTGCCCGCAGTCAACGGTAGCTGCTCCCTGCAACACAAACCTAAATGTGAAAATAAGTCGCTCACACAATTGGTCAAGGTCGAGCGCTGCGCGTTTCAAAAAAATCTTCCTTCTTCCTGCGTCAGAAGAGTAATTTTTTGAAAACCTTGACAGATTCTTACCGCTTCCTTATAAAGACATTAAGATTTGGGTTTTTGGGGAAAAAATTATTCCCCTTTTTCTCTGATTATTAAACCGCGTCAGTGGGAGTACGCTTGTAAACAATCCAACGATTGACCAGGTCACAAGTTCCGGAGATCCCGCGGTAAAATGTAGACATTATTTGCGTCCAGGATCAAAGCCGGCACGAGCTGCACACGATCAAATGTAGACAAACCTAACGCGCGTTTTCGGCTTATGTCGCTACGCGCACATTTTAAAATTTGTCTTCTAGGGGTTGCTTTCGCGTTCAAAAATAGTCAAAATAATACCAAAAAAAAGTTGTAATATATTTAAAAAATGGGTATTTTTATGTAACAAAATCAATCGGTGCTCATACGTTAATGAGCTCAAATCATGAAAGCTAAGAATTTTGTCCCCACTACTACAAACGATGTCTATCAGGTTGTAACTGACAGAATTATTAAAATGCTCGAAGATGGGGTGAATCCGTGGCGTAAAACATGGCTTGTCGAGCCAAATTCTGATTTTGCTGGTCCTAAAAACTACGTTAGTAAGAAGCCCTATCGGGGAATTAACTTTTTCATGCTTAGTTGTACTGGCTTTTCATCCCCTTACTTTTTGACTATGAAGCAAGTTAACGAGAAGGGAGGACAGGTAATAAAGGGAGAAAAGGCGACACCTGTAGTATTTGCCAAGACATATACTTTCCGGGAAACCAAAGAGGTAGACGGAGAATCTAAGGAGGTTGATAAAAAGGGCTTTTGCTATAAGCTTTATTATGTTTTTAACATCGAGCAAACCACATTAGAAGTGCCTGCGCTAGCTATACCGGTTGGAGTAGAGCACAAAAGTGAAAAAATTGAAGCTTGCGAATCCATACTTAGGGGCTACCAGTCCGCACCAACATTTAAACATGGCGGTAGCGAAGCATATTATCGTAAGGATTGCGATTTAGTGCAAATGCCCGCAATGAGCAGCTTTAATTGTCCAGAGGCATATTATAGCATTCTGTTTCATGAAATGATTCATTCAACCGGCCATCCAAAGCGATTGAACAGGGAAGGGGTTGCAGAATTTGACCGTTTTGGCTCCAAAAGATATTCTCAGGAGGAATTGATCGCAGAAATGGGAGCGGCATACCTTAATTCCGTTTCTGGGATCAGTTCGCCGGAGCTAGACAGTAATTCTGCGAGCTACATCAAAGGATGGCTCAAACCCCTCAAAAACGATAAAAAGTTCGTTTTTAAAGCTGCTTCTGCCGCTCAAAAGGCAACAGCTCACATCTTAGGTGAGCAGCCGAATGACGAGTAATTGACCACATCGAACTTCACAGCAAGCTAAATCCCCACCAGCCGGGAAATTCCGGTTTCCCGCTGGTGTCTTTACCAATCGGTGCTCATACGTTAATGGGCAATTATAATGACCAAATTTGAAACCTTCATTGCGTCGGTTCAGACGCTCTACCCATCCGCAAGAAAGGTAGTAAACCACGGATACACCTTTTTTATCGATGAAAAAGCCCTGCTCTTTATTGCCTTCCGTGGACGATCTACCAAGGCCATTGTAAAACGCTACTTCGATACCCTGGACGAGCTTAATAAATTTTATCACTCACTGGTAAACAGGGCAATGGAAACAAACAAGATCAACAGTGAAAGGCAGAAGCGCCAGCAGCAGCGAAACGCGCGAGACATTCAGCCCGGAGCTATATTTTACGCTTCATGGGGGCATGATCAAACCAACATTGAGTTTTACCAGATTATAGCGGTCAAAGGCATAAAGGTTATTATTAGGGAGCTTTACCAAGATAAGCAGCACAATGCTATCGACCACGGCTACACGTCAGCCATTAAAGACAGTTTCAAAGGCGAGGAAATTGTATTACGTATAGGGAAGTACGGTTTGAAAGTTGATCAGAGAAACCCGCTTTCCAAATGGGACGGCAAGGCGGTATACTGGTCTTCATATGCATAATTCGGGGCGGCAAAGCCGCCCATCCTGTCATTATTGTAGACAGTCCCGGCTCCGCTCGCGCCCGGATCAGCCACCGGTGGCCGCCTCGAGCTTTGCATAATGTAGACAATCCAAGGTTTAACCAGGTCTGAAATTCCATAGAGCGCCGCGTCGAAATGTAGACATTTCCTTTGTCCAGGATCTTCGGCAGCTCGACGCGATCGCTATAATTTGTAGACACCTTCCGCGCGTTTGCGGCTTATGTCGCTACGCGCACATTTTATTTGTCTTCTACGGGCCGCTTTCTCGTGTTATATAATTATATAAATATATATTCCCGATTTGTGTTGTTTTGTATTTAAATATTGGGTATATTATTATATCAAATCAATCGGTGCTTATACGTTAATGGGCTGAAAACATGGATTTTATTTACAATGAGTGTGGTGTTTGTCTTAATCCAACAATCGTATGGCGTTATGAAGACGGCCACTAC
>JADEXV010000032.1 GCA_015206945.1 Nostocales cyanobacterium LEGE 12452 | reverse complement strand
CATTTTTTCCTGGTGTCTATTGCGCGGTGGAACCACACTGAACCCTTCCCGAACTCAGAGGTGAAACGCTGCTGCGGCAACGATAGTTTAGGGGTAGCCCTACGCAAAAATAGCTCGATGCCAGGTTCTTATTCAAACAAACAAAAAGCCCCACGCTCTTATCATAGCGTGGGGCTTCTTGTTTTTATAATGAATTGCGCTACTAATGCCAGACAAGATTTTTAGACGGTATTAGGTTGGTTAAAGGTTTCTCGACTGTCACTTAACCCTTCTGCTTGTGGTGCAGACATTATTTGCTTTTGCTTTTCTTGTAGCCAGTTTTCAAAGAGTTCATTCAACAGGCGCATTTTCATAAATTCATCCAGTTGTGCTGAAATAAATTTTTCTAAACGCAAAATCACAAACCATTCAGCGATACGGGTAGGAGGCAATATCTGACCTGGTTGACTGCTAGAAAGCATTTGCACCATTATGGGATGTAGTGCATTCAGTTCAATCGGGCCTACCAAGCCACCAGTTTGGGCTTCCGGTCCAAGTGAGTATTCGCGGGCCAAATCAGCAAAAGAGTTTTCTTTTGCCTGAATCCTAAAGTAGAGTTCTTGAGCAATTCCCACATCCTGGGTTCGTAGTAGAGAATAAATTACTTTGTCCAATTTTGCCTTGGACTGAAAAAAGTAAGATTCCAGTTTATTACCCCAAGTGGCTTGCTTAAATTTTTCAATTTTCAGCTTACGAGTGGTAATAACTTCTAGTTGATCGGGAGTCAGCCCTTGATGTGACATCCAAGCCTGGATGTCTTCTTCGTTTTTGAACTGTTTTTCAGCGTAAAACTGCTGTTTAGCTTGGGCTACTTCCTCAGGGGTACACTCTATTATTACTTTGGTGGAGCGTGAGTTTTGCTCTATCGCTTCATCAATTATTAATTCCCGCTGCAACTGTGGCAGCATTTGGTAACTTGCCAGTAAGGAAATCAGTTCACTAGCTGTAATTGTACGATTACCGATTTGGATCGCTTCAGTCATTAGCTTTCGGTCATCTCAAGAATATCTAGTCTGTTAAAGAAGCTATACTTTAGCCCATTTTCTAGGAGCTTTTACCTTAATTCTACAAAGTTAGGTATACTAACCTCACTTTCACAATAGTTAAATAGTTACTTGCTAACATACTTTAAAATATACAGTTTATATGAGTTTTTATCAAAGATTCTACGCAAATACTAGCAGATGTGAAGATAAAGACAAAAGATAGTTCTCACCACTAGGACTTTAAAGACGAAGTTTATCAGACGGAGCTAGGCTGTTTTGAGGTTTCTATTTATTATGTGTAGACGCACAGGGTATTAGTGTCGTGGTTCTTCTCCCAACCTCGAAAGAGCGTTTGGTGGGGGGAGACGCCAAGGACGTTAATAAGTCCACGTAGCCTTAAGGAGAAGCAAACTACGTGCAGCGTCTCGCACCTAAGCGTTTGGAATTTTCTCAAGTAGAGCAGGCATAATGTGCCAAGGGCAACGCTCCTACATTCCTAAAGCGTCTCTAGGAGACATTGCGCGAACGCTATCGAGTATCTAGAGGTTTCTTTACAGTTGTCAGACATGCAAAAAAATACACATGTAGATGGACTTTAACATAAAGGTGTTTACGTATCCTACAACCAAAAGTTCTTAGATTTACAACGATTCTAAATAGTTCAAAAGATCCGCCATTTCTTGAGCACTAGGTTGGAATTTTGGCATTGGCGGTGTTTCGCCACTTATCACTTGGCGAATCAGCCCATACCGAGATTTGTGCTTTGAAACAGCTTGCAAACTCGGCCCCACTCGCCCGTCTGCTTCCAAGCCATGACAACCAGCACAGTTAATTTGGAAGATCGCGTGTCCTTGAACTGGGTTTCCTGTTAGGGATAGAACGCTCTTGACGTATGGATCGGAGGCTTGAACCAACTGAACACCAAAAAAGCCCAAAGGGACTCCTAGCAGTATAGCCAGCGTCAATAAAAGGATCCGCTGAATCAAAATTTCAGGTTTGGTAATCTGGTTATCCAAAAGGTTTGCTGTGAAAATCTAGGTGTGCTAAAAAGTTTTCATTTCCTACACATAGCTTAAAAGTTCTTGATTGTGTCTGCAAGCACAGAAGACTATTTTTTTGTGGGCAGTTACCCTCCAAAAGGCTGTAGGATGCAGGATTCATACGAAATTTGGTAAAATAAAAAACAGGCAACGAATATTTAATAATTACAAAGAGGAGATTTACAGTGGTTGAACCCCTGCTATCAGGTATTGTCCTTGGTCTAGTTTTCGTAACTCTCGCTGGACTTTTTTACGCTGCATATAAGCAATACAAGCGCCCCAATCAGCTAGGGGGATGAGGGAGTGCCCAGTGCTGAGTGCTGAGGAGCCAGTGCGTTGGGCAGTTCTGCTGACTTGTACCCCTGCTCTTAAGCAAGCTACGCGTAGCGTCTCCGATAGGAGAACAACTGGTGTTGCCGAGTAGGATGAGGGAAGGGGAATAAGGAAGACAAGGAAGCAAGTTTTCTGCCCCACTCCCCATTCCTGTCATTCCATAATTCTGTAGAAAGTAAGTGATGTGTTGCCGTAAACTTTCTGACGGCAAATTTCCCAAGCGGGAATCTCTGGCGGTGTCCAACCTTGTGAGGCGTGTTCAACTGCGATTTCGCCGCTAGGATCTAAAAATTGATGATGAGCGATCGCTTCTAATACTTGCTGGTACAATCCACTGGCATAAGGTGGATCGAAGTAGATTCTATCAAACTGCTTACCTGATAAAGTCTTTAACTGCTGGGTAATATCTCCCCGCAATACCCGAAATTCCTGGTCGGCATTAGTTAACTGCTGCCAATTTTGTTGGATGGTGGCACAGGCTCGGCTTGATTGTTCAATTCCCACTACTAGGCTGGCTCCTCTACACAAAGCCTCTGCGCCCATTGAACCAGTACCGGCGCACAAATCTAGCCAGCGACAACCTGCAATTTCTCCTTGCCAAATATTAAAGACTGCCCCTCTTACTCGCGCACTAGTGGGTCTAGTTTCTTTTCCTGGTAAAGTTTTTAGCTGGCGATTGCCGTAAATTCTCAAGCTCATTGGTTATTAGTCATTGGTCATTAGTCATTAGTCATTGGTCACTTGTACTGAGTTTCGACTGCACTCAACTACCGCGGAGCCGAAGTATTAGTTTTAGACAAAAGACAAAGAACAAATGACAAAAAGAATATTAGGCAGGAATTTTTTCGCGGACTTGAGCAACGAAATTAGATAGTATTTGCAATCCGATATTAGAGGATTTTTCGGGGTGAAATTGTACTGCCATCAGGTTTTCGTGAGCGATCGCAGCTGTGACGGTTTGAGTACCGTGAGTGATAGTTGCTGCACGGATTAGCGGGTCTATTGGGTCAACATAGTAGGAATGGACAAAATACACCCAAGGATCGGACGGTAAATGCTCCCACAAAAGATTTTTTGGTTGAGTCATTTCCAGTTGATTCCAACCCATGTGAGGAATAGTGATGTCAGGTTCGGGACGAAACCGCCGCACTTTTCCTTTGATAATTCCTAGCCCTGGTTGAGTACCTTCGGCACTTGATTCAAAGAGAATTTGCAATCCTAAACAAATTCCCAAAAAGGGTTTACCAGATGCGATCGCTTCTTTAATAGGTTGTTCTAAACCGCGCGATCGCAGGTGTTGCACTGCTGGATCAAATGCTCCCACTCCCGGTAGGACTATAGCATCTGCTTGCTCTAATTCCTTTGGAGAATAAGTAACATTAGGAGTTGCCCCAGCTTTTTCCAAGCCTTTACAAACTGAGTGCAAATTTCCCATCTCATAATCTACGACCGCAATTACTGGCATTTACCTGCTCCTTGTAAATTTATTATGGAGGGTTTTTCTATTCTAAATAATATTTGTTATGAAGAAAAGAATTCTATTAACTTCTTTTGACACTTGGCTAAAAGATCAACAGTCAAATTCTTCTGATGATTTATTACTTGAAGTTACCAAACTTGAGTTGATACCACATGACTTAACTTTTTTACGCCAATTACCCGTAGATGTGCAACTTGCTAGTACTCAGGTAATGGAAAAAATCAAGGCAATCCAACCTGATTACATCATCTGTTGTGGCATGGCTGCAAGCCGTACACAATTAAGTGTGGAAGCAGGTGCTAGCTGTGGAGAAAGTATTTTACAGACAGAAGTTGATTTAGAAAAATTAGTGGCGGGAGCAGCAAAAATTCAGATTAGCCACGACTGTGGGAAATTTGTTTGCGAGGGTCTTTACTATTCAGTGTTGGACTACTTAAGCCAAAATCAACTCACAGCACGTTGTATTTTTGTCCACGTTCCGGTTCTTAATCAAGAAAATTTGATGGGGATTCTTGCCGATTTCGTATTAATTATTAACAAACTGGCACTTTCATCAAGTTGTTAATGTCTGTATGGTGAAAGAAATATCTAAGTATATGTTCCCATTGTTACTAATTTTCTCAATTGCCCAATCAACTCCTGCCACGCTACCACCTGAAGAAGTCGTCCAACCACAAGAAGTGCGTCCTTTACCAGGTCAATTGGATAAAGTGCCAACCTTTAATAGCAATAGTCCAGAATTGGTTTTGAAAGAAGGGATTTTACTTTCCACCTTTCCACCAGATGGGAAAAAAGTGCCAACAGCGCATCTGAATTTTCCTTTTCGGGGACGATTTGATATTTTTGCCCATCACGTTGCGAAGGCTGAACCAGCAGAGAATTTACGTTCTCTTTATTTAGGGATAATTTTGCATAACCCTAGTTCGGAAACAGTAAAGGTAAATATTTGGCAAGCGGCGAGTTATTTAAGTCAACCGGACGCACCATTTATTCAGTTACCATCCTTGAGCCAAAACCTTTTAGGTAAAGTTTTTGCTGGACCAGGCGATCGCGTCATGTCTGATGTACTTCGGGGAGTGCGACAAGAGATTTTCCCTGCCCAAATTGAGATTCCACAAAAGCAAAGTCGGATGTTACTCAATTTGCCAATTCCTGTGCAGGGATTGGCACCACCCCTGAATGGTCGGTCTACATTTATGCGACTACAAAGTGATGGTACTGTCTATGCAGCTAGCCTAGCGATGTTTGCACGGGAGAATCCTGATGGCAGTGAGAGATCGCCTACTTTAGAAGAGTGGCAAAATTTACTTAATAATAGTGATGTGGCTGGCCCACGCGATAAAACCCCCACTCCCCTAGAAGAAACTGGCAAGCCAAGAATTTATGGGCGTGTTGCGGGAGTGGTTGGTGGTTCACGATGGAGAGCCTTAGTAGTAGATAAGCCTAAAGCTAGATATCTAACTATCCCCCAGCCTGGTCAAGTGTTTTCCTACGCTCTGAGTACCCTGCATGGCGGTACATTAGGAACTGGTCAAATTCAAAGTGCGCCTATGCTAGTGCGCTATCCTGACACCGCATATCGCGCTCATGGCAACTATGGAATTCAATATAATCTCAAGTTGCCGCTATACAACAATACTCAAAGTTCTCAAACTGTTAGTGTCTCGATACAAACACCACTCAAGGAGGATCAATTAGTCAAACCAGGGTTACGCTTTCTGAGTACACCCGCCCCTCAAGTATTCTTCCGAGGAACAGTGCGAGTACGTTACAAAAATGACCAAAATCAGCCACAAACTCAGTTTCTGCATTTAGTGCAAAAGAGAGGTCAACCAGGAGAACCATTAGTTTTATTAAAGATGAAACCAGGCGATCGCTCTTTGGTAGAAGTAGACTTTCTCTATCCGCCGGATGCTACACCACCGCAAGTATTAACAGTTTCAACTCAGACTGAACCTCGGTAATCAGTCATGGGTAATAGGTAAGAGCTTTTTTCTACCTGTTACCAAAAAATAATTAAAGCCTGTTCTAGAGCTTTTCACCCCAAGTTTCTATATTTAGGGTGAATACTTATTCCGCTCCATACATTGCAATAGAAATAGCAGACTATAGCAGGCAATAAAGGGACGGCATGGCAACCGATCAAAAAATGAATCAAGAAACTGAATTAAATTTGCTCCAGCCGCTTGTTGGAATCTTGATTTTACTGGTAGAGGATGAGCCAGATATTGCAGATTTGCTCATCTTCATTTTGGAAGCAGCTGGTGCAGAGGTAATGGCTTTAACCGATGCAGAAGAAGCTCTTACCTTAGTTGAATCGCTTCATCCCGATATTCTGGTGTGCAACATGAAGTTGCCAGAACATGATGGAAATTGGTTAATTGAGCAAATTCGAGTGCATTCTCGCCAATTTTTAAGGCAGTTGCCTGCGATCGCTATCACTTCTTATACACGGGAAGTCTCAAGCTATAAGGCTTTGAATGCTGGTTTTAATCGATTTCTAGTCAAGCTTGAGAGTCCAGAAGAAATTGTAGATGAGATTGTTCACCTGTTATCTACTGATCTGTAAATATAACTAGCTAGCCTCGATCTCGTTTGCGATCGTGATTTCACACAATAGTCTGTGGGAGCGCACAGCTAGCTATACACTCCTAAAAACGATTTTAAGAAAGGAAACCATAGAAGCCTAAGTGAGTAGGGTAAAATGTTGCATATATTTGTTAACCTCGTTGAAAACCCTTTGCTGGCTTTTGTTGCCCCTTACCCTTCGGCTTAGATTTGTTAACTTCTCCTAAAGCTTCCTGAAATAAGTTATGCAAATGTATGGGTACACTGGCAATGTCTGGCAACTCTGGCTCAATAGGTTTGTGGAATTCTTGCAAAAGTGCATTCAAGTCACTTTCAAGCCTAAACTCTGGACGTTGCAAAAATGTTTGCAACACATTTTCTAATTGAGTTGGATACTGTTGCGCTAATCGATACCAGATAAAAGCATTAATACTTTTATCTTCTAAGTAGTAGCGAATTAGTTTTTCCGCTCCTTGAACACTTTGCCAGTCCTCTGTCGATAAAATTGCTTGTATTTTACTATATGTTGGTAAAAACATTTGTCCCCAACGGGGATGAGAGAGAGCCGTTACCTGTTCTGCTTTCTTGAGTTCAGCAGGCAAATCAACCTTTGGCATAACCATTTTGCTCTTGCTGCTTTTGCTGTTAAACATCTCAGAGACTACGTTGGAATCAGCACCAAATTCTTGTGCGGCTGCTTTTATTTCTTCGTCGCCAATTCCAGCTGCTTCTGCCACTTCAGCAAGAGATTTAGAAGTATCAATTCCTGCGGCTGCAAAGGTTTCTTCAGTAATTACTTCTTGAAATTCCGCTATTTTTTTATTGAGCTGGTATCCAGGTAGTGTGATTTCATCAGTGCCAAAAAAGTCTACAAACTGCTGATGATATTTTTCTACTGACTGCCAAGCTTCTTCTAGTAAGTCTGGAGCATCGCTGTAAAGATTACTTTTATAGTTTTCTTTAAAATTACCAATTGCTACAGCAAGTTTTGGTTTACCTAATTTACCCATTATTGTGTAGGGGCCAGAAAACATCCAATAGCTATCGGTAACGGGCGAAATGCGAGTTAGCAAGATTTCTCCGACCTTCAACCGAGATATTGCCTGTAATGTTTGAGCATTGTTTGGTTTGGCGATGTAGTGTTTATCTGTCAACCAGTTCGTCAATTCAAAGCCATCAGCTAGAATATTCGTTATGGCAAATAAGCCAATAAAACTATGATGCCAACTATTGATTAGGCTGCGATCGCTTTCTGCTAAATCTGGATGGCTTTCGATAAACAACTCTAATGGAGACTTATCGCCGACCTTCCCGGCTGTCAAAAAGCTATCGATGGTTAAGTCCTGCTGTGTATTATCACCACTTCCACGGCGCAACTGTTCTGCTGCATAAGTTTCCAGCGCTTGTGCCAGTTCGCCTTCAGCATCAAGGACAAAATCAACTAAGGCTTGTTTTAATTCGTGCGATCGTTCTAATATGACATCCACAAGTTAATCTCTCGGTGCAACAGATGTAGATTATAGCTTTTGAGATAATTTCAGCATCTAGCAATAGCTAGATTTATGGAGATGCACACTTAGCAGAATGGCTTTTTGGATATGGGATTTATTTGTTTTTTGTCAAGCCTGATGCGGTGCATTTGGCATTGTTCACTGGATTGACAGTTTCAGTGGCGACATTGTTTGTCAGCTTTAATATTTTGACAGGTAGCCTCAGCTTTTATCTGAGCAATTCCGAAGGACTTACACAACAGTGGCGAAATGCCATGCTTACCTTCAGTACCTATCCAGCAACTTTGTTTGAGGGAACAGTGAAGCTGCTGCTATACACGTTGATTCCAGCTGTATTTGTGACTTATTTGCCGATTGAGGCATTGCGATCGCTAGCTTTGATTCATTCTGTGCTAGCTGTGGCTGGCTCAACTACCGTGCTATTTATTGGTTGGTGCAGGTGTGTTTTACCACGGTTTACATCGCTACTCCTCAGGCAATTTGATATAGATGCGAGGCTAAGTTCTTCCAGTGTTTAAAGTTGAGCTACCTTGAGGTAACTAATGAGACAATAGACATCTCCGAAAATGGATGTAGAGACGTAGCACTGCTACGTCTCTACAAGGTTTCTGGATAACGCATATTTAATTTCTGGAGATGTTTAATACACGATTTAACGTTTTAGAAGATTACTGATAAAGCAAAGTTTAGCCTAATGCTCATTTAAAATGGCGAATTTTCTTCATCTATATTAGTTTCTATTACATGGTACTGTACATCATCCCCAGGTTTAGTAGTCAATAAGTTTATTTGTAGTTTCTGTAACCAAGGTAGCTTGTAATAAATCTGCCCAGCCTCAGCTATTTTGGGAATCAAAGCATCGTAGGTTCGGATTTGAAGATGAGGATTATTTTTATTATGACGTGCTTTTAATCTTCGTTTTTCTTCATTATTTTTAAACTCATGCTCTCTTCCAATGATTAAAACACCTTTCGGTTCTGTAAATGTAGTTATTCCATACGCACTTCTGATTGTTTCTTGATTAGTAGTGCAATAGTCAATGTATCTTGTAAGTTGATTAATTCCTCTATTCGCTGCATCTCCAAACCTGAAATCACCGTTCTTATCTTCAATCCAAATAGTCTCATTTGCTCCTTTTAACTCTAGAACCCACCATGTAATTCCATCCGAGTTCTCTCCTGCAAATAAGTAGTCAGGTTTCAAACCTTTTGTTTGTGAGCCAACACGCGGACGAATAAGCTGTTGAGGAATAACCCAAGCGTTATGATGCCCTGTTAAAAAGAAAACAGAAACAAATGCTAGTATTTCCGGATTTGCTCTCAAAAAAACATCGATTTCTGTCTCATCACAACTTCTGAATACAAGGAAGAGAAATTTATTTAATTGTTCTGGAGTAACGTCAAAACGATTAACTTGAAATTCCTCAGGTGGATAGACACTCATTACTTAGTAATTTACAATTTGAGGTTTGCTTCGGCTTCACTTCCGTGTTATTTGCCGCCAAGGTTGCCTAATGGACAACCTTTTTATATCATTTATCAATGAGTTACTTAGCAGTCTTTTTAAGACCTTGCCATCTTTGGTGCAATCGCTGCAAGTTAGGTGTATGACCACCATAACGCCAGCCAACATAAGCTTGACAAATTTCATCTATAACCTCAGCAGTTGCTAGAGCATGATGCTGGTATGAGACTCTGGCATACTCTAAAGGTGTTTGTGCTGGATGTTTGCCTAAACCTTTTTGGGTTGTCCATTGCAGCATTTGTTGATATAGGCTCTCCATCGCGGGCAATTTCTTTAACCATCGACGGTTGCGCCACTGTCGCCACTGACCCCAACCCAGCCAAGCCAAGAAAGCTGCTGTAGTTGACAAGATTAAGCCAGTTAATACGCCGAACCAACCTTGAGAGAATAAAGCTAAAAACCAAGCGATCGCTCTAATCACCCACTTAAATATTGTCTCAAATACATTATTCAACAAACCTGTCAGCGGGGAAGGTAGCCAGCCAGCAACCCAATGCCACAATTGGCGTAACACACTAAAAGTCTGAGTGTCTTCAATTGAAGGTGGTATCAGAGGATGATTGGGAATAGGGTCAAAGGCAAACCAACCATATTTCGGAAAATACACTTCCGTCATCGCATAAGCGTCAGTATTACGGACAACATATAGCCCTGTAAATGGATTAAACTCTCCCGCACTAAACCCTGCTACTAACCGCGCTGGAATACCAATGGAACGCAACATCACCGTGAGAACTGTTGAAAAGTGGTCTGGATAGCCTCCCTTTTGCTTAAACAAAAAAGTTTCTACCAAGTCTTCTTTTTCACTCAAATAAGGTAGGTCTAAGGGATTTTGGGGAATAGAGTAGCGTTGCTTTAAATATTGAGCTAAGTAGAGAGCTTTTTCGTAGGGTGAATCTAGGCTTTTAGCAGACTTTGAGACTTTTTCTTGATTGTAGTTAGCGAGGATTTCTTCGGTACGTTGCCGGACTTTTTCGGCAATTTCGGGAGGAATTTGCAGATAATGCTTTTTAATTTGTTGAGGATATTGAGTAGAAGCTTGACCTAATTTAGTGCGATCGCGGTATGGTACTTCGGAAATTACTGTGTAGGTGAAACCTTCTGACAATTCTACAGGCGATCGCAATCCGTCTTCTTTATCAACAGCGATCACTGGTGCGGGAAAGTAAACTTCCTTGGGATAAGTCATCGCCGGAATCAGGTTAGGCAAATCCGACACCACTGTATAAGTTTGTACTACCTCTTGGGTTTTACCAGTGAGTACAGATGGGGAAAGAAAAATTTGGTAAGACCAAGGCGATCGCCTAACAGTCGTAACATTTTCATTGCGAGAAACTTCCCATCCCTTACCTGTATAGCGATCGAATGCTAATACTCGCCAAAAACCCTCAGCTTGCGATCGCACCCGCATGACAACCTTGGGTTTCATCTCGCCCCGCAGGTTTTGATTCATTTGGCTATTAAAACCGTAATAAAAATTATTATCTACTTTACCTGGCTGACCAGTTTTATTTTGTCCCGTACCACCGTTACCACTGCCTTGACTCTCACCTTTACCTTGGCGGACATAACCGGGATTAATGATACTACGACCAGTGAAATTACTTTTTACTTGAATAGCAGAACTTACAGGAAAATTCCGTAATTGATAACCGGGAAATCTGGGTAAAACAGCAAAAATTGCCAGCCCCAGACCGACAATTATTAAAAAAGTTAGAATTAAAAATTTAAAATTAAGACTTGAGGAATTCTTCTGATTGAATTTTTCCTTTTGAGTTTTTAATGGCTGCAAACCCAAGCGTGAGCGGTAATCTAGTACTAGAGTTGGCAGAGCGATCGCTAAAAATAACAGCAACACAGGTGCAAATGCTAAAGTCTGACTTAGGGTTGCTGCCACACCTAATAAAATCAGTCCGATCACAATCGAATAGCCCAAATTTTTCCGCCGGGGTGTATCAAAGCTATGCAACACTTGGAGTTGAATTAATAACTCTGCCAAACCCAACCGCGTATCATTCAACTCTCCTACTAATCGCCCAAAGAAAGCACCCAGTGCGACTAACATTCCGATGGCGATGCAGAATTTAATTGCAACATTGCGATCGCGGCGACGATAATAACTCCAAATTGCACCCACTACACTCAGGGGTAACGCCCAAAAACTGAATGAAGTCTCAGCGGCAATATCCGTCGCCACAATTCCCAAAATAACCAACGCTAGCACCAGCACCCGCAAAAAAATTGAATCTTCCACTTCAATCAAAGGCGACCCCTGCGGATTTTGCCGCCAGAAATTACCTACAGGGAGACGCCAAAACCGATTCATCCTGGATAAGTTAAACATTTGAGTCTAGTAGAAGCAATGATGTAGATGCAAAAAACACAATGCGGGGGACGTAATTGCCTACCCTAGTACTGTGTCAAAAAAAATTAATTATGGATAGGGGGTAGAGATGGAGATACACGAGAAATGGGTGATGCGGTGAATTGAGAAATAATCAAATACTTTCTCAATATCCCCATGTCCCCATATTCTCGCGTCCCTGTGTCTTTGTAATAACTGCTTCTCGTAGACACCCTAATGACCGCTTGTTGAAAAATAGGATGAGCTTCAAAACCAGGAAAATCCTCTTAATATATATCGGCGTTGATTGACATAGTGTGCTAGCGGTGGAAATTTAAATTAAATCGTGGGATTAATCACAAACAACAACGACTGTTCGTCTATTTCTGGAAATTCAACTTCCAGGGTATAAGTTGGGTTAAGTTGCTCGCAGCCTAACTCTACATTTAAGTATCCCGAAGTCGAAGATGTTGTCATTGCTAAAGTGCCACTTCCCCGCAGCGTCAAAGTTCCTTTAACAGGTAACTCAGCTTGAACAAGCAACTTCGTAAGTTTACCTAGAGACTGGTATTCTACTCTGATGTTCAAAGCACCAACACTGGTTAGCCACTGTCTTTCTACTACCGGACTGGTTGCTGAAACCGGTAGAGTCAGATTTTCCAGCAGTTGTTTAGCTGCTAGCAACGACAAAGCCATCTGTTGACGCGGTTGTAAATCTGAGTAATCGCTCTGAATAGCAGGCATTGTCTCCAGAGTACTGGCAGACCGATAGGTGCTTCTTAGCACCAATCCAGCTATATCGTTTAGTGCTTGAGACTCATTGGGAAAAAAGTTCTCCACCACTTGAACTAATTTTGCCCCCAACGGCACTGAAGATGTCACTAAAGCCTGACATTGTTCTAGCAATTGCTGGAAAACTCTTTCCGGTAAGCGGGTTGGCAAGGTCAACTTCGATTGTTGTACCATCCATCCCCAGCTAGGAACGAGTGTCATTGAAGGCTCATCAACAAAATCAGGATATTCGATTAATTGTGTTTCCCAGGGAAACAACGGTGGGTGCTCTTGAGCTTGGATTTGTAACCGATTCTTAAGGACAGCTTGAAAACGATCTTGCACAGTAGGAATTTCTCCCAGTTGAAAGGTCTGGGGCGTTCCTCCCAATTTTGGCTCGCTGCTTTTTGAAGCAGTGGCCTCATTGAGGAGTTTTTTTACCCCGTCATTTTCCTCACATTCTACCGATTGCTCATTATTTTTGACATCATCTGTCAATAACCAATCGAGACACCGGTGTTGTAAGGATTCTGAGTCACTATTCATGAGTAGATGCACCTGATCCGGAAACTAATGAGTTACGAATTTCCCAAGCTTGCTCAAGAATCTTAAACCATCGTTTTTGCAGTTGTGCCATTGATAGCCCTAAAATTTTTGCTATTTTTTCATCAGCTTGTCCTTGTTGCTTCAACTCTAATAAAGACCGTTGCTTATTGTCCAGCTGTGCTGTGTATACTTGCCATTGCTGAGGAGTTAAGCCCAAGTTTGTGTGTAGAGAAGCTTCCAGCCACTCGTGAACTAATTCCCAACGGTGTAGCAGGGCAAACCGAATCAAATGATACTTAAAGCGCTGCTGCAAATAATCTCTCTGACGAGGAGTTAAACCTAAAACCGATTCAATCTCCTGTGCTGATAAATCCTGGAGGCGAAGAGAAAAGTAATCAGCGCAGTCAGATTGTTGTCGTTGTTCGAGATAATTCATTAATTCCGTAACCACAACGGAACGCAAGGTGTCTTCTTCTGGTTCGGGTTCGGCTTGCGTTGCCATTGTGGAGCGCAATTGGTGAATTGCTGGTTCTTCCCAAGAACCGTCACCTTCATTATTGCTACCTTCTGCGGCTTGTTCTATATCTACGCTGGTTTCTGGAGGCTGCTGTTGGGAAAAAGTTTGCGCGCGCAGGATAATTAACTGTTGCTGACGGCCTGGTAAAGGAATGCGTCGCTTGCCGTAGCGCTCGGTAAATGCCATATACTCGGACAATTCCAAGAGCGTCTGAGGGCGATAAGTGGCACCAAGCTGATTTTCTCGGCGGAAAGCGTTCAACGCCTCTAGATAAAAACTCTGTAAGAAATCTTCAATTATAGTCAGTCGCCCTTGATAGCTCAATTGCTTCTGAGGCGGATTAATATATCGATAAATAATTGCACTCAAAGTACTGTGTAATTCGACTCTGCCCCGATTTGAACCCAACTGATAGTACCTGAGACACTGTTGCAGCCGATGCCGAGCCAGGGTCATCGCCGAGCTTTCTACAGATCCAGAAGCTTGGATACGTTTACTCTCATGACAAATCCGGTAGACTTCGGTGGTAATACGTCTTGCTACATCGTGGCAATTTTGTTCCGAAGCTTTGGTTGACTGCTGAAACTCCTTGGACAGGAGTTGAAAGATCGCCTCCACGCCTGTAGAATTTTCTCCCAGAATAGTTGCAGATGGAATAGTTGCGGTTGCGGCTGAATTCATAGTCTCGGTTTTCAAAAGACCCTAACTTACTTAAATACAACCTGTACGACTGTGGGTATTGGCTGGTTTGGTTTTACGTATAAGCTAAACGCAGGCCAATCCTATATTGAGGATATGGCTGATTTTATTATTCCCAATTCTGATGGGATTGTTCACACTTGATAGATGTTATTGCCATTACCCAGGAGTCGTATACAAGTCATTATGGATTTAGAAGCACAAATTCAATTGCTGATTAACAATGCACCCCGCGATGGTATGACACCACATCTTGTTGCAGCAATTGCTCCTGCCCTTAGAGCGATCGCTCAAAAATTACGCTACTCCCAGTACTATATTCTCCAAAATTCGGAGGCAAGCTGGGTTTTAACTACGTTGAGCAATCGTGCTAATCCAGGATTGGAAAAGCGTGTGATTTACGCTTTCCCTACCATACAGGATGTCTCTCTAATTTCCCCTGCTGGGCTTGACCCTCAAATGCTAGCTAAAATTACTCCTGTCACCCATATTTTGTTCCAATTGGTGGCATTAGAACCCGTAGATAGTATCGTTTTTTTGGAGACGCCGGGTAAGACCACTCATACCGTCGAAGTTCGGCGCACTGAACTAGAAAAACTTATGCAGAAACAGTTACGACAACAGCGATCGCCAAAACAGATACCCCCTGATATTGCATAGAAAAAATTTGGATGTGGGATTTTTTAGATACAATCCCACATCCAAAATTTTAAATCTCAAATTTCTTTAAAAAAGTTTTCTAAATCAGTAAAAAAAGAAATTTTTTCTTTCCGTTCCACCATACGACTGACTCAACTTTCGGTGAAACCTAAAATTGATTAAAAAATAGTTATCAGTGAACATTTTTCCATTTTTAAGTTTTATTTTCCTAGTGAAGCAGAGTTTTATAGTTAAGAACTTTCACATCAAGAAATAACCCATTCTTGATTGTGAGGTGGCCAATAACCAAAAGCGGGCAAGTCTTTAGAGTGAGCGCTCAGTCGAACCTATCCACCACAGAAGTAGTAGTAATTTATTTTTTGGAAATCCCTAAGAACTTCCAAAGAAAAACCCCACTTTCTACCTGCTAAATAAGTGGATTGAATTAAATATAAAACTGCTTTAGTGTGTTACAGCGTTAGTACAACACAACATTTCAGCTTTTCGGTGCGTTACGTCAGCCACAACACACCTACATCTAAATCCCCACTTTCTACTTAAGAACTGATAACTGATTTAGTAAAGGCGGCTCAGTGTGTACTCAGCTATGTTAATCAATGCCTGATGGGATTCTGAGGATGGGAGAACTGCAAGATGTTCAATTGCCAACTTAGCATGGTGAGCAGCTAACTCTCGCGCCTGCTGTATACCTTGACTATCTTGAATCAGTGCTAGTGCTTGCTCTAAATCTCCTTCTTGAGCAAACTCTCGTTCAATCAGCACTTCCAAAGATGGTTTTTCTGCCAAAGCAAATAAAACGGGTGCAGTTAGATTACCACTTTTGAGATCCGACCCCACTGGTTTACCCAAGGTATCTGTTGTACTGGTGAAATCTAAAATGTCATCAACAATTTGAAATGCTATACCAAAATGACGACCGTAGCTATACAGATGCTCAACAGTTTCTCGCGAGACTTCACTAAGTAATCCAGCAGCTTTAGAACTATTGGCAATTAATGAAGCTGTTTTGTAGTAACTCTTCTCAATGTAAGTTTCAATAGAGATACCAGCATCAAAACGATTTAGTCCCTGCTGAATCTCCCCAGTAGCCAGATCCATAATGACTTCTGAGAGCAGTTTCACTACTTCCAAATTGTCCAAGTTTGCTAAATACCAGGAGGATTGGGCAAAGAGAAAATCTCCTGCTAAGATGGCAATGCGGTTCCCGAACAAACTATGAACGGTAGGAACGCCTCGCCGCACGTCTGATTCATCTACCACATCGTCATGTACCAAGCTTGCTGTGTGAATCATTTCTGTAATCTCAGCAAGGCGGCGATGACGTGGTGTGATGTCTTGTTCTAACATTGTTGCCCGCGATATTAGCAGGACAATTGCTGGTCTTATACGCTTTCCCCCAGCTCCGAATAAATGTTCGGCTGCTGCAAACAGAATGGGGTGGCGATTTCCAACTAGCTGTTTTAGGTTATCTGCTAGTAGTCGCAGGTCTGTTTCCACAGGGGTAAACAGGGAGGTGGCTGGGGTCATGGATGGGCGGACTCTGACTTAGGTTACGAAAGTTTACATATCCTATACTCATTTTAAGATAACCCTGTGCCAGCGCAAAGTTTTCATAAGGTAATCCCATTTTTATGAGTCTATGGGTGATAATTAAGGTTGTTAAGGTTTTTGTCAATAAGTAATTATACTTAAGTTGTGGCAGATGAAACTTTAAACTAACTTAAAACATGAATTCTCAGTACACAGGATAAATATAAATTAAATTGTGTTAAGTAGTTTCTCATCTTACCTTTCTTGCCACAGATCTAAAGATAGTTTAAGCAATATTACTTATTGACAAAAACAAAGCGATTTAAATTAGTCGGCAAAAGTTAAGGCTAAATTTCTCAAGATTGAAGGTGTAGCTCTTCAAAAAATTTGAAATTTAGCAGCTGAATAAGCTCAAAATTCAGGGTCGTTGTGTTACGCTAAAATATAGGAATTTTAAATTTTGTAAGATATTCACACCCGAAAGTTAAGTCAGCTACTAGTTGATTTTACTGAGTTGATGTTGTGAGTCTAAAATAAATATTCGTCGGTTAGATTAAGGGAATAAATTCTTTAATTTTTCCTACGATAGGCAAAACTCCTGGTTTGGAGCTGTGTGATTATCCCTATGGGAAGCCGCTACACGTACTCAGCGCACGTAGAGCGCAAGCATTGCTCTTTTCACAGCAGTTTGAACAAAAATAAAGCAGATCGAGTAGACAGATGAGAATCGTAGTTTTAGATTGCTAAACGGCAAGCTAACTACTGTGGGATCTATGGTCTGCAATAAGTCGCATTAGATCGTAAATTCTTTGTCCGTAAAGGATTTTATCTCTATAGGTAATTTTACCATAGGAAGCTACAGCCATCAAGAATGCACTTGCTTGGCTGAGGTTCTACTAATTTTATGGAATTTTATATTCGTTTAGAAGGGTGCTAGTAGAACAATGATTTACGGAAGTATACCTATGATGATTTTTATTTTAGCGTCTGGATATTTATTCACAGTCTACCTGTTATTAGCACTGGCGAAGCGAACAGGTACAAAGACTGTTACTACAGGTTTCCCTTCATCTACCGAAGGAAAACGCAAGCAGGAGATATCAGTTAATAGTCAATAGTCATTTGTCATTTGTCCTTAGTCCTTCGTCATTTGTTTCAATAAATAACTAAGGACTAAGGACTAGGGACTAATTAGTTTTATTGGAGTTGGGAAATAGCGATATCAGTGAAGGAAACCTCTTCAACCATTGGGGTATAGCCTAGCCACTGCACTCCTGACTGGGAAAACTGTTGCGGACAACCGCTGACGGCGAAGCGAGTTGGTAATGGTAGATGAGTATTTCTTAAGCCTAGTAAGTCTAGTTCTTGGGCGCAAGCTGCCACAACATGAACAGCTGGATCGACCAACTGAACTTGTGAGGGGAGGAGCGATCGCAGTACTGGTGTAAGGTGGGGATAATGGGTACAACCGTGAACTAAGGTGTCAATTTCCTGCTCTAATAAAGGCTCTAGGTAGGCTCGTGCCACTTCAGCAGTGTAAGGATCGTGAATGCGGTTTTGCTCAATCAGTGGCACAAACTCTGGACATCCAACTTGCCAGACTTGGACATCGGGAGCAATTTCGAGAATAGCGTGCTTATAAGCATTACTTTTAGCTGTAGCTGGAGTGGCAATTACACCAATCCGCTTTCCTTGCTGCACCGCAGCTTTTGCACCCGGTAGGATTACTCCCAAAATAGGTATGCTGAATTCTTGACGCACGGTTTCTAAGGCTAAGGCAGAACTGGTGTTGCAAGCCATAATTACCATTTTTACCTGCTGCTGTTGTAGCCAGGTAATAATTTCACGTGTAAATCGTAAAATTTCTGCTTGTGAACGAATTCCGTAAGGAAGTCTAGCTGTATCCCCAAAGTAAACAATTGATTCATTGGGGAGTTGTCGATATACTTCTCGCAGTACTGTTAGCCCACCCACACCACTATCAAAGATACCAATTGGGGCACATTGGGGTTCTCGCTCGGAAAAATTGTCAAGATTCCCTTCAAAAATGGAAGATGAATACACAGGCAGATATATATTTAGGTTTTGGGATTTAAAATACAGAATTTAGCAGACAATCTCCAATTTGACCACTAAATTCTGCGCCTCAAAGAAGTTTAAATACCACCTCTTTAACTAGTAATTTGTACTATATTACCTCTGCTGTAAGTATTTTAGAATGCCACGAGCGATCGCTTCTGCCATCCGATTTTGATATTCTGGTGTTCCCAATCTGGGATTATCCTCGTAACCACTCATATAGCCTGTTTCTACCAAAATTGAAGGCATGGAGCTTTTCCTAAGAACATAGAATCTGGCTTTGCGAGTTCCCCGGTCTTTGATAGTGCCGATGTCCTGGAGAATGCTTTTACGAACTACTTCAGCCAGACCATAACCGCTCTCGTAATAATAAACTTCTAAGCCATTGACATCAGGGCGATTCTCAATGGAATTAGCGTGAATGCTGACAAACAAAGTCGCATTCACCCGCTTGGCAATATCTACCCGTCCTTGAAGTTCTACGAAAAAGTCGGCATCCCGTGTTAGTACCGCTTGCACACCATTTTGCTCTAAAATTGCTCCTACCCTTTTCCCAATAGGCAGAATTACATCCTTTTCTAAAAGTCCCCCCAAACCAGGGGCACCTGAGTCTTTTCCACCATGTCCTGGGTCAATAACTACTAGCAATTTCCCTCTGGGAGCTGAGGGGCGTGGTCGTGGCTGGGAGATTGGACGGGGATTATCTATGGAATTTGGTAATTGTCCTTGGTCTGGTAATGGCAGAGGAGGTAAAGCAATGGGCGGTGTGATGCTGCTACTAGAGCGTCGTAATTCTAAAGCTAAAAGCTGGTCGCCAACCTGGTTGAGTTCCCCAATTTGTACTCCAGCTGCTGGTTGAACCAAGACAGTGACAGTGTTGGATTCTTGTGGTTGCAGGCGTACCCGCAAAATCGGGCTATTAGGATTGAAAGTCGGGCCTGTGACTTTGGGAGCTAACTTAGCATTGTTAATAGTGATACGGAACAGACCAGAGGTTCTATCCCAGCCTCCTGTAGCAGACAATGTTTGGTCGGCTCGAATCAGCAATTGTGTACCATTATTAGCCAGTTGCACAGACTGAATGTTAGCAGGTGTGTTACTTGGTGCTATGGGACGTGGACTGTTACTTCCAGGGGACTGGGCAACTCCACGACTGGGTAGAACCACGAAACCGCCAACACTGCTAGTAGTTGCTCGCCAATTTTGACTATTTTCATCTACTTGTAAAGTCAGGCGAACAACAGATGGGTTGGTTTGCAGTTGGGTGAACTGGATACGGCTAACACCATAACGATTAATCGACAAATCTCGCTGCTCTAAACTTGGTGATAGAGTTGCACCAGCAATGTCGATGTTAATTGCCTTCTGATCATTGCTACGATTTACCTGAATTTGAGGATTACCACCATTGGTGCGGATAAAAAAACCATCACCAGTGACTTGTAAGTTCTCAATTTGAGTAACTTTGGCGACAACCATTCTGTTGTTCAGCGGTCTAGTGTTCAGTGGATTTACAGAACCGCTTGTTACCACATTGTAAATATTCCTTGGGGGGAATGTTTGTGTAGATGTTCTGGGTGAAGTATTAGTGGCTATAGCTTGTTCTGGTTGCCCCTCAGTGTTTCTTGCGGGTACATTGTCAGCTTCTGGCGTAGGTAATTGCACTGTCCAGCGATCGCCAGTTGTACCCACAAATTGCACTCGTTTGGGGTCTAAACTATAACCAGGAGTCAGTTCAACCACTATCCGTGTTGTTTGTTCGTCAAACTGCCCAACACGAATAGAACGAATTGCACCGCCCACTTGTTGGGTTAGCTGCGGGCGGCCAAATGTGGTTCCTGGTAAATCAATAACTAGACGAGTCGGGTTAAAAATTAATTGTGCTTGGGGTTGAACATCCCCTTGAGTATTAATTTCTAGCTTGTTTTGATTGGCATCAAAACGCCAAGATTCAAGTCTCGCGGCCATTGCCGGCGACGATAGCATGAAGATGGTTCCAATAGTACTGGATAGTAACCAGCGTAATTTCACAGTCTTTTCTCCTGATTCACATTTATGGGAGCCGTCAACATCTCAACATATTGGCTAATCCTCACACCGTCACCGCGCACACTTGAGTTTGGCGCTGTTATTTAAGACACAGCTAATGGCGTAAAATATAGCACGCTCCTCTGATTTTGCCATGCCATTAGCCTATATAAGTTTGACTGCCAATTTTAAATTTTAGATTCCCGATTTTAGTTTTCTGCCAGACTAGGGTCTTGCTACAGTAATACCTGTTTTAGGTGATACAAATTCAAAAACCAAAATCGTTCGACTGAGCGTAGCCGTACCCTCCAAAGAAGCAAGCTACGAGTAGCGTTCCGGAGGAAAGTCTAAAATCAAAAATTTGTTGACTTGCAAAGTATCAAATGACAATAACAAAGAAGCTACTCTTATTCCGCCGCAAGAATACTTAAATTGTTTTACTACTAAATTGGATAAAAATGGTAAAGATTTAGATGTACTTACTCAACAATTTAGAAATTTAGACTAAATTACTTATCTTCTCTTTAGATACTGAAGAATGCCACGAGCGATCGCTTCTCCCATTTGATTTTGGTAAGCTGAGTTTCTGAGTTTAGCGTTATCCTCTCGACCGGTCAAATAACCTGTTTCTACCAGAATCGAAGGCATAGAACTTTTTCTGAGGACAAAAAATCTGGCTCGCCGCGTTCCCCTATCTCTGACATTTACACCTTGGAGAATACTGTTATGGACAATGCGAGCCAAACCCAAACCACTATCGTAATAATACGTTTCTAAGCCACTGACATCCGAACGACCTGGGCCGACTGCATTAGCATGAATACTAACAAACACATCAGCATTAGCTCGCTCTGCTAATTGCACTCGTCCCGGAAGGGTAACAAAATAGTCAGAATCCCTCGTCATAACTACCTGTACGCCATTTTGCTGCAATACCTGAGCTATTCTTTTGCTAATAGGCAAAATAATATCCTTTTCGCGTAGTCCACCAAGACCTACAGCTCCGGGGTCTTTACCGCCATGTCCGGGGTCAATAAGGACTACCACTCGCCCGTTGGTAACTCGGCGTTGTGGTTGTGTTGGGGACTGGGGATTTGGATTGTTTGGGTCTGGGAATGGCCCGCGGTTCGGCGGTGGTAGCCCAGGTAAAGCAAAGGGTGGTCTTCCAGGGAGGCTGACAATTCGCCGAGAACCTTGTATTGGTAGAGCCAAAAGCTGGTCGCCGATTTGCTGGGGTTGCCCAAGCTGCACTCCTCCTGCTGGTTGAACTAAAACAACTACTGTATTGGTGGATGCTTGAGGTTGCAGACGTACCCGAAGAATGGGGCTATTGGGAGCAAAAGTAGGCCCTATAACTCTGGGAGCTAACTTGGCATTAGTAATTGTGACGCGGAAAATACCTAAGGATCTATCCCAGGTTCCCGTAGCAGATAAAGGTTGGTTGCCTCTAATTAGCAGTTGTTTGCCATTATCGGCAAGTTGCACAGACTCAATTGTTGCTATCGAGTTGTTGGTAGATGGTCTATTGGGCAAGGAAACGGCTTCTGACTGATTGTCCGAATTATTATTTCCAGGCAATCTGACAACGCGACTAGGTAGAATTATCAAACCACCATCGTTACTATTACTTGCTCGCCAATCTGGGCTATTTTTATCTACCCGTAAAGATAGGCGGACACCAGGAGGTTGGGTTTGTAATGAGGTGAATTCGACGCGGCTAATACCATGTTTGTTAACGGGTATATTACTCTGCTGCGTCAGACGTGGTGATAAAGATGCACCAGAGATATCTACGAAGATGGTAGCGCGATCGCGGCTGCGAATTACCTGAATCGGAGGATTACCACCACCGGTACGAATGAACAACCCATCACCTGTTACCTGTAAGCTCTCAATTTGAGTTGCCCCTCGTGTAGTAGTAGCAACCCTTGAAATATTAGATTGACGTTCGGAGTTTGGGGTAACTACGCTGTAAGCATTTCTAGGAGAAGTAGCTACTTTTTCAACTTCTGGCGTAGGTAATTGCACCGTCCAGCGATCGCCAGTTGTACCAACAAATTTCACTCGTTTGGGGTCTAAACTGTAACCAGGAGTCAGTTCGACAACTATGCGTGTTGTATCTACATCAAACTGTCCAACACGGATTGAGCGAATTCCACCACCCACCTGTTGGGTTAACTGCGGACGACCAAATGTAGTTCCCGGCAAATCAATTACCAGCCGAGTTGGGTTGAAAATTAGTTGTGCTTGGGGTTGAACTGCTCCCACAGTATTAATTTCCAGCCTGTTTTGATTGGCATCAAAGCGCCAAGATTCAAGTCTCGCGGCCATTGCTGGCGACGATAGCATGAAGATAGTTCCAATAGTGCTGGGTAGTAACCAATGTAATTTCACAGTCCTTTCTCCTAATTCACATTCATGGGAGCCGTCAATATCTCAACTCATTGGTAAATCATCATCACACCATCACCACCTAAACTTGACCTCTAAATCCCTTGTTTGATTTTTAAGCTGGTATTTAGACACACTTAAATCATTGATCGGGTTTCAAACTAAGTTTAAATCCCCATACGAAATCTTCCACCTTTACAGATGGAGAATGCTGACTCCCAATAAAGCTAGAAAACTGATAATTGATAGCTGTTTACTGATAAGTGTTTGTTCTTTGCTGCCATCGATGCACTGAGTAAATAATTCCCATTACTGTCAAACGATCTAGCAAGATTTATGGGTGTTACTCCCCAATTATCTGGAAAATAATTCAGATAAAGGCTCACAAGCCGAGAGAGACTAAAAATTAAGTAACATTCTGAATTCTGGTAGAAATTATAAACAAATGATTATTCTACAATCACACGGGACGGAGATTTTAGGATAGAAGTTTCCACTGCACAATTGGGGCAGGGGAGCAGGGGAGATTATATTGAACAAGTTTCTTCCTCTCTTCCCAATGCCCCATTCCCCACTCTTAATAATTAACGATCGCCAGAATCTGGAGTTACTCCCAAATTACTGCTGTCATTTGATGCTGGCATCCTCGACTGAGATGGTTCAATTACCAACGAAGTCCCAGAGGAACCGTCTAAAATTAGTTGCTCTGAGCTTCCATCCACGGTTTTTGGATCTGGAAACACAAATCGTAACAATGGAGGAGCTAAAAAGGTTGTCAAGATAACCATCATGATAATTGCTGCTCCTAATGGTTTCGAGAGAGCGCCACTAGCAGCGCCGACACCAGCAAACACTAACCCAACCTCGCCTCTAGGAATCATCCCCACACCGATCGCTAAACGGTTGATTTCCGGTTGACCAAACACGCTTAAGCCTGTGATAACTTTACCGAGAATGGCTACTATGATCAGGAAAGTTGCCATAATTAGACCTTCTCGATTGTCGGGAATTGCTGGGTTTAATACTCCCAAATCGGTTTTTGCGCCAACAGTCACAAAGAAAATTGGCACTAACATATCAGCAATGGGACAGACTTGCCTTTGCAGTTCTTTACGCTTATCTGTCTCTTCCAAGACTAAACCAGCTGCAAAAGCTCCCAGAATTGCTTCTAAGTGGATGACGGCGGCAAGGTATGCCATCGCAAAGGCGAAAATGAATGCTGGGATTACTAGTCCACCACGTGTTTTGAGTTGATCGGCGATCGCGACAAAGGACTTATTGAAAACATTGCCTAGTAGGATTGCTCCCAAAATAAAACCAGTGGCACTGATAATCAAATAAATGACTTTGCTGACATCCACCACGCCGTCTTTAGCTAAACTGGCAACTACCGCTAAAACGATGATTCCTAGTACATCGTCAATTACGGCAGCACCCAAAATAATCTGCCCTTCTTTAGAATTGAGTCGCCCCAGTTCTGACAGCACTTTGGATGTAATACCAATACTAGTAGCAGTCAAAGCCGCCCCTGCAAAAATTGCGGGTACAGCCCCAATCCCAAACAAAGTCATCAGCCCCACAGTACCGGCCGCAAAGGGTACTACTACCCCAACTACTGCGACAACAGTGGCTTGGATACCAACTGCCATTAAGTCTTTTAAATTCGACTCCAAGCCGATTTCAAACAGCAGAATGATCACACCCAATTCTGCCAAAACCGAAATGACCTCGGACTGGGCTGCAAACACTGCCGGAGTGGCTTCAGGCGTTAAACCAGCGGTGGTTTGAAGGAAGGACATAATCAAAGAGTTAGAACTGTCTGTGCCGCCTTCAGGAAACACCAAAAGGTGAAAGACAGAGATGCCAACTACTACACCGCCAACGAGTTCACCTAAAACAGGCGGCAAACCCACTTGGTTTGATAATTCTCCACCAACTTTGCTGGCGAGATAAACGACTACTAAGCTTAGTAGTACTGCTTCGACTACCATTGAACTGTCTGCGGCTTGTGTTGCGCTAGCCAGCAGAGGAAAAGAGAAGTTGATTGGATCTAACAAATGCATTAGGTTCTCTGAAAATCCTTCTCTTTGATTCTGACGCGTTTCTGAAAAACATCCTATGGTGAAGCAGTCCGAATTCAAAATGAATACAGCGTCAACGTTTCAAATACGCTGTGCAGCATTGATGTAATTTTTTTAGTTTCAAAAAATGTAACCATTTCAGCTTTTGACGATCGCAGTGTCAAAGTAAGAACATACAAATCGTATCTAGCGATCGCACTTGAGTTGTGAAAAACTGATGGTGGCTGTTGGCTCTCAACGACCACCAGAAGATTGCTACATACCTTTATTCAAAACATCTGTGGATACTTTGAGGAGTGCAAATATGATGACTAGAGCCGCTTTACCCGGTTCTCAGTTTCCATCTGGAAACCTGTGGAAAATACTGCCTTTAGCAATGCTTGTATGTGCAACTTTTGTACTACCTGCATTCGCACAAGAAAAAGATAAATTATGGCGAACCCTTAGTGTAAGTGGTCGTGGAGTGGAAACAATTCCGACAACTCTGGCACAAGTCAGTTTAGGAGTGGAGATTCAAGGGAAAACAGCCCAGGAGGTGCAGCAAGAAGCCGCTCAGAGGTCATCTGCGGTGGTTGCGTTTCTCAAGAGCAAAAATGTTGAAAAATTACAAACTACCGGTGTCCGTCTCAATCCGGTTTATAGCTACACCAATAATGTGCAGCGGATTACAGGCTATGCTGCCACTAACACTGTGAGTTTTAGTATTCCTGTTGAACAAGCTGGGACATTATTAGATGATGCAGTCAAAGCCGGTGCAACACAAATTAACGGCATTAGTTTTGTTGCCAATGATGAAGCGATCGCAGTGGCTCAAAAGCAAGCATTAAAAGAAGCTACTCAAGACGCGCGGCAGCAAGCTGATGCGGTTTTCAGTGCCTTGGGTTTTAAATCCAAAGAAATAGTCAGCATTCAAGTTAATAATGCCAGTGCGCCTCCACCACCACCAATGTTTCTACGGGCTGAGGCTGCGAAATCAGCTGATGCTTCCACCCCGATTGTTGGTGGTGAACAGCAAGTAGAAGCATCGGTGACGCTGCAAATTAGTTATTAGTCATTAGTCATTTGTCATTAGTCCTTTGTCCTTTGTTAGGGCAAAGGACTAATAATCAATGCCCAATGCCCAATTCCCAATTAATTAAAAATGTTCTGAAGACATATCTCCTGTACCGCCTTCTCCATCTCGCTTAGAGCCTAATAAATCTAATTGGTCTACTCTAATAATGGGTGTAGAACGGTTTGCTCCTGTTTGGCGATCGCTCCATGTGTCAAACTTTAAGGAACCTTTTATGCCGATTAAGCTTCCCTTTCGGACATAATTACCTGCTACCTCAGCCGTCTTATCCCATAACTCCAGCGTGAACCAGTCAGGTTCATCGCTGTTGCGCGATCGCCTTTTTACCGCTAGTGTCAATCTACACTTCACACTACCGGATTCAAAATATTTTATATCAGGGTCGCCACCGACACGACCAACAAGGGTGACAATATTAATACTCATGTGCGTTACTCTTCAGTACAAACGTACTTAGCAATTTCGACTTTCATCATAGCGAATTGTGAAAGACTTGAAAATAATGTGTTAAACAGTTAACAATATAATTGACTTGAAAATTTATACACACTATTTGGAGAAACACATAAAAATATACGGATATACTAATCTAACCAGAGAATATCAAAAAGTACGGGGCTTGAGACATACTACATATTCCTGGGAATCATATAAAAATATAGTCTAACTGACTCAACTCAGGATAAGAACTTTATCAAATCCGGCACAATTAACTATTACCGTTGTAGTCAAAAAGTATCGCACATAGGGGGCTTACAGACGCGTGGGTATTTTTAGGAACTTTCGCACTTCATGGGATATGGGTATCGACCTCGGTACCGCGAACACCCTGGTTTATGTATCTGGTAAAGGTATTGTACTACAAGAACCTTCTGTAGTTGCTATCGATGTCAACGAAAAGGTTGCACTAGCAGTAGGAGAAGAAGCTAAAAAAATGCTCGGTCGCACACCGGGAAATGTGATTGCTCTCCGCCCTTTGCGGGATGGTGTAATCGCTGACTTTGATATCGCCGAGCTGATGCTGAAAAGCTTTATTCAGCGTGTAAATGAAGGTAAATCTTTAATCCTACCCCGAATTGTCATTGGTATTCCCAGTGGCGTTACAGGAGTAGAAAGACGAGCGGTGATGGATGCGGCTCACCAAGCAGGAGCAAGAAAAGTCTATTTAATCGATGAACCTGTAGCTGCGGCTATTGGTGCAGGACTACCTGTTGCCGAAGCTACAGGCAATATGATCATCGATATTGGTGGTGGCACAACAGAAGTTGCAGTGCTGAGTCTTCAAGGTACGGTAATCAGCGAATCAGTGCGCATTGCTGGAGATGAACTGACTGATGCGATCGTTCAGTATATTAAGAAAGTTCATAACTTAGTCATTGGTGAACGTACTGCCGAGGAAATCAAGATTCGGCTTGGTTCTGCCTATCCGACTAATGATGATAATGACGCGATGATGGAAGTCCGAGGCTTACACCTGCTTTCGGGTCTACCGCGAACTGTAACCATCAAAGCCCCAGAAATTCGTGAAAGCATGTTAGAACCGCTATCAGTAATTATCGAAGCTGTGAAGCGGACATTGGAACGCACACCGCCAGAACTGGCAGCAGATATTATTGACAGAGGTATTATGTTAGCTGGTGGCGGTGCTTTGCTCAAAGGCATAGATACCCTCATTAGCCATGAAACAGGGATTATTACTCATATTGCTGCCGATCCTTTGAGCTGTGTTGTGCTGGGAACAGGTCGTGTGTTAGAAAACTTTAAACAGTTGGAACGAGTTGTTACCGAAAGCTCTCGCAATATGTAGCAAAAAAATATCAGAATTGAGTTCTATTTGAGTTCTATTTGGGTTCTATATAAATAGAATCCAAGTAGAACTTAATTTATATAAGTATATAGAGGTATATATGGTGACAATACGGCGTTGGTGGGATCGTAAAGGGTTGCAAATTGGGTTGTTAGCTTTAGCACTTGGTAGTGCTTGGATATTGCGACAGACTCAAGGTGAACTAGTGCTTGAGACATACCAAGCAATTACTCGTCCATTAGAGATGTTGCAGTCAGGGCCAACTCCAGAAGAACGTCTCAGAGATGCCCGGATGATGGAATTGCAAACCCGTATAGTAGATTTGGAAAGTCAAAAGACAAAGTTACAGGATTTATTAGGCTATGTGGAAAAAGAGCCGCTGGCATCACGTCCAATTCCAGCACGGGTGGTAGGACGTAGTGCTGACCAATGGTGGCAACAAGTTACCCTGAATCGCGGTGCGAATGCGGGGATTCAGGAAGGCTTCGTAGTCAAGGCAGAAGGCGGATTGGTGGGTCTGGTGGAGAGTGTAACTCCTAATACTAGCCGCGTGTTGTTAATCAGCGATCTCAAAAGTCAAGTGGGTGTATCAATTAGCCGCACAGCAGCTAAAGGCGTTTTGCGAGGAGATTCTTCTGCTGAAGCTGTATTGGAGTTTTATGAAAAAGTTCCAAATGTCAAAGTAGGAGATTTAGTTTCCACATCTACTTATAGTCAGAAATTTCCCTCTGGTTTGGCAGTAGGACGAATTAAGTCGCTGGATTTAAAGAAACTCCCAGCATCAGTGGCAAAAATTGAGCTTTTTCCGCCAATCCGCTCTCTCGATTGGGTAGCTGTTTATCCCAAGCCAGAAAACCAAGAGTCGGCAAATCCAGTACCGCAAAAGTCTAAGTAAATTCTTTGAAAAAATCCATAGAAAAATGAAGATTCCTGCATTTAGTGGTAGCAGGCAGAAAAAGCCAAAATCGTCAGAGCGAAAATCGAAATTCCGAATCCAACCGCTTGCTCGTTGGCATCCCGGTATACGTCAGTTGTTTGGTTGGATAGTGACGGCTAGTTCTGTACTGTTATGTTTACTATTATTACCAACCCGATTCCCAGGTATGGAATTGTTGGGAATTGGCCCTAACTGGTTATTAATTTGGGTGGTAGCTTGGAGTGTGAAGCGCACGGTGTTTGCCGGAGCATTAGCAGGTATAGTTCTGGGGCTACTTCAAGATTCGATGACATCACCTAGCCCGACTCATGCCATCAGTTTAGGTATAGTGGGGGCTTTAACTAGTCTGCTCCAGAAACAGCGTTTTATCGAAGAAGATTTTATTTCGATTGCTGTAATTGTCTTTGTTTTGGCAGTTTTGGCAGAAACTATCTTTGGGTTGCAATTAACTTTGCTGGGCAATGAGCGCAAGGTAACAGATATTTGGACATATTATCAGCGCGTCGCTCTCGCCTCTGCCATTCTGAGTAGTCTGTGGGCACCTGTGGTCTATTATCCCCTGAATCTTTGGTGGCAACGGATAAAATTGTTGGAGCAATAGTAAAGGGAGTTAGAGACGCGATGAATCGCGTCTGTAGAAGAATTAGGAGTTAGAAAGGGGATAGGTTACAGGTGACAGTAAAGAAAATTATCTTTTGTACCCTGTAACCTAAATTTTTATGGAATTTGGGCAACCTCTGGCAATATGGATTCAAGCTAGAGTGAACTGTAAGTGTGAATATTACAGACTCATGTAAGCTGAGACAGCCAATAATAGCGCCTAGATATTACTGTTTAATTATCAGGAGCAAAGCGCGATTCTCTTGTGGAGAGGCTGCGCGATCGCGTGCAGAATATTTACAGTGTTGCCTAAAATTATGGATAATTCCCCAGTGGTCGCTCAAGCAGATGCATCCTTACCAAATTACACTCAGGAAAATACACCAATAGTGGAGTCAGTAGCTGGCTCGAATTCACCACCGAAGCCAAAGGTAGGAACTGATTTTGACTCTCGCATGATGCTGCGGTGTTTGGAACTGGCCCGTCGCGCTTTAGGGCGGACTTCGCCAAATCCGCTAGTGGGAGCGGTGATTGTCAAGGATGGCGAGATTGTCGGCGAAGGATTTCATCCTCGCGCAGGTGAGCCTCATGCAGAAGTGTTTGCCTTAAAAGCAGCAGGCGATCGCTCTCGTGGTGCAACAATCTATGTTAGCCTCGAACCTTGCAATCACTATGGGCGTACTCCCCCTTGTTCGGAAGGATTGATCGAAGCAGGGGTGGCAAAAGTAGTGGTGGGTATGGTTGATCCCAATCCACTGGTGGCTGGAGGTGGCATCGCCCGTTTACGAGCGGCGGGGATTGAAGTGTTGGTTGGAGTAGAAGAGGAAGCCTGCCGTCAGCTAAATGAAGCTTTTGTGCATCGCATTCTCCATAAGCGACCTTTGGGAATTTTAAAATATGCCATGACTTTAGATGGCAAAATTGCTACTACCTCTGGTCATAGCGCTTGGGTAACAAGTCAAGAAGCCCGCAGCGAAGTACATCTAGTGCGGGCGGCTTGTGATGCCATAATTGTCGGCGGTAATACAGTCCGACAAGATAATCCTTACTTAACCAGCCATCAGGTGGGGGCACATAATCCCCTGCGGGTGGTGATGAGTCGCCATCTCGACTTACCGGCAAGTGCCCATTTATGGCAAACTGCGGATGCGCCAACTTTGGTGTTGACACAGAAGGGTGCTAACCCCGATTTTCAAGAACTGTTGCTCAAACAGGGTGTGGAGGTGGTGGAATTAGCATCACTGACACCAGATAAGGCAATGGCGTACTTATATGAACGAGGTTTTTGTAGCGTGCTGTGGGAGTGTGGTGGTACTTTAGCTGCTAGTGCGATCGCTCAAGGAGCAGTGCAAAAAGTTTTAGCGTTTATTGCCCCAAAAATCATTGGTGGTAGTATTGCTCCCACACCAGTGGGCGATTTAGGTCTTACTACCATGACTGAGGCGTTGTCTTTAGAACGTGTTCGTTGGCGTGTAGTAGGCTCTGACTGCTTAGTGGAAGGTTATTTGTCCCAAAAAGCTAATAGTCAACAGTAATAACGCTTGACGATCAATCTATTTATCTTGATTTTGCGTTGGCGTAGCCCACCGTAGGCATCATGAACACTGGCGTTCATGGGCAAGATCGCGTATAAGGGCTAGTCGAGATTGAATGTAGTGGCTAAGAAAATCAGTTTCGTTAGAATCTAACAACACTTGCGTTTCGGTTTGTTTCACTAACCACTGCACCAAGCTAGCATCATCCAGTTGTAAAAGTAGCTTGGCTTGAGCGGTTTCAACCACTGACCAAAGCTGACGCATGATTGTAGGAGTCATCAGACCTCAATTGAATAATTTAGCTTTGCTGTCTTCAGATTACACAATTCCAATCGAACTTTACGACATGAATGTAGAAGCTGAGACAAGTATTATTAAAAACTTAATAATGGTATTTATAACTTTATGAAGATTAAGAATTTGAAACTCAGTTTGACAATACGTATGGGGAATTAGGCATGAGAAAGACAGGTTTTTATAGGTTTAGTTGTAAAATCTAAAAAACAAATACACTAATTCTAAAAATTGGGTTTTTGTATTTGGTAAGACTGAAATTATCTTGATTGTAGCCGAATAAAGTCAGTTTTTTGATCACTATGTTGAATACTGGGTCTGTCTTCTAGGATACAAAAATCTAACTTTCGAGAATGGTGTTTGCCAGAAAATTAACACTGTTTGGCTGTAGATGGATTTACAAAATCATGTAAATCTGCATCCCAAATGCTGATGTAAATAAAATTACATTCTTGGCGGATAATTTGACCCTTGACTGAGCCATTTTTAAAACTAAAATTATCCGATTGGCGCTGTTGTACCTGTTTGAGCCCCTGCTTAATTTCTTCAGTGGCTTGCCCTGTTAACATTCCATTTAAGGTAGTTTCCATTACTTCTGGGTCTACCGATTGGGCAAAAGATACCTCAGTTTGACGCAGCGTTTTAGAATTGCGATCGAATAAGTAGCCAAGGTCAATTTTGTTTGGCACAAGTTTGTAAACGACAGCACGAGTGTTGCCCCATGCGCCTCTTAAATCTTGATTTGGTTTGCCGAGGGTAGCTTCTACAATGTTTCTTGTTGTACCTGTAGGGAATGCGGGAACGCTTTGTCTGCTGGCAGTGGCAGCTAATTTACTACGCGGCTTGTTTTGTGGTGTGGAACGCGCTTCTGGTGTGGGAATTGCACTTGCTTCATTCTCTGGTTCTGGCTGTGGCGTGGATGTTACTACGGGCGCAGGAGTATCTGAAGTGACAGGCTCTTTTTCTGGCTGTGGTATGGGTACAACTGGGGAATTAGAGGTTGGCCGCTGTCGTGGTGATGAGCTAGGGATAACTGGAACTGGAGAAGTTTGAGGGGAAATAGATGGTTCGGTAGATGCAGGAGTGGGAAAAGATTCTGGCGATGGCGTGGGACTTGTGGCAATGTTTGTTTCTGGTTGTTGCTGACGAATGATGGTAGGAATTACTACTGCACCAATCAACCCACCTATGAGTAAACTGCCAACAATCACAGCAGGTTTTTGCCAGTTTCTAGGAGAGGAAGAACCTGGAATCGCAGAATTGTTTTGCGGAGAATATAATGGCTGGGTTTGTCGAGTCGATGCATTGGGAGAAAAACTAACTGTGGGAGTATTTGTAGTTAAATCAGTAGGTATATTAGTAGCAGACTGCAAGGCATATAGCATTTTACTGGCAGTACTGTAGCGATCGCCAGCATGAGGCTTAATTGCCTGATTCAGTACCGCCGCCAATTGGGAAGAGACGTTAGGGACGTGCTGCTGCCAAAGTATTTCCCCAGTTTTTAGATCGGTTACTAGTTCTTGCGGGTGTTTACCAGTCAGCAGATAAATTGCCGTTAAACCTAAACTGTAGATATCGGTGGCATAAACTGGGCGGCCAACGGCTTGTTCGCTAGGCATATATCCCGGCGTACCAATAACAAGCGATCGCGTGGGGTATCCTGGAGAATTCACCACTGAACGGATTGTTTCTTTGACTGCACCAAAATCAATCAAAACTGGCTCGTTATCAATAGAACGCAGAATAATGTTATCTGGCTTGATATCCCGATGAATAATGCCTTTGCTGTGGACATAATCTAAAACTGAAAGCAGACTCAAGAGAATTTGCCGAACAGCAGTTTCACTCTCAAATCCTTTGGCTTCGACAATTTTTGTCAGGGTTTGGCCGTGAATCCATTCTTGGACGAGATAAAATTGTCCATTCTCAGAAAAGTAGGCGTAGAGTTTGGGAATTTGGTGACTACTTTCACCCAAATACTCCAAGGTTGCGGCTTCCCGTTCAAACCTTTGTTGGATAAGTTGGTAGGTTTGCGGGTCATTATTGGTTATCGGTTTTAGTTGCTTGATTACACAGCGACGGCGAGAAGGCATGTGAACATCTTCTGCTAGAAAGGTTTCGCCAAACCCACCAGCGCCGATTACCTGGATAACTTGATAGCGATTGTTCAGCAGGGTTATTGTCATGAAAAATTATAAGCGTAGACACCCAGTGCAGAGCCGGAGACTTCTTGTCTTCTCCGAACTTGTCGTCAGACATTGCCCTTTCCAAATGTACATCACATGAGCGAAGCCAGGGCGAATATACTCTGGTGAAATTAAATATGCGTTATCCAGAACCGTTGTAGAGACGTAGCACTGCCACGTCCCTCTATTCTTTTTCAGCACATACAGCGGATTTCCAGGAAAGTGAAGTACACAAACTAAGTCTCAAAGCTAGGTACAAAGACTGTTTGACTCCTGCTGTATCTAATGCAAGCGGATGCATTGGTATCGCAGAATCTTACCAAATTTAATTCGCTACGAATGAATGAAAGACTTTAAGTAAGTTGGCGCGGAAAAACCCAAGTATATTACGAAACGTAAATATGCTAAAAGTCCTTACTAATGACAAATGACAGCCTTCACCAGTTAGCTTTAATTGCGCCGATCTACTTAAGTGAACTCTATAGTCTCAACAAACTCTAAAATACTTTCCTTGATGTCTTCAGCCTCTTCTTCAACAGAATCGGGGATTTCACCGTTAATAAAGCTGTGCTGACTGCTAACTATATACAAAAATTCCCCACTGATAAATGTGAGCAACCCTCGGTACGCATCTAATCTGATCGCAGTTCCATTATTTTCTTGCTTAGAAATTGTGGAACCTTTGGGCATATCGATTAACACGTAGTAAGCACCTCGCAAAGTATTTTCCAGATATTCGGTATATTCCACAGAAGCATCTGGTACATTAGCGAAAATCGCTTGAGGTACATACTTATCTACTAAAATTGTTTGTAAATATTCTTCTTGTCCGACAGACTCCAATTCCTCTAACTGTTCTAGGGGGAAAGGATAATAATCGATTCTCAGTAAAGTACCAATGTCATCAGAAAAGCCAACTACTCCTTCCTGGCTTTGAATTCTACCGCCTTGCTGCGGATCGACCGGAATCGGCACAGAAAAATTACCTAAAGGGGATTGATAGGTCTGTTCGCTAAAATCTTCGATGACTACTGTCTCATCTTCATCATCTGCATATTCTTCATCTTCTGCTTCTTTAAAAGCTGCAATTACCTCCTTGATGATTTCCTCTGCTTCTTCATCCTCAAGTTCTAAGGCTGCTTGTAGCTTTTTCAGGTAGGCTTGTTTTGGTTTGGGAATGGCGAGGTCATCGTCTAAAAGCACTATTACCCCAGCGGCAAAACCATCTAGTACTAATTCATCTGAGAGAGATACTTTGGCGGCATTAAACAGGGGTCCAATTCCCTCTTCTTCTGCAATGGAGATGAGTCTATCAACTATTTCTGCAATTTCATCTTCTGAGTATTCCTCGAAAACCTCGAATTCCCAGAGGATACCCGCTAAACTTTCGGCATCTACCTCTTCAATAAATGAATCTGCGATCGCAGTCACAGTTGCGATCGCCGCCACCGCTTCCTCTGGACTTAGTGATTCCTCTGATGTCTTTGGTGAGTTAAAAACCTTGTCATATTTGGTCATAATTGCTACCTAAATTAATTCCTTGATAGTAATAACAGATTGAAAGTGACAATGGTCAGTTTACCAATGGAGCGAATCTTCTAGAGAAAAAGTTGGCTTATACGTGGTTGACTCAGTATTACTCAGGTGTAACAAAACCTTATTTACAACCGATCTCCAAGGAGTTGAAGTATTATCATATCTGTTGTCGAATATACACTTAAACAGCAGCTAGGCTCAATATTTACCGCAGGTCAACTTAATAAAATATTGTAAATTTTTGTGACCGAGCAATTATCGTTAATAACTGCTATATTCCTTTATTTTTATCCTCTAGCAAATGAATTATATCTATCGATAGAATTATAAACTAGCTAGCGATAGATACCTACACCGTAGGCAGGATGTCACAATACCGAAGTTTGTAGTGACACACAATACTCAAAACGTTGTACTGTTGGTTCTGCAAGTGTGAATTAGATAAAATTTTGAGTTTTTTTATGGTACAAACCCCACCATCCCAGTTTTCACCAGATCAATATAAAGTAGATCCTGCAAAGGAAAATGTAGAAGCTCTTATACAAGAACCGCAGTTAGATATTGAGATTGCTCTAGAGTTCCTTTACACCAGAGATATTGAATTTCGTCAGGAAACAATTTATTTTCTCGTAGTCGATCGCTTTTATGATGGCGATCCAGATAACAGCGAAGGTGCAAACTCAGAACTGTACGATCCAACTAGACAGGATTGGGGTAAGTACTGGGGTGGCGACTTGCAAGGTGTCATCGATAAATTAGATTATCTCAAAAATATGGGAGTTACCGCTCTTTGGCTAACTCCCCTGTTTGAGCAGGTTGAAGAGTTATTTGTTGGCAATGCAGCAATACATGGCTATTGGACAAAAGACTTTAAACGGCTTAATCCTCGATACATTGCTGAGGGAGAGAACCCTTCTTTAAACGCAACTCAAGAAGAAAAAAATACAACCTTTGATCGGTTAATTACAGAAATGCACAAGCGCAATATGAAGCTAGTGCTGGATATTGTCTGCAACCATAGTACACCTGATACTAGTGGTAGTAAAGGTGAATTGTATGATGATGGTGTCAAAATTGCTGATTTCAATAATGATGTCAATAATTGGTATCACCACTATGGCGAAGTGCAAAATTGGGAAGATGATTGGCAAGTACAAAACTGTGAACTAGCTGGTCTAGCAACCTTTAATGAAAATAATAGGGAATATCGGGAGTATATTAAGTCAGCAATTAAACAATGGCTAGACCGGGGTGTGGATGCACTGCGGGTGGATACTGTCAAGCACATGCCGATCTGGTTTTGGCAAGAATTCACTGGCGAGATGACCAATCACAAACCAGATGTATTCATTTTTGGTGAATGGATTTATAGTAATCCAACTGACGATCGCTCAGTGGAATTTGCCAATCACTCAGGCATGACACTTCTAGACTTTGGGTTGTGCGTGGCAATTCGAGCTGCACTAGGGCAAGGTTCAGAAATGGGATTCCAAACAATTCAATATATTTTTGACCAAGATCATTGCTACAACGGCGCAACAGAGCTAGTTACCTTCATCGATAACCATGATATGTGCCGTTTCCAATCGCTGAATCCCGATCCAGCGATGTTGAAAGTTGCGATCGCCTTAATTATGACCTGTCGCGGCATTCCCTGCATATATTACGGCACAGAACAGTATCTGCATAACGACACCGATGGCGGTAACGACCCATATAACCGCCCAATGATGGAAAATTGGGATACTGAGAGTGAGATTTATCGTTGCATTAGACTGCTGTCTGGCTTACGACGATTGAATCCAGCTGTATCAATGGGTAGCCACTGGCAAAAATACTTAACACCGGATGTTTACTGCTATGTACGCCGTTATCGTGACTCTGTGTGTTTTGTCGCTTTAAATCGGGGAGGAGAAGTTACTTTACCAGAAGTAGAAACAGAATTGCCCGATGGCGAACATACCTGCGTGGTGACTCGCAACAAGTATGAGGTGAAAGATGGCAAGATTTATGATCTAGTACTAGAAGAAAGGGGAGTACTTGTTTTCAGTCACGTTGGCGAACGGATAAAAGCACAAACAATTGTCCGCGTCCAACTCAATGGTGTGGAGACTCAACCTGGTGAAACCATTGTAGTGACAGGAGATTGCCCAGAGTTAGGTAACTGGGATATCAACAAAGCCTATCCCCTAGAGTACATCAATACCAATACTTGGTTTGCCGAGATTCCCTTTGATGAAAGTGCTGGTAAGCTAATTGCTTATAAATATGCCATGTGGCGGGAAGGGCGATCGCCTCTGCGCGAAAATCTTGTAAATCGCCGCTGGGTGATTGCGAAAGAAGGTACTGTTAAATGGCGTGATACCTGGGCATCGGGAAGAGAATCATAGAAATAAATATCGAATGAAGTATGAAGAGTGAAGGATTAAAATTTTGATTCTTCACTCTTCATTATTTATATATTGATGATATCTATCCACCTCTGACTTTTTATTGCGATAATTCCCAAGGGGGACGCGCTCTCCACTGGTCAGTTAAAGGGGGATAGATGACACTCAAGCGGTTGGTTTTATTTTTTGTGATGACGCCGATAGCAGTTCTGTTGGCAGTTTCAGCTTTATTCGGTAGTTGGCAAGAACCTCAATTTCAAAGTCGTTTGGAACTATACCAAACAAATATTGCTTTACAAGCCCAAGCTTGGCAATCAGAAGATAGCAGTGATGACAAACTCCAGACGATTCGGGAAGCAATACTTGGTGAGCAACCTCTAGAAAGCGCTACAAAGCAGTATCAGGAGGCGCGTCAATCAGTTCAAGCTAATTTAGACAAAGTTAATAACAAACTTGCACAATTACGCTCTCAAGCTGAAATAACTCCCACGCCTCCGAAACCTCTACCGGATGCTCCTCCCACTATTAAAACCCCGAAACAGGGACAGCAACAGTTACAACAGTCTTTTAAGCAATTACAAAAATTATTGGCTGAATTAGACCTGCGCTTGGGAATTTTACAAGCACAGCAAGGACAGACTGATATAGCTTTCAAGACTTGGAGTGAATTACAACAACGCTCAGATATTAATTCAGGGTTTTGGGAAACCGCCGCTGTATTGACTGGACTGTGGAGCAATCCTCCCCGTATCCTCCCAAATGCTCAAGAACCAATTCAAAAGAATTTAGAAGGTTGGTTTCGCTCTACTGCTTTGGTTAAGTTATACCAACTCCAGCAACGACAAGACGCTTTATCAGCAGTAAAAGCCGCACAACAAGAATCTTCTGCCCAAGCAGTGATTAAATTGGCAGTTATTGGCACTATTCCCACTTTGGCAGCTTTAATTGGTTTAATACTGCTGATTTTATTATTTGCTCAACGCTTGTTGAAAGGAAAAGCCTCTTTATTAGCTCAAAATGCTGATATCCCCTGGTCAACGCCTTGGGGTGGTGAAACGGTTTTGCAGGTTTTTATCATTGGCTTTTTCTTCATGGGGCAAATTTTTGTGCCCTTAGTAATATCATTGCTACCCATTCCGCGTCCGATTGTGGATGTGCGACTTCAGGCATTTTCTGTATTGGTTAGTTACTTCTTAGTAGCATTAGGTGCGCTGTTAGTGCTGTATTTCTCTCTCAAGCGCTTTTTTCCGCTACCAGAATTCTGGTTTCGCTTCCGTTTTCAAGATAACTGGTTTTTGTGGGGACTGGGAGGCTATTGCACGGCTTTACCTGTAGTTGTGGTGGTATCTTTGATTAATCAGCAGCTATGGCAAGGACAAGGTGGGAGTAATCCTCTGTTGCAACTAGCACTAGAAAGCCAAGATGGGATCGCACTTGGGATATTTTTCTCCACAGCGGCGATCGCAGCTCCATTTTTTGAAGAAATCCTATTTCGCGGTTTTTTGTTACCCTCTCTAACTCGCTACTTACCCGTGTGGGGATCGATTCTGATCAGTAGTTTGTTGTTTGCGATCGCTCACCTCAGCTTATCGGAAATTCTCCCCCTGACTGCATTGGGCATTGTGTTGGGAGTAGTTTACACGCGATCGCGCAATCTCCTCGCTCCTATGCTCCTCCACAGCCTTTGGAATAGTGGTACACTATTAAGTTTATTCATTTTAGGTAGCAGTTAATACGAGTATAGTACTGTTGCCAAAAACGAAAATATCTGATTTTATCACCATAGGTAGAGATAATTTACTAGTAATAATTGGTTATAAGCATAAATACTAGCTGAAAACCCAATTACGATAATGGCAAAAGCAAATTAAAGAATGCTATTAACATAGACAACAAACTATCTAGTTAAGCATTTATTCACATTCCGGTAGATTTTAGCCATTTTTCGAGATGTTAATTGTCTTCTTGAACCATTTTTGGCTGTCATAAATTGGAATGTAATTCCGGTTTGCGCTCATGGAAGTGGGGATCGGTAACTAAAAAAGCGGTTAGAAAGATATGGAAGATGCCTTTTGGGCTTCTAAATTCTCACTAGCCACGCAGTTGTCTTGTCATTGGTGCGATGTCTACGAGGGCAACGCCTACGCAAAAACATCCGGAAATAATACTGATGGACTTGTAAAAAGTGGTGTATGTAGCAGTTTTTGCTGATTATTTAAGATTTATTCTGCTCAAGATAAATGTCTGAGCTAAAAATCTGCAAAACTGCTGCACCAGGGTTTGCGATCGTCAAATCCAGCAAAAGTCATCAAGGAGCGCCAGTTCGGACTAAACTGCAAGACATCTTGGTGTCTCCTTTGGAATAAAAGCACGATGATTTTAATTATTCATCTTGAGACTTACTCAGACTGAAAAAATTAAAAATCTATTTATTAAGCAAGTAAATGTATTTGCTTCCATTAGAATAAATACTTTATTTTTATACTCACTTATCAAGGAGCAGCACTTATATGGCAAATCTTAACCCCAGTCACCCTACCAAACAACTTCTAGCTGGTTACTGTGGCATTATCCTGGGAGCATTCGGGGTTCATAAGTTTATTCTAGGATACGCTTCGGAAGGCTTTATCATGTTAGTGATTTCTGTCGTTGGGGGTTCTTTTACCTACGGCGTTGCTTTGTTAGTTATGCAACTTGTAGGTCTAATTGAAGGCATGATCTACTTAAATAAATCCTCTGAAGGATTTGTAAATACCTATTTTGAAAATAAGCAGGGCTGGTTTTAGTACAAGAATAACTTTCTTACTGGAAGCAGAGAATGATACCCGCTTCCAAGCTTATGATTGCAGCAAAAGCGCAGGGATAAAGGGTAGCAACCAAAGAAACATCCTTTTTCCCTTCCCCTTTACCTTTAGCAAAAGTTATACAGCACTTTTACCTTCTATATTTATTTTTATTAATATGCTTATTTTCAAACCTAAACAGCTTAACTGGGCAATGTTCTTCTTGTTAGGCTTAGGATATTTCAGTGTTATATCTCATTTAGAAATAAACTATTTCTTCAAAAACCTGATTGTGATCGCGCCAATACAGGCGGCAGCTATTATTTATGTCACTTATCGACGTTGGAAATGTCAACCCCCCGTAGGTGAATTAAAAATTAAAAATTAAAAACTCTACAGATAAATCTGGGAACTTGGAACGTTGAATTAAGTACAGCGATAGTCGTTCATGCTCAACGAAGTACGATAAATTAATAATTTTAATATAGTTGACATTGAGTCATAGTTCCATATTTAGCCTACGCTCGAATTAGAGACGCTTTTAGTCAGGCGTTGAATTTCTGTAGCGAATCTAAACACAAGCCATGCAACTTGTCCCGAAAACTAAGCCAGTCCTAGAACCTGACCCAATCCTAGAGAAGATTATTCTAGATGTTGGGGGTATGAAGTGTGCTGGGTGTGTGAACGCAGTAGAGCGACAACTGACCCAACATCCAGGTGTCAAGAGTGCCTGTGTGAACCTGGCCACAGAAGTAGCAGTTGTAGAGTCAGAAGTTGGTGCAATAGATGTAGATGCACTGGCACAGCGATTAACAGCCGTTGGATTCCCGACTCAACCCCGAAAAGCTAATGGCACAGTAGGAGGCGAAATATCGACCTTACCAGATCCAGCAGAACGACAACGCCGAGAAATGCGTTCTTCTCTATGGCAATTAGCGATCGCTGCGGTGTTGCTGATATTGTCGGGAAGTGGACATTTTGGTAATCTTGGTAGCTCAGTGCTGCCAGTGCTAAATAACATCTGGTTTCACTGTGGACTAGCAACAGTGGCGCTGTTAATTCCCGGTCGCCCGATTTTAGTAGATGGCTGGCTGGGCTGGCGGCGAAATTCGCCTAACATGAACACCCTAGTGGGATTGGGAACGCTGACAGCCTACATTGCTAGTTTAGTAGCGTTGCTTTTTCCCCAATTGGGTTGGGAATGCTTTTTTGACGAACCAGTAATGATGCTAGGCTTTATTCTCTTAGGAAGGACATTAGAGCAACAAGCTAGAGGTCGTGCGGCGGCTGCATTTAGGAAATTACTAGCACTCCAGCCACTCTTAGCGCGATTGATTGCCAACCCAGAGAAAGCCGGAATGGGTTCTTCTAGTGTTGAGATTCCTGCTGAACAGGTACGTGTCGGTGAATGCTTACAAGTGCTACCAGGCGATAAAATTCCCGTTGATGGTGAAGTGGTGGTTGGTCAAACAACGGTTGATGAGTCCATGCTAACTGGGGAATCAGTGCCAGTAATCAAGAAACCAGGAGATATGGTGACAGGGGGGACAATAAACCAGTCAGGAGCGATCGCTATTCAGGCAACCCGGATTGGAAGTGATACAACTCTAGCTCAAATTGTCGCCTTAGTAGAAGCCGCCCAAACTCGGAAAGCCCCAGTACAAAAATTAGCAGATACAGTAGCTGGTTACTTTACCTACGGAGTGCTGACAGCATCTATCTTAACATTTGGATTTTGGTACTTTTTCGGCACTCACATTTGGACTGATATCACCATGTCTGGTGGTATGGAAATGATGAGCCATGCTACACATGAAGCCCACCACGGGCTAAACGCCCCGCTACCGCTAACAGCACTCAGCACTCAGCACTCATCACTCCTAATCAGTTTAAAACTAGCGATCGCAGTTATGGTAGTCGCCTGTCCCTGTGCTTTGGGACTTGCCACACCAACAGCCATTCTGGTGGGAACTGCTATGGGTGCAGAACGAGGTTTGTTAATCAAAGGTGGCGATGTTTTAGAAAAAGTACACCAGTTAAACACCGTAGTATTTGATAAAACTGGCACTCTCACCACAGGTAATCCCATAGTCACAGATTGTCTGCTAATTGAGGAATTGGGTACTGGGGAAGAGGCAGAGGAGCAGGAGAAGAATAATAATGCGCAATCCCTCATTCAACTAGCAGCAGCCGTAGAAAGCGGTACTCACCATCCCCTAGCAAAAGCGATTCAACAAGAGGCACAGCGGCAACAGTTATCTATTCCAAAGGCTGTAGACTTTCACACGGAACCAGGTCTAGGGGTATCTGCTGTGGTAGAGGGCACAGTTGTATTGTTGGGTAACTGGGAATGGTTGAGTTGGCACGGCATTGCCATTAATGAAACCGCACAACAGTTAGCACAGGATTTGGCAACAGAGGGTAAAACAGTCGTTTGCGTAGCGATTGGGGGAACCTTAGCCGGACTAATTGGTGTTTCTGATACCCTAAGATCGGATGCTCGATCTACCGTAGACAAGTTGCGTCAAATGGGCTTACGGGTAATGTTGCTCAGTGGCGATCGTCTAGAAGCAGCTAGCGCCATAGCCAAACAACTAGGATTAGATAGCGCTGATGTAATCGCAGGTGTTCCCCCAGCTAAAAAAGCGGCAGCAATACAGTCTCTCCAATTAGAAGGGACAAGGAGACAAGGGAGACAAGGAGACAAGGGGACAAAGAAAACTCTTAACTCCTCACTCCCCACTCAGCACTCAGCACTCAGCACTCAGCACTCAGTTGTGGCAATGGTAGGAGATGGAATCAACGACGCTCCAGCTTTATCCCAAGCTGATGTAGGAATTGCTTTACACTCCGGGACAGATGTGGCGATGGAAACTGCTGAAATTATTTTAATGCGCGATCGCCTAAACGATGTCGTCGAATCTATTCAGCTTAGTCGCGCCACATTCAACAAAATCCGCCAAAATTTATTCTGGGCTTTTGCATATAATACACTTGGCATTCCTTTAGCAGCAGGTGTTTTATTCCCTAGTCTAGGTTTTGTGCTTAACCCATCTGGTGCTGCTGCATTAATGGCTTTTAGCTCTGTTAGCGTCGTTACCAATTCAATATTATTACGGCGATTCGCTTATCGCGTGTAGAATACTCCTTTACACGTCCAATTTGCCACCACAAATATTGGTTATCAAAACAGAATTCAGGAGTCAGTCGTCAGATTTAAGACACTTACCAAAGCTATCATAGCTACTGGAGTAGAACGGCCATGTTCTACTCTTTCAAGGTATTATGCAATTTTAAAGCTTATTTAGATTAGCACCACAGACTTATGGTGCGCGAAAATGGCAAGATACGATACTAAACAAATCTTAATCAATTACAGTTCCACCGATTTGTCAATGGCAGCAGAAACCAATGAAAACCATCTACTGATTATTGAAGACGATCAAGGTCGCAAAGAATTTTCTCTGGAGCACCCCGTCTACTCTATCGGTAGAGACCGCGAATGTAATATCCGTTTAATGTCGCAGTTTGTCTCCCGCCGCCATGCCACATTAGTGAGATTGCCACGAGAGCATAATAGTCATAGCTACTATTACCGGATTGTAGATGGCGATGCCAAAGGTAAACCTAGTTCCAATGGTTTGATGATTAATGGACGCAAGATACCAGCCCACGATCTCAGAAATGAAGATGAGATCGTTTTTGGGCCTCAAGTACGTGCCATTTATTACCTTTTAAGAAATACTCAGCGTTTAGGACAAACGGATTCGAGTGAGTATGATATTACACTAATAAACCCCGGTATGGCCGAGGATTTAGAGGAGTAGAAAAGTGAATTATAACTACCAATTACAGGCTGACACTTCCACAGCTTTAAGCCGTGGAAGTATCAATTCAATCACCAAAACTATCCTGCAATACTTTCAATCAAATGCCAATGACGGCTACTTTCAATAGATTGTTTGATTAACTCAAACATTTGTCGGCAGTAATTATCTAGGTGAATTGGTAGTTCTTCATTTTTAATCACAATACTCATGCGAGTTTCCGTTTCAGTAGATTTTGATTTGTCAATCAGTATTTCTACTGTTATTAATTTAGGAAAAGGAACATTTCCAGGAACCTCACGACCGATAATATATTCGGCTGTGTGATATTGAATATCCAACTGACAGTCCTGTAGAAGTTCTACAAGTAGCGGCACCAGATGGTCACTAGGAACAGAAACAATAAATGAACAGGTATAGCGAGCCATAATAGCCCCAAGCCTTGCAACACTCCGTCCATCCTATAATACCGAAGTATCTAAATATAAAGTCATTAAAAAATCAAAGTTTTTGAGAGCAGGTACTACTAGATATACAGTCAATGAAGAGGCAGGGGGCAGAGGGGCAGAGG
>JADEXV010000546.1 GCA_015206945.1 Nostocales cyanobacterium LEGE 12452 | reverse complement strand
TTAAGAACTACAACTTCCTTAGATTGAGTGAGTTCTGTAAGAATACTGTCAAAAGGAGGCTTGAGCAGCTAGATGAAGTTGGATTGGTTGATATTTCCGGCATGGCTGTTCCAGAACTTTCAATTCAGCTCAATAAAGACAAAATAGAGGCGATCGGTAGCAATGTTGTCGAAATCATAGCTCAAATAAAGCAACAGTCTGAGCAAATTGGTTCAATTACAATCAAGGACGGAAATTATGAATATGATTTGCGCTTTGAATCTTCATTCAATTCCATATCAGATATTGAAAACATACGATTACGAATCAAAGGCAGTCGACAAAGGATAATACGCCTGGCGGATGTTTGTACAATTCATAAACGCAGTAAAAAGAATACCGGCATATACAATTTTGATGGCCGGCGTTCCATTACCTTGGCAGTCATTAAACAAGGTGACGCGCAACTTTTTAGGCTACAGGGCGAAATTTCTGATTTGCTCTTATCATTTGGACAGGATTATCCGGATCTTACTTTTTCAGTTAGTGAAAATCAGACAGAATTGTTAGACCTTTCCATAAGCAACTTGATCAATAGTATTTTGGCTGGTGCACTGCTCTCGATCATAATGATCGTGATATTCATGAATAGAAGGCAAAATATTGTAATTATTTCGTGCATCATCCCAATATCAATATCGATGACCTTACTAGGATTCTATATCATTGGAATTTCAATAAATATTGTATCACTGGCTGGATTGCTCCTTGGGATGGGAGAAATAATTGACAGCTCAATTATCATCATTGAGAGCATCGAGGAGCGGATTTTACATTCAACTAATCGCGACCAAAAGGATTTCGACAGCGCTTGTATGGATGGACCAGCTGACGTAATACGTCCATTATTTACTTCCGTTCTTACTAACTCAATTGTCTTTTTGCCACTTCTCTTTTTGAGCGGCATTGCGGGCGCAATTTTCTACGACCAAGCCGTTGCAGTCTCACTCTCGCTTGGAACGTCACTTGCAGTTTCATACTTCCTTGTACCGCTCCTTTACAACAGACTCTATCGAAAGTCACCTCCTTGGAC
>JADEXV010000404.1 GCA_015206945.1 Nostocales cyanobacterium LEGE 12452 | reverse complement strand
CATCTCCCCTGCCGCCTTCTTTCTGTCTCTAGGAAGAATCCAGCAATGGTAGCTTTGTGTATACTTATTTACTTACTCATAACCTTTTGTTAAATTAACCTTAATATACTAAAAACCTATTGATTTGCTGTGCTTAAGTTTCCAGCTACAAAAGTGGGTAGCTATCCAGTCCACTGCCAATAGGTGCAAAATTGTGTTCTGTCTCTAGGAGAAATAAAGCAATGGGGCCGATGTTTATTGCTGCCAACGATTGGCCACATATAGCGTTTAGATTATCTTTAGCGCTCCTGGTTGGTTGCTTGATTGGATTTGACCGTCAGCAAGGAGGTAGACCAGCAGGAATGAGAACATTCATGCTTGTGAGTATGGGGGCAGCATTATTTGTGATGATTCCTTTGCAGGTTGAGGGCGAGAGTCTTTATGATGCTACCAATGCACTGAGTCGCACAATTCAAGGTGTAGCTACCGGGGTTGGATTTCTTGGAGCTGGATTGATTTTACAAGAGTCTCCGAGAAAATCTGCAACGCCAAAAGTAAAGGGTTTAACTACAGCCGCCTGTGTTTGGACAGCGGCCGGATTGGGGGCTGCAATTGGTTGTGGTCTATGGCAAATGGGATTATTGGGAGGCTTACTGACTCTGATTACCCTCAGTGGTGTGAAGCGGCTCAATCGCGCATTTGCATTTATGACGAGTCATGGTAAACACGGGACTACTCAGCATTTCACCACCTCTGATGAAGATGATGATTGACCGTAGTTTATGCTCCAATTGAAAACTATACTTGCTATTGTCCAAAAATCAGGTGAAATAGATTGGATTCCCACCTAATATTTGGCTGAAAAATAGTTTGTTGTTTCTTAGCCAATTTTAATCAGTTTATCAGGGCTAATTCAGAGCGTAGACGCAAAGCGGCTTGTCGCCAGACATCGCTGATTATAGTCATTCATGTAGGGAATTCCGTACTGGAGTCGATTGCCCAGTGAACCGGAAAATAGAAAATAATAGATATATGGACAAACGCTATTTTTTACAGGCTGGTGCAGTCATAGTCGGCACAGCATTGTTATCAAGGTATATCAATTGGGGGTCACAAGCAATGACAACTTCTCAAAGTGGATTTGAAGTTACCAAACCAGAGTCAGAATGGCGCACGATTTTAACGCCAGAACAGTTTAGTGTATTGCGTAAACATGGGACTGAACGCCCTCACACCAGTCCATTAGATAAGGAATACGACAAGGGTACTTATTATTGTGCTGCGTGTGAACTACCACTGTTTACATCTGACACCAAATTTAACAGTGGTACTGGCTGGCCTAGCTTCTTTAATCCAATTGAAGGTGCGATCGCCACTACTGTAGACAAGTCGTTGTTTATGACTAGAACTGAAGTGCATTGTAGTCGTTGTGGTGGTCATCTGGGTCATGTTTTTGATGATGGCCCCGCACCCACTGGTAAGCGCTACTGCATGAACGGTGTTTCGCTGAAATTTGAGCCTGCTTAATAAGTTGTGTCACCGATAGCGTAGCGTTAGCGAGCCAAGACCTTCCTGCGTCGCTAACGCTGCACCATCAAGCATCACATCCCGTCCTAACATCGCACATACAACTTAAATCATCAGATTTTGATACTTGGCCAAGGGTGAATAAATTTTTGACAATAACTTTTCCTATTCAGTGTTTCTGGACGAAGTATTGTCAATTTAAGTAAATGCAACTCTTGGTCTTTGCTAGAACTATTTACCTAAATCGTCCTATTTGCCTGGGTCTTTTTTCTCCTTTTTGTCTTTAGGATCTTTTTTAGGTTTTTTAGCTTCTTTATTACTTTTTCTTTCCTTTGACATGAGCGTTCTCCAACTAGTTAAATCAGTAAAAGCTTTCGCATTCTGCCGTCAGTAAATCAGGATATTAATTACCTGGTCTTCTTTTATGGCAAAAAAGAAAGTATCAGACAGAAATGCTACTAACTACCATGATACGGTGTTGTTTGATTTTCGTCTGAGAGCCTTTTTGATTTATTTGAACCACAATCGTCTGTAGGGTAGCATAGCTAGCTGTGCTACCCTAATCATTTACAACGTCGCTACAAGTTCCTTTAAGCGATCGCGTCCATCCCGAAAGACTGGCCAACCATCCCCCACCAACACTGCTTCTACTCGACTCAGTTGAGCCAACCTGCGAATAGAAGCAACAGCCTCTTCTCGATTCAGCAGCTTGTCATCTGGTAAAATCGTCAAGCTACCTGCTTTACGTGCCCGGACTAAATCCCCTGTAATTAAAGTTGTCTCTTCCAGTAACAAAGCCAACTCACCGGGAGTTTTAGAACCTTGGAGTTCAATCACCTCCAGTCCTGGCACAAATTCTTCACCATCAGATAGCCAGCGATCGCAAGGTATAGGAAAACTGTCTTTTTCTGCAATCGGGCCAGCAATCTTAGCATAAGTTTGATCGGCAATTTCTTTACTTGCCCTGACATGCTCAGAATTCGTCAGCACAATCCAAACCACACCGCCGAGGGATTTTAGATGATTCCAATCATGGTTGGATAGGGCTACTGGGTCAATCAAGATATTGCCATCTGGGCGAATCCAGGCAATCCCATTGAAATCAATATTTCTTGCCGGATTGAAATTAGACCAGCTATACAGATCGGGACGGTGCAAAGATTTCATGATGATTCTGGATCGGTACTTCAATAATTGACTATTAATCTCAATAATTAAGTATATAGATTATAAGGTTGCATTCCCCCTATATCTGGAATTTGACTATACTACGATAAGTCTATCGATATTATGAATTAAATCTGGTTTACAGAAATTCCCGGATAACGGCAATAAAGATCAACGGAGGTATAGGGGTGAGTGAGATTAAGCGCCAAAAAATATCAGCGAAAGCAGAACAGTTTACAGAGTCGGTGATTCGAGAAATGACGCGGGTAGCACTGCAACATGATGCAGTAAATCTAGCGCAGGGGTTCCCTGATTTTCCTTGTCCCTTGGAGTTGAAACAGGCAGCATATCAGGCCATAGAGGCAGATGTTAATCAGTATGCCATTACTTGGGGCGATCGCCCATTTCGTCATGCGATCGCTAACAAAGTTCGTTGGTATCTCGGCTTAGATATCAATCCCGAAACCCAAATCACCGTTACCTGTGGTTCCACAGAAGCAATGGCATCTGTGATGCTAGCGACAGTCGATCCCGGTGACGAAGTAATTGTATTTGAGCCATATTACGAAAACTACGGCCCCGATGCGATTTTAGCTGGTGCTATACCCCGCTACGTGACACTGCATCCTCCCCATTGGACATTTGATGAAGCACAGTTGCGTCAAGCTTTCAATGCCAATACCAAAGCAATTATTATCAATACACCCCACAACCCCACAGGTAAAGTGTTCAGCCGTGAAGAACTCACCTTAATTGCTGAACTTTGTCAAAAATGGGATGTGTTAGCGTTCACTGATGAAATCTATGAACATATTCTCTATGACGGCACTCAACATATTGCTCTAGCTACCCTTCCCGGAATGGAAGAACGCACCGTTACTATTAATGGTTTATCTAAAACTTACAGCGTCACTGGATGGCGAGTCGGCTACATTTTAGCAAACCCCGAATTGACAGGGGCGATTCGCAAAGTCCATGATTTTCTCACCGTTGGCGCTCCTGCACCATTGCAACGAGCCGGAGTTGCCGCCATGCAACTCCCACCATCCTATTATGAAGAACTAGCCAAACTTTATCACCAGAAGCGAGACAGCATTTTACAAATTCTAGATCGAGTTGGTATTCCCTATTTCGTTCCCAAAGGAGCCTATTACGTTCTTGCAGATATTTCCAAATTTGGCTATAAAACAGATGTTGAATTCACTTACCATCTGATTAAAAATATTGGTATTGCTGTAGTTCCCGGTTCCAGCTTTTTTAGCCAACCAGAAAAAGGACATTCGTTAATCAGATTTTGCTTCAGCAAGAGACCTGAGACATTACAAGCAGCGAGCGATCGCTTACTCAAATTACAATCAAATCTATAGCCTAGATCATATCTTATGTAAGTTGTGAAAATTACTTTTTTTGAGGAAATTTTGTTTTAAGTGCAGTTGAAATTCCATCATGAATTATAAATTTTTCAGGACATATATCTTCAAGTTAATATAACTTAATAAAATACAGGTTAATGTAAATTTACAAATGCTTATCTTATACCAATTTAATATGAAGCTGCATATAATAGAGGGAAGCAAACTTGATAAATTTGAATACTCATGAGCCGTCCTTTTGAGATTGAA